>DATDGG010000423.1:0-2974 GCA_036522235.1 Xanthobacteraceae bacterium
GCGCCGGCGAGCCCGATCCGCTCCGCCTGGTAGCCGCGGTCGAGCAGGGACTGCCACCAGGGCCGGTTCTCGACATACCAGCGCACGGTCTTGCGCAGGCCGCTCTCGAACGTCTCGGCGGCGCGCCAGCCGAGCTCGCGCTCGATCTTGGTCGGATCGATTGCATAGCGGTGATCGTGCCCGGGCCGGTCGGGAACGAACGTGATGAGCCGCTCGCGCGCGCCCGCTGGCGAAGGTGCGACCTCGTCGAGGAGCGCGCAGATCGTCTTCACCACCGCGATATTGGGCCGCTCCTCGCAGGCCCCGATATTGTAGGTCGCCCCGACCGCGCCGCGTTCGAGCACCAGCGCCAGCGCCCGCGCGTGGTCCTCCACATGCAGCCAGTCGCGCACGTTGCCGCCGTCGCCGTAGACCGGCAGGGACTGCTCCTTGAGGCCGCGGATGATGATGTGCGGAATGAGCTTCTCGGGAAACTGATACGGTCCGTAATTGTTGCAGCAATTCGTAAGCAGCGTCGGCAGGCCGTAGGTTTCGTGCCAGGCGCGCACCAGACGATCGGAGGATGCCTTGGAGGCCGCGTAAGGCGAGCGCGGCGCATAGGGGCTGGTCTCGGTGAATGATCCCTTGGGCCCGAGCGCGCCAAAGACTTCGTCGGTCGAGATATGGTGGAAGCGAAAGGCGGCCTGGGCACCGCCGTCGAGCGCGCGCCAGTGGTGCAGGGCCTCCTGCAGCAGCGTGAAGGTTCCGACCACATTGGTATTGATGAACTCGGCCGGCGCATCGATCGAGCGGTCCACATGGCTTTCCGCCGCCAGGTTCATCACATAGCGGGGCCGGTGCTCATCGAACAGGCGCCGCAGCGCGCCGCCGTCGCAGATGTCCGCCTGCACGAAGCAATAGCGCGGATGGCCGGAAGCCTGCGGAATGGAATCCGTGCTGGCCGCATAGGTGAGCTTGTCGATATTGACCACACGGGCTTGGGTATCCGCCAGCAAGTGACGCACCAGCGCCGAGCCGATGAATCCCGCGCCGCCGGTCACGAACACCACGGCGTCGCTCAACGGCATGGATCGAAGCCTCGTTGCGCCTCAGCGTGCAGGGGACCGCTCGGCTCAGCCAATGGGTTTGCGACCCCAGGCGATGAAACCCGCATTTTTGAATCCGGCATCTTGTTTCCCGTAGCGAAGCGGCGATCCATTGGGGGCCAGCACGCAGCCGCCGGCGGCATTCAAGATCGCATGACCGGCGGCCGTGTCCCATTCCATGGTGGGGGCGAGGCGAGGATAGACATCGGCATGTCCGCGCGCAATCAAGCAGAATTTCAAGGATGAACCCACGCGATCGAGCGCCGCGACCCCGCCTTGCAGCAGCCAGTGCTCGGTCTGCGGATTCATATGCGATCGGCTGGCAAGCGCGTGCAGGCCCGCGTCCGGAACCGCCCGGGTGGCGATGGGTTGCAAAGCGTCACCCGGCAGCGTGCCGTCCGCCGCAAGCTCTGCCGCAAAGGCGGTCGCACCCCCGACATAGACCTGATGCCGCCCCGGCGCGCAGATCGCCCCCACGACCGGGTCACCGGCCTCGATCAACGCAATGTTGACGGTGAAATCGCTGTGGCCCGCGAGATATTCGCGCGTCCCGTCGAGCGGGTCGACCAGGAGACAGCGCTCCGGCACGCCGCCCACGCGAGCCGGCGCAAACGATTCCTCGGCGAAGACCGCGACGCCCGGCATGACGGCGGCAAGCCGCGCCAGAATGAGCGCCTCCGCCTCGAGGTCGGCACGGCAGACCGGCGAGCCGTCGGCCTTGCGGCGCGCGCCGCTGTCGGATGGCTGCATCGCCGTGATGAGCTCGCCGGCTTCCGCCACGATGTTGCCGAACAGGGCCGCAAGCTCGTCGCGCGCTTTCATTTCCATGGGCCTACAATTCGCATGGCTGCCAAGCTCGCGTCCAGGCTCCGCGGGAGCGGTCTGGCGGGCTCGGGGATGGACAACTACCTCCAGCAATGCCCAATGCGTGCTTTTGGGCAGGGCAGCAATCCGACGGAGACCCCATGATCGACCTTTATTACTGGACCACGCCGAACGGCCATAAGATTACGATCTTTCTCGAAGAGGCCGCCCTGCCGTATCGGATCAACCCGGTGAATATCGGCAAGGGTCAGCAGTTCGCGCGCGAGTTCCTGGAAATCTCCCCGAACAACCGCATTCCGGCGATTGTCGACCATGAGCCGGCTGATGGCGGCCAGCCGATCCAGCTCTTCGAATCCGGCGCCATCCTGCACTATCTCGCCGACAAGACCCGCCGCTTCATCCCGGCCGACTTGCGCGGGCGCACCGAGACCATCCAGTGGCTGTTCTGGCAGATGGGCAATCTCGGTCCCATGGCCGGGCAGAACAATCATTTCAGCAATTACGCGGTCGACAAAATCCCCTACGCGATCGATCGCTATCGCAACGAGGTCAACCGCCTCTATGGGGTGCTGGACCGCCGCCTGGCCGGCCGTTCCTTCATCGCCGGCGACTATTCGATCGCCGACATGGCGATCTATCCCTGGATCGTGCCCTATGAGCGGCAGGGCCAGAAGCTCGAGGACTTTCCCAATCTCAAGCGCTGGTTCGAAGCCGTCCGCGCCCGGCCCGCCGTCGCGCGCGCCTACGCCAAAGCCAAGGAGATCAACCCCAATCCGCCCGGCATCCGCACCGCGGAAGAGCGCGCAATCCTGTTCGGCCAGACCGCCGCTTCGGTCGCTGCGGCCGCGCGTTGAGTCTCATCAATTGTCATCGCCGGGCTTGTCCCGTCGATCTCGATCGGCAGGCACCGTGCTATCCTGATCGAGATGGCCGGAACATAAGGGCGTTTACGCCCGTCTTCGCGGGCTATGTCCACGAGTGTCCGGCACTGATTATGCTTGATGAGGTGCACGGCATTGATTCTACTCGGATCCAGCTGGTTACGAATCATCTGGACACGAAAA
>DATDGG010000424.1:0-3581 GCA_036522235.1 Xanthobacteraceae bacterium
GAGGCCGCGGAGACGCGCAGTTATGCCGTCGTGCTTTCCGTCCTGGTTGTGACCGAGTGGCTCTATCTCGACTGGGCTTCCCGCGCCCCAAAGCCACTCCGGGACAACTTCGTGCACGCCGAGTTGTAGCGCGGCGATCTGGATGGGAAAGGAGCGGCAATCAGGATGGGAATCCGGCGTCGCGGCATTGGCATGATCGTCGCGGCGTGTCTGCCGCGCAAGGGGCCATCGAGGGATTGGTTGTCGCGGCGCGGCGATCAGGCGTTAACGGCGACTGTCGCGTGGACCGGCGGGCGGCCACGGCCCCGCTTGCGTTCGAGTGCGGCGCGGCGGCGGTAGCTCTCGACGTTCATCTCGAAGATGGTGGCATGATGAACCAGGCGGTCGACGACCGCGACCGTCATTGCCTGGTCCGGGAAGATCTTGCCCCATTCGCCGAAGGGCTGGTTGGCGGTGATGAGGAGGGATCGCCGCTCGTAGCGGGCGCTGATGAGCTCAAAGAGCACGCTGGTTTCGGCTTGGTCTTTGGTGACATAGGCGATGTCATCGAGGATCAGCAGATGGAATTTGTCGAGCTTGGCAATAGCGGCTTCGAGAGCGAGCTCGCGACGGGCAATTTGCAGTCGCTGGACAAGATCGGTGGTTCGGGTGAACAACACGCGCCAGCCGTTTTCGACGAGAGCCAAGCCGAGAGCTGCCGCAAGGTGGCTCTTGCCGCCGCCCGGTGGCCCAAACAACAGTAAATTGGCGCCGTTGTTCAACCAGGCGTCACCAGCGGCGAGCGCCATGACCTGTGCCTTGCTGATCACCGGGACGGCCTCGAAGTCGAAGCTGTCGAGCGTCTTGCCGGGCGGTAACCGGGCTTCGGCGAGGTGGCGTTCGAGCCGGCGGCGGCTGCGCTCGGCAATCTCATGTTCGGCCAATGAAGCCAGGAAGCGTGCGGCCGGCCAGCCTTCCTTGTCGGCTTGAGCGGCAAGGGAAGCCCAGACCAGTTTTACGGCAGGCAAACGCAGCTCGGCGAGAAGCAGCTCGATGCGGGCGGCGTCGCCGGGATCGGTCGTTCTCATGCCGCACCAACCAGCTGGACAGTGCTGAGCTCGTCATAAAGATGCAGAGGCGCCACCTCGACGGTGATGTCGGGAATGGCGGCCGGATTAGGCGCGAAGCAGCGGCCGAGCGTGTCGAGATCGGGCAGCCTTCCGGCGTCCAGCTCGGCGTCGATGGCCTCGGCGAGCTCGGCCTCGCAGGCTCGATCATGAGCGAGCGCCAACAGCCCGACCACAGTGCGGCACGCCTGCTTCGCGCTGTCGCCGGCCAACAACGCTTCGAAGGCGCGTTGATAGGCGCGGCGCGGGAAGAGCTGCTCACGATAGACCAGATTGAGCAAGGCCATTGGCTTGCGGCGCAAGGCATGGATGACGTGCCGATAATCGACGACGTGGCCATGCTTTCCGCTGGAATGAGGCCGCCCGCGGCGCAGCGTCGTCAGCGGCGTCGCACCGAGAAAGCATTCGAGCCGGTCGTCGTAGAGCCGCACGCGAAGCCGGTGGCCGATCAGGCGCGAGGGCACCGAATAGAACACCTTCTTGAGGATGAACCCGCTGGTCGAGGTGACGGTGACGATGGTCTCCTCGTAATCCGTCGTCCGGCGTGCTGGCAGCGATTGCAAAGCCGAGCGCTCGAGATCGAGCCGCTTGCGGTTGCGAGCATTGCGGCGCCCGACGACCTCGTCGACAAAGCGGCGATAGGTCTGTAGGTCGCCGAAGTCGCGCGATCCGCGCAACAGCAACGCGTCCTCGATCGCCTGTTTGAGATGGCTGTGCGGGCTCTCTATCGAACCGTTCTCGTGCGCCACGCCGCGATTGTTGCGGGTCGGCTCCATGCGGTAATGCGCGCACAGCGCCTCATAGCGCCGCGTCTGATCCTGCCGCGTGTCGTCGTCGAGATTGCGGAAGGCGGCGGACAGGCTATCGCTGCGATGCTGCGACGGGGCGCGGCCGAGTGCCCACAACGCATTCTGCAGTCCCTCGGCCAATGCCACAAAGCTCTCACCGCCGAGCACGACATGGGCATGCTCCCAGCCCGAAAAAGCCAAGCGGAAGTGATAGAGCCGGTGATCGAGTGGCAAACCGGCGATGCCGACGCCGTGATCGCCCATGTCGGTGAAATCGGAAAGCCCCAGCCGGCCCGGCGGATGCACCTGCCGGAAGATGACGTCCTGCTCGGCCCCGTTCAGCGCCCGCCAGGCACGGATGCGCCGCTCCAGCGTGCGGCGGACACCGGCGCCGATCTCGGGATGGCGGCGCCGGATCTCGTCAAAAATGGCGACTGGCCGCAGCCCCGGAACGCTCTTGAGCAACGGCACCACCTCGCTGTCCCAAACCGCAGCCAGCGGATCGCGCCGTCGGCGGCCACGCGGCGCTTTCCTTTGCGAAGGCAGCCGCGGATCCTGTTCGATGCGATAAGCAGTGGCAATGCTGAACCCGGCCTTGGCCGCGGCAATACTCGGCGTCTCGGCTTGGCGGAAACTCATGTACAGCCTCATCTGGCAATCGGTGACGTGGCGGCCGGGCAAACTGCGGTTCCTCATCGGCGTGAAGAACCGCTTCCTATCCGGCCGACCGCGATCGCCAGAAAACAGGCCCCTTACGGGGCCGCGCCGTTCGCCAGATTCGGACTTCAGTCGGGCTACGCCCACCTTTCGTCGCGCATCCGGCGACAGTCTCTCATCCTGATCGACGCGCGCTTCTCATCTCGTCTGTCGCGCCGCAACATGCGCCGGTTTGTGCTGGGGTGGAAGAAGCTCGGCCTTGAGCAACGCCTCGGCACTCGCCTCGTCAATTATGCGGATGATCTTGTGATCCTGTGCCGAAGGGGCAGCGCGGAGAATGCGCTGCACCATCTGCGCGAGATCATGGGCAAGCTGAAGCTGACAGTGAACGAGGACAAGACACGGATCTGCAGGGTTCCGGACGGGGAGTTCGACTTCTTGGGCTATACGTTCGGGCGGATGTACTCTCCAACGACTGGTAAGGCCCGGCTGGGCTACCGGCCGTCAAAGAAGAGCATCAAGCGCATGGTCGAAAGAGTCCATGCGCTGACTGACCGAGCGCGTAGCTGGCAAGAGACCACAGAGCTCGTCGACATGTTGAACCGCGCGCTTCGCGGGTGGGCCAATTACTTCAGTGTCGGCACCACCAGCAAAGCGTATCGCGCGCTCGACAACTACACGGCTGTGCGGTTGCGCCGGTGGCTCCGGTACAAGCACAAAGTCAGGCGACGCAAGGGCGGGAGTTATCCCCTCTCGCACCTTTACGGGCACTTCCAGCTCGTACGCCTCGCACGGCTTGGTCGGGGCCCGTCGTGGGTGAAGGCGTGACGTCTTGTCCGAGAGCCGGATGCGGCAAATCTGCATGTCCGGTTCGATGAGCGGGGTGTGGAAACGGGAACAACGGGCGAGCTAGTGAGGCACCGCCAGACGAAAGGGGCGGCAACAGATATGTTCGTCCTACCGCCACCGCGCCACACTCCGACTCTACCGGATGATTTTGAGCCCCGGATCCTGGTGATGGCGCGGCGCT
>DATDGG010000425.1:0-22084 GCA_036522235.1 Xanthobacteraceae bacterium
ATCGAAGCCGCCGGCCTCGGTTTCGCGCATCCACAGGATGTGGACGAGCGGGCGGCCGCCCGCGAGCACGTCCTCGACCGCGGCCCGCCCGCCCGAGCGGACGAGATCGTCGGGATCGATACCTTCCGGCAGGCTCGCAAAGCGCAGGCTCTTCCCGGGCTTGAGCAGCGGCAGCGCCACATCGACCGCCCGATAGGCCGCGCGCCTGCCGGCCGCATCGCCGTCGAAGCAGAGCGTGGGCTCATCAGCCATCTTCCAGAGCAGGGCGAGCTGATCCGCCGTCAGCGCAGTGCCGAGCGGCGCCACCGTCGCCTCGTAGCCTGCCCCCACCATGGCGATCACGTCGACATAGCCTTCGACCGCGATCACGGCGGCACCCTTGTGGGCGGCGACACGCGCAGCCGCGATGTTGTAGAGCGTCGCGCCCTTGTGGAAGAGCGGCGTCTCCGGCGAATTGAGATATTTGGCCGGCGCCTCCGGATCGAGCGCGCGCCCGCCGAACGCGATCGTGCGGCCGCGCAGATCGCCGATCGGGAACATCACGCGATCGCGGAACCGATCATAGGGCACCGGAATATCCTCGCCGGTGACCAGGAGCCCCGCCTCGACCATGTCCTCGACCGGAATGCCCTGCGCGCCGAGATGCTCCTTGAGGGCGAAGCGCTCGGAGGTCGCATAACCGAGGCCGAACCTGATCTGGACCGCCGGATTGAGGCCGCGATCCGCCAGATAGCCGCGCGCCTTGGCGCCGGCGCGCCCGGCGAGCGTCGCCGCGAAGAACTTGGCGGCAAGATCGAGCACATCGTGCAGCGTCTTGCGGTGCTGCGCCCGGGCGTCATCCTCGCGCGTGACCTCGGGCAGCGCCATGCCGGCCTGGCCGGCCAGGCGCTCGACGGCCTCCGGAAACGACAACCCCTCCGTCATCATCACGAAATCGAAGATGGTGCCGTTCTTGCCGGAGGAAAAATCGAACCACGCCATCTTGTGGTCGTTGACGAAGAAGGAGGGCGTCTTCTCCTGGTTGAAGGGTGAGAGCCCTTTCCATTCGCGCCCGGATTTCTTGAGCTTCACGCGCCGCCCCACCACCTCCGAGACCGGCAGGCGGGCGCGCAGCTCATCGAGGAATTCGGGCGGAAAGCGCATGGCGATTCGCAAGGTTAGTCCTTCACCCCTGGGAATATAGGGTGGCGGCGCCGCGGCGCCCGGCGTGTGCGACTTGTCCTAGTTATCCACAGGGCGCCGGAGTTATGCGGAGCCCGGATGGAGCCAACGGGTCGGCGCGAAGCGCCGCCCGATGATGAACTCCGCGAAATCCGGGTCGGCTGTCCCGCATTGCGCTCCGCTTCATGCGGGCCACGACATCCGCGGGCGCCAAGGCGCCCGCCGCTCAGCCCGTCAGCATGCCCTTGACCAGCGCGCTCGCCTTGCCGAAGTCCATCCGGCCGGCGTAGCGCTCCTTGAGCGCCGCGATCACCTTGCCCATGTCCTTCATGCCGGCGGCGCCGGTCTCGCGGATGGCGCCGGCGATCGCCTCTTTCGCCTCCGCCTCCGAGAGCTGCTGCGGCAGGAAGCCCTTGATGATCTCGATCTCGGCGCGCTCCTGATCGGCAAGCTCCGCCCGGCCGCCCTTGTCGTAGAGCTCCACGGATTCCTGGCGCTGCTTGATGAGCTTCTGCAACAGGCCGAGCAGGTCGGCGTCGGCGAGCGCGGCCTTGCCGGCGCCGCGCGCCTCGATGTCGGCATTCTTGATCGCCGCGTTGACGAGCCGAAGCGTCGACAGCCGCAGCTTGTCCTGCGATTTCATGGCCGTTTTCACGGCGTCGTTGATCTCTTCGCGCAGCACGGTGCCCTCACGATGGTTCTTTGACGCGGGTGGCGGCCGGGACTATGTAGAGCGCGCATGAATGCCAAACAAGACGCTAACGGCTGGCCGGAGCCCTCCCCGACCGCCCTGCTGGTGCTCGCCGACGGCACCGTGCTCGAAGGCATCGGCTTTGGCGCCACCGGGGAAGCCGTCGGGGAAGTCTGCTTCAACACCGCCATGACGGGCTATGAGGAGATCCTCACCGATCCCTCCTATGCGGGGCAGATCATCACTTTCACGTTCCCGCATATCGGCAATGTCGGCACCAACGAGGAGGACATCGAGACCGTCAACATGGCGGCGACGCCCGGCGCACGCGGCGTGGTGCTGAATGCCGCGATCACGCAGCCTTCCAGCTACCGCGCCACCCGCCACCTCGATCAGTGGCTCAAGGCGCGCGGCGTGATCGGCCTGTCCGGGCTCGACACCCGCGCCCTGACCGGCCGCATCCGCCAGCACGGCATGCCCAATGCGGTGATCGCCCACGCGCCCGACGGCCGCTTCGATCTCGATGCCCTGAAGCGGCAGGCGTGCGAATGGCCGGGCCTCATCGGCATGGACCTGGTGCCGATGGTGACGAGCGGGCAACGTTTCACCTGGGACGAGACGCCGTGGCGCTGGGGCGCGGGCTATGGGCGGCAGGAGAAGCCTGAGTTCCACGTGGTCGCCATCGATTACGGCATCAAGCGCAATATTCTGCGCCTGCTCGCAGGCTCCGGCTGCCGGGTCACGGTGGTGCCGGCGCAGACCTCGGCCGAGGACATCATCGCGCTTGAGCCCGACGGCGTCTTTTTATCCAACGGCCCGGGCGACCCGGCCGCGACCGGTATCTATGCGGTGCCGGTCATCCGCAGCATCGTCGATTCAGGCATGCCGACCTTCGGCATCTGCCTTGGCCACCAGATGCTCGGCCTCGCGGTCGGCGCCAAGACCATGAAAATGCACCAGGGCCATCATGGCGCCAACCATCCGGTCAAGGACCTCACCACCGGCAAGGTCGAGATCACCTCCATGAACCACGGCTTTGCGGTCGACCGCGCGACCCTGCTGGCGGATGCGATCGAGACCCATGTGTCGCTGTTCGACGGCTCGAATTGCGGCATCGCGCTCAAGGACCGGCCGGTCTTCTCGGTGCAATACCACCCCGAGGCCTCGCCCGGCCCGCGCGACAGCCACTATCTGTTCAGCCGCTTCACCAGCCTCATGCGCGATCGCCGGCGGACGTGAGGCTGTTTGCTTTCAGGACATCCGCCTGCCCCGATTTGCAAAGCCGCACGAGCGAACTGGCGCCAGCCGTTCCCGCCCTATAGGTTGCCCGGCGCGCGTGCCGAGGTGACTTGAATGGGAGCGATGTCCGACTGGCGGTCCTTCTGGGACAGCGCCCATTCGATCTACGTCAACGCCCGTCACAAGGACGTGCACTATCGCGAGATCGCTGACCAGATCGCGGCCTTCGTGGCAGGTCCCCGCACGCGCGTGCTTGACTACGGCTGCGGCGAGGCGATCCATGCGGATCGGGTGGCCGCGGTCGCAAGCGAGGTGTTGCTGTGCGACGCGGCGCCCAGCGTGCGGGCCGCGATCGCCGTACGGTTTAGCGCCGATCCGCGCATTCGCGTGCTTGCTCCGGAAGAGGTGGAGAAGCTGCCGGAGGAGAGCCTCGACCTCATCGTCGCGAATTCGATGACGCAATATCTGACGCCCTCCGACCTCGACCGCGTGCTCGGCCTTTGGCATCGGTTGCTGGCAGGTGGAGGCACGCTCGTGGTCGGCGACGTGATCCCGCCCGATGCCGGCGCGCTCACCGACGCGATGGCGCTGTTGCGGTACGCCGCGGCCAACGGATTCCTCATCGCCGCGTTATGGGGCCTGGTGCGCACCGCACTGTCGCCGTACAGCCGGCTGCGCAGCCGGATCGGCGTCACCCGCTACGCGCAATCCGACTTCTTGGCGAAGCTCAACTCGGCCGGCTTCGCGGCCGAGCGGCTCGCCCGCAACCTCGAGCACAACGCCACCCGCATGACCTTTCGGGGGACCAGAGGGCCGTAATCAGGGTTTGGGGATCAGAAGGAGGCCCGCAATCGCGTCCTGATCCCTGCACGCGTGAACACGACATCAAGGCCGGCCTGACCCGCCAACCGCTCAGTCGGCGGATTGGTACCGCTGCTTCAGCTTCGCTTGCGCGAGGCCACGTCCAGCGGCTCGCCCTGGTCGTCGCTTTGATCGATCTCGTGGATCGGATGCCGGCTGATCACGGATAACTACGCGTTATTGCAATTTAATGTTGAGGAGTCTTCGCATTGGCTGACTGGTTCAGTAAGATAGTTGAAGCTGGGCGGCTCTATGAGGGGAGAGTTTATGCGAGCATCGACTGTCCTGCTCGCCGCCACGATCGCGGCGACGTGCACATTCCCTGCGTCAACCACGCCTGCGCTAGCGACGGTGCGCATCACCTCGGACCCGGGCGGCCAGATCGGTCCCTATCTCGAAAAGCTCCAGTCGCTGCGCAACTCCGGGCAGAACGTGATCATCGACGGGCCTTGCCTCTCCGCCTGCACGATGCTGCTGGGCGTAATCCCGCGCGATCGTATCTGCGTCACGCCCCGGGCGCAGCTGGGGTTCCATGCGGCGTGGCAGCCTGACCAAGCCGGTCGCCGGACCGTAAGCCCGGACGGGACCGAGCTTCTGATGAGCGTCTATCCGCAGCAGGTTCGGAACTGGATTTCCCGCCGCGGCGGCCTCTCGCCTCAGTTGATTTACCTGACCGGCGGCGAGCTTGCTTCCATGTATCCCAGTTGCAACGGGAGCGCCACGGCTGCAGCCGACGTGCGCCCCCGTCGCAAACGCGCTCGCGGCGGCTTTGTTCTTGACAAGGCCCAGGGCACCTCGGTGTCAGCTGCAGCGCGGATACAGTGAAGCGAGCTCCTGCCCGCGCAAGATGATGAGCTTCGAGGTCAGGCCGCCGTGCTGCTCGATCCAGCTCCGGACCCCCGCCGGATAGGTGGCGGCGAGCATTTGCGTGGCATCCGGCGCCGGGTAAATCTTGCGATGGCGCGTGTCGAGCAACCGGGCGGCATGGAATCCGAGAGCCGCACGCGGCGTGACGCAGATGCGTTCACGCGGAATTGCGCTCAGCACGAGTGTGCAGGCGGAGAAGCAAGGCCCATCGAGAACGATGCGCTCCCCCGATCGCTCGAGCAGCGCAAAGAACTGCAGGTATGCCAGCACGTCGCCGCCGTTACTTGCCGTAATGCGCACGTCGGCGAGCGCAGGTGCCAGGCCGGCCAGGAGCAAGGCGGCAGCGATAGCTATGCGACGCATTTGTGAGGCCTTCTGCACACGGGAACCGACTAGCGCTTCACCGCAGTCAGTGGCGATCGCTCAACGCCGGCGCGAACCGGCAGGTTCCCCGTCGCGGGCGGACAGACCGCAGGGCCGAACTCGCCTGGGAAGGCCGCTTCGCCGGGCGTCCGACACTTGGCGCTGCCATCCCGGGTCATTCTGTGACAAAATGTGGTCTCGCCGGAGTATCCGAACATGTCGAGATCGCTGTTGGGCTGGCCGATCGCGGGCGCGCTCACGGTCTTTGCGCTGTCCGCCGCCGCGCAGCCGGTTCCCTCGAGCATCGCTGCCGATGCGACGTTGCGTTCGACGCCTGAAACCGTCCTCTGGGGTTATTTCGCGGCTGACGCGCCGCCCGTCCTGCACATCCGATCGGGACAGACGGTGCGCATCGACACCGTCTCCCACAGCGGCATGAACACGCCGGAGGACCCGGCTACCTTCTTCGGTCGCGGCGGCATTCCCGCCGATCAGGTGCTGCAGGACGTCATCGACATCCATCGCAAGGTACCGCGTCCGAAAGGCGCCAGCGCGCACGTCCTGACCGGCCCGATCTATGTCGAGGGCGCCGCCCCCGGCGACATGCTGGAGGTCCGCATCGTCGCGCTGGAGCACCGGGTTCCCTACGGGGTCAACAACAGCAATCATGGCACCGGCGTGCTGCCCGACCTGCTGCCCGGGCCCGCGGCCAAGATCATCAAGTTCGATCTCGCGCGCAATGTGGCGTTGTTCTCCGGCGACGTGGAACTGCCGCTGCACCCCTTCATGGGCATCATGGCGGTGGCGCCGCCCCGCGATGTCGGCCTCGTCAGCTCGCGGCCGCCCTCGCGCTGGGGCGGCAACATGGACTTCAATAAGCTCACTGTGGGCGCGACTCTCTACCTGCCGGTCTTCAACAACGGGGCGCTGTTCTTCACCGGCGACTCGCACGCGGTGCAGGGCGACGGCGAGGTCGACGGCACCGCCATCGAAGCCTCCCTGACCGCAACCCTGCAATTCATCGTGCAGAAGGGCGCCGGCGCGTCGATGCGCTGGCCGCACGCGGAAGATGCGTCCAACTATTATGCGATGGGACTGGATCTCGATCTCAACAAGGCCTTGCAGGAAGCCGCGCAGGAGACGGTTGCCTTCCTGCGCGACAAGAAAGGCCTGTCGGCCGCGGACGCCTATGCGCTCGCCAGCGTCGGGGTTGATTTTCGAGTGGGCGAAGCGGTCGATGCCGTGCAGATGGTGTACGGCATGATCCCGAAGAGGGTATTCAAGCAGAACCCGGAATATTGGTCGAAACGCTGAATTCGGTTGGCAATCATGCGGCCCCAAACATCGGAAAGGACCACATCATGATGCGACTTCCCGTTCTGATCGCCGCCACCCTGCTGCTCGGCGCGAGCGCCAGTGCGCAGGAACGCTTCGAGCCGCCCGCCAAGGACGCAACCGTGTTCGGCTACAAGATGCACTATCTTGAAGCCGGCCGCGGCGAGCCGGTCATCCTGCTGCACGGATCGGGCGGCGAGGGCGCCCGTTGGATGCCGCAGATCAAGGCTCTGTCGACCGATTTCCGCGTCGTCGCCATCGACCACATCGGATTTGGCCAATCCGACAAGCCGCTGACGACCTACCACAGCGGCGTGTTCGCGGGTTTTCTCGCCGGCTTCATGAAAGCGATAGGCGTGCCGCGCGCGACCCTTATGGGCCAGTCCCTGGGCGCGGCGGTCGCGCTCGACTTCACGGTCCATCATCCGGACATGGTGCAGCGCCTGGTGCTGGTCGATGACGGCGGCTTCCGCTCGCCGTCCGATCCGCCGCGCACGGCGGCGCCGGATTGGCACAGCCGGCAGATCGCGAATGCCGGCACGCTGGAGGAGAGCCGCGAATACCTCGAGAAGCTCTACTACGACCATAAATTCGTCACTGACGAGCTCGTCGAGCACAACCTGATGCTGCGCCTGCGCTCGGGCTACACCGCGGAAAGCATGCAGACCGCCGCCGAGCGCGGCCTCGGTGGCGTCACCGAGGCGCAGGTGCGGGGCATCACCGCACCGACGCTGCTGGTGTGGGGCGCGAACGATCCGCTGTCCTCGCTTGCCACCGCCGACAAGCTCAACTCAGCCATCAAGGGCTCGCGCAAGGTGGTGTTCGACCAGGCCGGCCACTACCCGTTCCTCGAGCACGCGGACAAGTTCAACGCCTTGGTGCTGGAATTCCTCAAGTCGCCGTCGTGATCGGGGCGACCGGCTTCGGATGTCTGAAAAAGAGCCCCAGGCTTTCGCCCGGGGCTGAAGTCGTCATGAGCCGGCAGATGAAGGGATCAGCGCCCATTGAAACGCCAATTGACGCCGGCTTCGATCGCGTTGCTGGTCGAGTGCGACGTGGTGGATCGCTGCGCGATCGGAAATGTTATGGTTATGTCCTGGGAGCGCGCATATTTATATTCGGCGAATACGTCCCAATTGCGCGCGAATGCATAATCAAGTCCCGCGCCCGCCCGCCAGCCGCTGTTGTTGACCGACACCGACTCGACGGTGCCCGGGGTCGCATTGCCGACAATGCCGGCGACCTGGGTCCGCGTGGACGTGCCACTCGACCAGCCCCAGCCGGCGGTGCCGTACAGCAGCACTGTGTCGAACGCATAGCCGAGACGGCCGCGCAAGCCTTCGGTCGCAGTGGTCTTGCCCTCGCCCGTGACGGTCACGTGCGGGCCCACGAATGTGTTCGAGTTGTGGCCACCCGAGCTGACGTCGGCGACGACGCCGAGCACGATGCGCGACGGCATCATGTAGTCGAAGCCAATCTGACCGCCGCCATGGAAGCCTGACGTATTGCCGCTTCCCGGCGCAAAGAGGAAGCCGTTGGCCGTGTCCGTCGTCTGACCCTCGCTATGGCTCCAGCTATAGGTGGCATGGCCGCCAATATAGAAGCCGGTCCAGTCGTACGGCGGCGCCACAGCCGGGGCCTTGGTGTAGACCGGTGCCGGCGCCGGCGTCATATCGGCTGCCATCACCGGACCCGCGGCAGCCAGCGCTGCGAACGCTACACTTCCGAGCAGCAGCTTTTTCATGACGCACTCCAATTTGTCAGGATTGCTATGTCTTGCTGTCCAAGCCGCGAGGCCGTCAGCAAATACCGGCAGACGGATCCATCAGTCGCTTCATTTTACAAACGGCGGCGAGCGATCGTGGGTAGCATCGGACCCTTCGATAAATTCCAGTCGCTGTTGTAATGACGACACACCTGTACGACTTGGCGGCGAAACGCCGTCACGGCCGACGGCTTCGCGGTTCAGACCACGGTCGCGCTCGTTTCCGTCGAAGGATTCCGCTCGACAGACAAAAACCGGGGGACGGCCACCGCGTTACCGCGCCCGATTCCGCACCCGTGCCAGGGTGACCGCGCTGGCGGGAGGAACCCCTCACCGCTCCCGATGTGCGGGCGCCCGTTCGGCTTAGTCGATTTGCTGAGATCAGATTTGCTGTCCGATGGGTGTAAGAGCCCGGACCGAAGATAGGGCAGGCAACCCGTTGCCGCGGGGCGCCTGCCGACGCGCGTCGCGTGTACAACAGCGGCCCGCAGACCGACGGCTTGGCGGCCGTTCGTCGACCGACGACCCCGATGTCGGGAGGCGGCGGCTATACAAGACCCTCGCGGGAAAATCCGCCGGCCTGTCTCTTCGGCAGGCTCTTACCCTCCCGGCACCAGGGGCGGCTCCCTGGCCCCATAGAGGGTCACTCCCATGGATGATGATCACGCAGCCGGCGCCGCTGACGTCCAACTGCTCAAGCTCGTCGCGCAATATCTCGCCGAAAATGCCGCGTACCGGCGTCTGGGCGATAGCGCCACCACCGACGCACGCGGCGCCTCGTCCGGCCACCTCTTTCGCCTGGAGCAGCGCATCACCATGACGCCGGCGCATACGCTCGACGGCGTGATCGCCAAGGCGCGCTGCGTGGCCGACGGCGGGCCCGCTTCACCCTTCGTGGCGTCACTGGTGCGGGACATCCTCAACTTGAAGGGCTCGCCGAGCGCCTCCTGTTTCACGCCCAAGGGAGAGGGAGTCATGACCGAAGGTGAGCTCAGGGCTCAGATGCGGCTTTACGCCATCGAGCTTCTGACGGTGAACCTCTCCGCGATGACTTGTTTGATGACGCCGAAACCGCGCGAGCTGATCGCGGCGGTGCGGAAGCAGATGGTCGACAGGGCGCGGGCACTGACCTTTCCCGGCCTCGACGATCCCGCAATGTCCGATCTGTTTGCGGCAGAGCTGGAAGCCGCCGTCGATCGCCTGGTGGAAATGGCAGATGGGCAGATAAGCCGCGTTCTGCAGGTTCGCGAACGGAAAGGTCGATTGTGATCACAATCGACGGCCGCGACTCCGCGTCGGTGCACAGGGGGCAGGGATCAGGAGGGAGGCCCGGGATCGCGTCCTGGTGTTCGCTGGCGGCCTTGCAATTGCAGTGATGGGGGCTGGCGTCGATCGCGACAACAGCGGATCGACACGACCACCCTGCCGGGAAGGCGCTATTCGGCATGATGGGCGTCTTTGCCGAGCTCGAACGGTCGATGATCCAAGAACGAGTCCGCGCCGGAGCTCGAATGGAGAGAGGGCAAGCGGCTTGGCCGCCCTCCGATAGCCCCGGAGCTTCGGGAGCGAATCCAGGAGGCTCTGCGGGCGCCCGGACGACCGGGCCGTGCGCAAGATCGCCGCTCAGTTCGGGGTGAACCCCTCGACAGTGCAGCAGATATCCGGCGGGCTTTAAGGGGGGAAGGGGTAGTATGGTTCTCAGCCTTGGCCATTGGTTAGCCCCTGGTGGTCAGGGTTAGGCCCGGCTCGGTGAGATGGATGGGCCCGCCGCGTCGGGCCGCTTGGACGTAAAGGGCCTTCTTGCGCTCCTTATCAGGGAGGGCACAAAGATGACTGAAAAAACCTGTCCCGAATGCAACGGGGACGGAGTTGTTGATCAAGGCACTGACGACGAAAGGCGCTGCCCGACGTGCAACGGATCTGGCGTTGTCCCCGATGACGGGCAAGACTCCGAAGAGGTATGGAATTCACGTCGCGAGCGGGCGACGACGGCGAGCCGGACTGGCTAGACCCGGCTTCCGTGCCACTTCCAGCGCGTCGCTACCCGTCACGCCTGGCGCCGTGGCAGGCGCCCGTCGGGACTCGCATTTTGACCCCATGCCCCATCCGGCGCTGATCTTCGCCGCGCCAACGTCTCCCGCAACGGAGGCACGATGATTTTTTTGCCGCCGGGAATGTCCGTTACCGATGACAGTTTGGTCGCACGTGCCAAGCACCATCTGGCGATTGGACGAAACCGTATGCGGCGGCAGTCGCAGCATTGCCAAAAATATCGGGATGGTGAGCCGGATTAACTCCGGCCAGGCTGCACGGGACCACAGCCCCGCCCTTCTCCGAACGGTCGCTGTCATCCCTCATAGCCATCGCAGAAGTGACGCCCAGAACACCGAGAGCGGTGATGATTGCAAGCGCGCCGAAAGGCTTATTTCCCCTCATGGCAAGCCTCCTGTTGTTCGCACCCAGCGATCGATCCTAAGCCCGCTCGGCCTGCATGAGCGGCAAGAGCAACAGCGGCAAAACCGCACGCCTTATTGATCTTGGGGTCGTCAGCCACGTGGGTTACAGTACCCTCGCGATGGCGAAGCGACCGACGAGACATTGGCATCGTCCATGACCGCCCCGACGAGCAAGCGGCGATCAAACAAGCAGTCGAGGAGCTCAAGGGTCCCGTGAACCAGCGCAACCGGCTGATCGCTCGGCGGCGGGATTATTCAGTCTGCTCAATCAAGGTCTGCTCAAGGAACGCAGCGTCTTGATCTAATCTTCGAGTTTGGTCCTGGTATCCTGCAATGATGCCTGATGCCTGAAAATGGAGGCCCGGCCTGAACCGCCTCGGCCTTGCCAGATCAATGACTTGCGCTGTCAAACCGTGCTATCGGGCCACATTGGGGCCATTGGGCTTTTCGGCGCAGTGTCAAACCCCGATACACTCGCTTGGTGGGTCACCACATGCCCCAGACCACCGACCCCGCCGTCCGTTTCGTCGTCAAAATGGCCTTGCGCCGCTCGCTCAAGCTGATCAAGGGCTTGCGCAGGCAGCTCACGGATATCGACGAGAACATCATGGTCGACAAGCTGCTCTCGGAACTCGACACCTCCGGCTGGCAGATCGTGCGGCAACTGGGCCGCAGCGCTGGCTTCACGGTCGAAAAGCCGACCGGGCCCGATGATGATCAATCCCGCCGCTGAGCGATCAGCCTGCCGCGTAGGTTCTGCGGCACCTTGTATTACTCGATCGCCGCCTTGATCGCCGATTGCTTGTCGGGCTGGGCAAAGAACTGAGCCGGCGATGTCCGTTATCGGAGCAAGACCGGAAAATATTTGCTCGTTCTGAGCTTTACCGGTTATGACCGATGCTGTTGAAAAAGGATTTTGCTCATCCGAACGCGCAACAGTGATTCAAGATCAGGCTCTAGGGCGCAACATTGATTCAAGAATCCAATCCGCTCGATTCGATTGCTGCGTAATCCTATTCCACAGACTCTTCGCGGCGACTTTTTCAACAGCATCGACCCTGACCGGACATTGGTAAATGCCAGTTGGACCTTGGTCCAATAGCCTTTGCCTAACTCAAGCGCAAAAATTGCGCGAGGGTGCCGGCGACCCTCGATAGTGAGCAGCGCTGGTCCGCGTCGTTCATTCGAGACAGTCCAGGGATCAGACCATGAACCGATTATTCACAATGGCTTTGGTCGCGCAGACATTCGCGCTCAGCACGGCGGCGGTCTCACAAGAAACGCGGTACGACAACCTCGCCAATCAGCCGTTCACGAAGGGCTTTCTCTCGAAGGACGCGATAGCGGCGCTGCCACCGCTCAGACGCGCATCAACTTATCAGGAGACGGTATGATGAAGCAGCTCGAACTCGTTACGGCTGTTGTGATCTGTGCCACGTTGGCATTCCCCCGCCTGGCCGCCGCTCAGACGGCACCTGCAATCCCTCCGTCAATCGCCACGCCGGACAAAGTCGAGTCTCGACTCGGTACGCTCGATTTCAAGGACGGCGCGCCGGGAAAGGCTACATTGGAAAAGGCTTACGACTACATCGACTTCGCCCACGCCTACGACGCGTTCGCAAACACGATGCAGGGTGTCAGCTTGGTCGCCGCACGCAGGGGCTTTCTGGAAGCCGGAGTCAAGGACAACGAAATCCTCATCTTCTCCGAGTTGATGGATGCGAAATCGCTGTTCCTGACTGCCAACGCAGACACCGTGTACTTCCTCGGCTTCATCGACGTATCCAAGGGGCCGATGGTGTTTGAGGTGCCGCCCAAGGTGCTGGGAGCTTTGGACGACATGTGGTTCCGCTGGGTCATTGATTTTGGCCAGCCGGGCCCTGATCGTGGCCTCGGCGGCAAGTATCTCATTCTGCCGCCGGGCTACGACGGTCCGGTGCCTGAGAGCGGCTACTCCGTCGCCCGATCCCGGACCACCCGGTTGCTAATCATGGGCCGCTCGTTTCTCGAGAACAAAAACGATCCGAAGCCTGCGGTCGCCTCGATCAAGCAGTTGACCAAGATTTACCCGTACGAGGCTGGCGGCATCGGCACACCCGTTGCGGAGTTCCTTTCCGGCAAAGCCAAGCTCGGCAAAATCATTGACCCGCCGGCCACTGTATTCCACGAAGGCAGCGGCAAAGTTATGAACACTGTTCCGCCAAACGACTTCAGTTTCTACGAGATGTTGAACGAAATCGTGCAGCAGGAACCGGCAACGTCGCTTGATCCTGAACAAATGGGATCGGTTGCTGCCATCGGCATCATCAAGGGCAAACCATTTGCGCCCGACGCGCGAATGAAGAAAATCCTTACGGAAGCCCTTGAAGTCTCCAATGCTACCTCGCGCAGCTTATTTATGAATCCCCGCGATCCAAGTTGGTTCTATTACCCGGGCTCGGCTTGGATGAACTTCCTGTTTGTCACGGGATACGAGTTCGAGACCCCGATCCCAGAAGTCACTCGTGAGGGCGTCAAACCGTTCCCAGCCACAGGGTACCGCCAGTTAGATGCACGCACCGCGTTTTTTTACTACGTCACCGGTATCACGCCGGCCATGGCCATGCGCGTGACCGGCATCGGCTCCCAATATCTGATCAACATGCTGGATGCCGACAAGAATTACTACGACGGCTCCAAGACCTACAAGGTGACGCTGCCCAAGGGGATTCCTGAAGCGAACTTCTGGTCGTTCACGCTCTACGACAATCAGACGCGCTCGATGCTCGACACGCCGCAGCGCTATCCCCGCGCTGGTAGCCAGAGCTATCCGTCGCCCGCCGCCGAACCGGACGCCGACGGCACTACGACGGTCTATTTCAGCCCGACGCAACCTGCGGGGGTCAAGCGGGGCAACTGGATTCAGACCACGCCCGGCAAAGGTTGGTTCGTTATCCTGCGCCTCTACAGCCCGCTTGAGCCGTTCTTCACGAAGGAGTGGCGGCCGAGCGAGATCGAACTGTTCCGTAATTAAACAGCATCGCAGGGCGGCCGATTTCCATCATCGTTGCCCTCCCTAAAGCGTTGATGTCTGAATCTGGCCCAAATGCGAAGTGTCAGCGGCCCGTCCGGACTTCCTGTTATGGAGGCGAGGCGGACATGCCGTTAGTTCGGCAACGGCTCGCTCGGCTCGTCGTCATCGTCGACGGCGAGCGCCAGCACGCTGGCGAGCGCAGTCATGACGGTTGACGGGTCGTGCGCATTGCGCCGCACGACATGCACCAGCACCGTCAGCAGCGCCTCAGCGCAGGCCGCCGGGTGGTGACCCTGCAGCAACTCCCAAATCGCCTGGCGCAGCTGCTCGGCCTCGCGATTCACCTCGGGCGTCATCGTGATCATTTGGGCTTCGCCCCCGGAGGGAGAGTCAGATCATACAAGCAGTGTGTTTGGATGCCGGCATGGGTGGCGCGGATGATGACCGGCTTGGTCGAGCCTTCGGTAAACGGCTCAAGGCCGCCCGATGACGTGGCCGTCAATCTCCCCTCGACCGCGTGCGGCACGATGCGCATGGTGGTGCCGCAGGGAGTCAGCTCATAGCCGAGCCCGCGCAGCTCATCGGGCAAACCTGAGCCTGGCGAGCAGGTGAAGCGCATCACGGTGTCGCCGGGGACCGACTCCAGTGCGCCGCCGCGCTCGCGGATATGCCCCTCTAGCGCCACATGCAATTTCTTGCGGGCGATGAGCGTGCGGCGCTGCTCTTCGTCAAGACGCGGCTTGGGTTCAGTTTTCAATGCAGCGCCGGCAGACGCACCGATTCCGCCGCCTCCGCGCCGAGGATGATGCGCACGACATTGACGACACCTTCGCGGCCGATCAGGTGGCCAATGTTGTCAGCGTTGAACGGATTCGGCCGCGCATTGGCCAGCAGTAGCCGCTCGACAAAATCGCTCACCGCAGGGTCGGTCGAGTAGTAGGGCATCAGTTCCTCTCGGCGTGCATCCCAAGCTGCTTTTCGCGTTCGAGGCGCTGGAGGTTCTTGGCGTAATCGAATTCGGAAATTCCACTGATGCGCGCGCTCTCGCGCTGCTCTGGCGACAAGGTCACGCGTGTCGGCGCGGTGCGGCCGGTGCTCACGCTGGGGATGGTGCGGCTCACTGGTGCGCTCATTGGAATGCTCCTATCTGTTCGTGGCGGCGCGGGCGGCGGTTCCAGGGCGGAGTTGATGCGCTCGCGCTGCGCTTCGCCGTGTACGCCGCGCAGGATCGCCTGATTCATTTCCTCGGTATCATCGGCGACGCCGCGCGAAAGCGCTTGCTGATGGAAAAACGCGAGCCCCTTGGCAGGATCGAGAAACTCAGGGTTCGCGCGCAAGAACGCTTTCTTGTGGGCGCTGATCGGCATGGCGGCAATGTGGTCCACGGCCGAGGGCGTCGCCATCGCCTCGGGCCGCGCGCCAGCCTGGCGGGCGAGCTGCTCGCGTAGCGCCTGCTCGGCGCGCTTGAGGTCGGCGATCTGCTGTTGCAGATGATCCTCGGCCGGCGCTGGCGCGGGTGTCGGCGCGGCATGATCTGGAACGGCGCCACCGGAAGCATGGGCGCGGCCGGCTTCGACCAGCGCTTCGCGTTCCAGCATGCGCGTGTAATCGCCGCCGATCGGCTGTTGCTGCGCCTGATGCGCGATCTGCTGTTGAATAAAATCGACAACGCCGCTTGGGTCGATGGTCTCGACATCAGGCGTCGCTGCGTCAGGGACCGCGCCGGCGCTCTTGTATCGACGGAGCGCCATGATCAGACCCGGCGAACGCCTGGCATGTAACCGCCCGCCGCCTTGGGCTCGGCGGATGTGCTCTGCAGCTTAGGTAGATGCTGGTCGCGGGCGGAACCCTTCGGCGGACTAAGACCCGCCTCGGGACTCTGGCAGTGCTGCGGCTTCGCCATCGTGTGGGCGCCCGGCTGGGCGTGCTGCCTCGCCCGATCGACCCAATCCTCGATGTTCGCCTGCGTCGAGGCGCCGTGCCAGTTCCGCTCGTGCAGGGGCTTCTTGTACTCCGCGACTCGGTCGAGGCTTGGGCTGCGCCCGGTTCCGCCGTCTGACTTTCGCACGCCGTGGCTTCGATTCTTTTCCGTTGCCATTTTCCGACTCCTGTTGCTGCCGCACCGGCGCGGCGATGTTCCTGCGCGAGAGGTCGAGCGCGGCGTCGATCATCTCGCCGAGCACCCCCCATGGGCTATTGCCGAGCGTGTCGCGCGTCTGCGCGTGGCCGCGTGCGCTCCTAACTGTCAGGCCCCAGCGATCGGCGCCGTCATGGCGCACAGCGGCAAACTCGATCTTGTGGCCGCCCGCGCGGTAGGTGCCCTGGAAATCGTGCATCAGTCGCCGCCCGGAATTTCGATCCGCTCGACCGTGCGATTGATTCGGTTCTGCCGCGTCGCGCTCGGATGACCGCCGCCTGGCACGTCGACGCCCTCGACCAACATCTGCCGGCTCGCCTCGATCGGCTCAGCGGAAGCACGGCGATCCCGCGCGCGGGCCTTCTCATGGATGGCGAGCGGCCGACACATCAGCTGCAGGCCGCCCACCAGGATGTTGTCGCCCTCGGCGCTGTCCGCCGGCAAGAGGTGGTCGAGCTTGCCGCCGAGGTCGCCGCGCTGCACCGCGACCCAACCTGCCGCCTGCGCCTGGCCCATCATGCGGACCTCAGGTCGGCCGTAAACTTCGGAGGTGTTCCACTGTAAAACGAGACCTTCGCGGGCGAGGTCATCAATGATCGCCCGATCCACGTGCAGCTCGTTCACCATTTCCGGCGACTGATATTCGAAGTCGTCGTCGGGAAAGAACTTGCTGGCCCAATCGGGGCGCGCCTTCGGCTTGGCCTGCGCCGCAGGCTCGGCTGCCTGTTTGGCCGCGCGGCGACCGCGTGGGATACGGTTTTTCATTTTCAATCCCGATAATTTCCCATGGCCTTCAATTGCTGCAGGCGCACGACGCCCCGATTATAGGTGTCGGGGTCGCAGCCGGTCATCCGGCAAGCCTCATCGGGCGTCAAATCTACCTCGCGCCGCACCGGCATCTGCGGCGTCTGGCTGCGCTCGTACTGGGCCTGAATATTCCTCAGATTGACGGCGCGCGCGTCGAGGTCGGCAATGCGCTCGATCACATCGCCGGCGCCCGCGAGGTCACCCTCGTGCCGTGCGACCTCCAGGAGCGCAAGCTCGCTGGCGCGCGCTGCCGACAGGGCGCTCATCTTCGTGGCCCAAGATTCATAATAAAAGTCAGACACTGTTGGCCTCCTGTCCGTTGCCACTGTGGTGGCGGAAGTAACCCTTCGCGCTCGTCCACTCGAACAGCGCGAGCCGGACCACGTCGCTTTCGGTGTAGCCGAGTCCAGCGAACGACTGCTTGGCGCGGTCGACGGCATCGCCGATCTCAGTGCTCACACAAATGTTGACGATGCGCGGGAACCTGGTCGGGTTCGGTGTGGCGCGGCCACGGCGAGGCGCAGGTGCCTTGCTGTTTGGTTCGTGGAGGAGCTGGTCAGTCATTGATGCCTCTGCGACGGTCGCTGACGCGCTGTGACGATGCGGGACCGATTCAACGCTGGTCATCGCTCTAGGACCTGTTCTTCACCTGCTCGCCCGCCTCGCCCCAGGCGCTGTGCCGCGTCTTTGCGTCCGGATCAATCCCACAAGCGGCGAAATCTAAGGTATGGCCCAGTTTTTGCTTAGTGCATCAAGCTCGCAATTTGGTCGACCATTCAATGGGAGCTAGTGCCATGGATATTCGGCCCCCTCTAGGAAAGGTCTGTCCATGCCCCGGGGCCCGAAAGCCGAAGTGCCAAACTGGGTATTGGCGGCCATCGTCATCCTGGCCTCCGTGGTTGCGCTTGCCGCCGTTCACGGCCCGAGGCTCTATGCAGAATGGTTCATCTACAACGCGTGCAGCCACAACATCCACGCCTGCCCCTAGATTCAAACTGAGACACTACCGGCCATTGGGGCGCCTTCCCTTTCGAGAAAGAAGTGAGTAAGAATTCAGTCCTAGGACATATATCCTATGACCACGGGGCGTTCAATAGGCGCCCTGCGACAACGCACCGGAGCCAATCGCATGCCCTCCATGCCGACGATCTTGACCGCGAACGGCTCGGCCGCGACCAGCCGGGTGTTCCAGCCCGACGTGTTCAACATGACCTCGCCGTTCAATATCTCGGTCGAGACCGTGATGAACTCGACGGCGGCGGCCCCTGCCTACAACATCGAAGTGAGCAACGATCCGGCCAATCCGGCCCCGGCCATCACCTGGTTTTCGAGCCTGCTGACCGCCGCCGCCTCGAGCAGCTTCCTGCAGATCACGGTCCCGTGCCGGCTCCTGCGATTGAACGTTACAAGCAACAGTAGCCAAGGGTCGGTGACCAGCACGGTCCTTCAATCCGGATGAGCGACGACGCGGTCATCGCCGCCGGTGCTGTCGCGTGGCGACGGCTGCGGGGCGGCAAGTCATTCGATGATTGGATTCTCGTCGCTCGCGCATTGAGCGTCGGACGCGTCGCCTGCATGCGCCTCGCCGGCTGCAATAAGCCGGTCGGCTCGCGCTACAATTCCTTGATGGGCCAGTGGCTCGCGCAGCACGGTTTCGACACCATCACCACGCAGGAGCGATACCGGGCGCTGCAAGTGCTCGACAACATCTCGGAAATTGAGACGTGGCGCGCGGGTCTCGACGACGCCCAGCGGCGCAAGGTCAATCATCCGGGCACGGTTTGGAGCCACTGGCGCCACCAGGGCGGCGGTGCTGAGCGGGTGCAGATCGACCGGGTGTTGGGGGCGTATAGGTCGCCGGTCACCCCGAACTCGGCCGTCAACTGGCCGGACCAACTGGTCGAAGCCGGCGCGGAGGCGTTGAAAACCAAATACCGGAGCGGCGATTTCTTCGTGATGATGTCCGTGGTGCTGCGCGCGATCCTACCCGACCAGGCGGCGCTGCAGACGCTGGTCGAGTACCAGGCCGGCAAGCCGAGGACACCGGCGGCGCCGCGCAAGGCCGCAGCGCAGGACGCGCCGGCATGTCCGTGACCGTGGCGGCGGCGATGGACGACGATACTGAGATCGCGGTCGACACCGCGCCGGAAGAAGTGGAACTCATCGAGTGGCTAGATCACTGCGGCATCTCCGGCGGCGTCTGGAGCAAGGCCGTCGTGGCCGCACAGCTGCGGCCCGCGGTCAATCATTCGGCGGGCTGGATCGTCGAGGAGGGCGAGCGATATTTGATCATCGCCGGCAGCCGCGCCGACAACGAGAAATTCGGCAAGTTGACGTTGATTTTGAAGGGCTGCATTGTCACGCGGAAGAAGCTCGCATGAAGGCGGTTTCCTGCCTCGCCAGGTCAAAAGCGAGAAGGGAGGATTAGCCATGGCCACTGGTGGCATTACCGACGAGATTCTGCGCACACATCCCGACATCACGGCCGGGGAGTTCTTCCCGATGGCCATCGCCATCCACGAGCAAAAGGGCTGTCAGTTTTTCCACGGCGCCGTGGAACGGCTGGTTCGGTTCTTCGGACGCAACGCGCTCGTGCGCACCAACCGCGACGAGGTCGTGGAGATGACCGACGAGGAGATGCATTTGTCCGGCCCCGCCGGACGTTTCATATTCCCGCGCATTGCACGCAAGCTCGTATAGGGCGCTTCGGCACCGCCGGTGTCGTATTTGGTCATGCGCAATATACCCTGAGGCGTGCGGGTGCTCAGATCGAAGTTCTTGCCATCGGCCCCAGCCGCGACCGGCCAGGTTCGGGCGCGGGCACTCCCGGCCCGGCGGACCGGAAGTGCCCCACGCAGGACGCGGCTGATCTGCTCAAATCGGCGGGCGGCGCCGACGATCACGCAGATCACCGCGTCGAGCACCTCGTGCGTGTAACCAGGGTCGGGGCGGCAACGTGGTGGCTATGCGGAGGGTGTGACGGCTCTTCGGCGCTGGCTACGAGGCGATGTGCCATAACCACGGCGTGCAATGGGTTTTTCCTGATGTTTCTTGTAGCGATCGATCTGCTCGACGTAGTCCCGCCCGCTGTCGAAGAGCGGATTCTCATCCTCGTAGCCAGCGCCGGGTTCTGGCCACTCGACCGCGTCGAGATCGGGCGCGTGTTTTTCCAGATCGCGCTTCACGGTGCGCCATAGTTTGCGGGCGCGCTTCGTCAAGCCATCAAACTCCGCCTGCAATTCCGCGATATCCTGGGCATGGTGCTCGTGGACCGCCTCATTGATCTCATCGATGGATTCTTCGAATTCCTGCGCCGCTTCGCTCACCATATCGTCAAGGCCGGAGTCAAAATATCGTTGGATATCGACTTCAAGGATGCGCCGGAGCTCGCCCGGACGGATGGCCTCCAGGGCGTCAAGCTCGGTCGCGCCTTCGCCATATCGGCTCTCGAAATCGGGCGCCCGCTTCTCGGTCTCTTTGATAGGCGTGCGCGGCAGCCTGAACCGGACGCACTGGTCATGCGTCAGGGCGATCGGCCGCACTTGGATGTCGAGATCGAGCCCACGATCATACAGCAGAAACTCGATCTTGCGGGCGACCGCCACCGGCATGGACAGTCCGGCGGGGTCGAAATCCGAGATGTAGAGGATTCGGCATGGCCTACCGGATTCCTCGACGCGCCGGACCAGGTCGCGGCAGAAGGTCAAGGAAATTTCCCCCGTGCCGGTCACGATGTTGAGGCTGTATTGGCTGGCCAACGGCAGGAGAATATCGTCAATGGTGCTCTTCTCGCACCAAACTTCGACGTGATAGCGTTGCGGGATGGTCGGCGGCGTGAAGGACAGCTTCGGGGGGGCGAGTCGATCGAGGAAAATCTCGTCATCTTCAATTTCTACCTCGCCGTCCTTCGGCTCCGCCAGCCTAAGGGTCGGCCCCCCAATACGCTGATCCTCAAAATCATCAATCGAGACTAAGCCGAGGCAGCGCGCATCCTTCGATGCCTTACAAAGGTCCACCCAGCAGTTGACCGAATTCTCGTATGGCATGCCGGACGCAGTTGTAACCGGCTCATTTTGTGAAATTAGCACGTAGTGGATGCGCCGGATGTGGACGCCGGCTCGAAATCGAAAACGGTGCCAGAGGGCCGCGAACCATTCAGCTTTCGCCTTGCGGCCGGGCTGTCCGGCGTAAAATGGATCGTTAGCGATAGACAGGGCGACCAGGGTCTCCATTGGGCGATTGAGTTCCAAGGCAAGCGCCTTGAGCGATTCATAATCGTAGCTCATGGCCGCACGGTGCCGAGCACGTCGTCGAGCAAGCTGCGGTAAAGGACAAGGCGCCTACGGTCGACCGTCGTCGTCTGTAGCCGGCCGGCCTTGATCAGGTAGTACAGCTTGCGGGGGCTGAGGCCGGAAATCTGCGCGGCCCTCTGCATGGTGATGCAGATCGGGATGATCGGGGCGGGGTTATCGCTGGCCTTCCTCTTGGGCATGCGCCATTAGCCTTATCCTCCCCGTTGGTTGATCGGCCCCCACGCGGTGCGACGTTGCACAGGCGTGCGCCGCTGAGCAAGAACTACATCGAGAACTCCCCAAGATGGAACCAGGCGAGTGCAGGATGGGTCGGAGGTCGGGTTGATATACACGGGCTCGGTGTGCGCGGATGGAACCGTGTGGCGCTGGGATGGGACCCGCCCATTGGATAGAACCAAACAAGGTCTGAAAAATGGGACCCAGCGGGGGAGTGTGCTGGGCTAGGGCAAAACCGCCGCGATCGGCCATTTGGAGGGGCCGCCGTATGGACCGGACCCGTTTGCCATTCGGCGAAGGACCCCGGCGATTTCGCCATTTGCGCGGCGTTGTTTGTTTGCTCGCGCGGGGCGCGGTGCCGCTACGATACCGCGCGCCGGGGCTGGCGAGGCCGTACGTGCGTTGGCTGTTAGGCCGTGCCCGATGACGCCAGCCGACAGATGACCGCAGGGTCGACGTTGTAGAGCCGAGCCACGGCCACCTGACTCTCGCCGTCGGCCAAGCGCTCCAGGGCTTCCTTGCGCTGCGATGGCGTCATCTTCGGCCGGCGCCCGAACCTCACGCCCTCGGCGATAGCTTCCTTGCGGCCCTGGTCCGTGCGCTGCTTGATCAGGTGCCGCTCAAACGTGGCGATACCGGCAAGGAACGTCACCATCAGCTCGCCGACCGGCGTGGTCGTGTCGCACCACGGCGCATCGAGCGCCTTGAACTTGGCGCCGGCCTCGGTGACCTTCCGCAGGATGGTCAAGAGATCGATGGTCGACCTCGCCAGCCTATCGAGCTTGGCCACGAACAGCGTATCGCCCTCGCCAATCGCCTTGAGCAGCTTGCCCAGCTCGACCCGATCGGACCGCGCGCCC
>DATDGG010000426.1:0-9098 GCA_036522235.1 Xanthobacteraceae bacterium
TGCCGTCAATGTAGCCCACGATGCGGCCCGCGCGCGACTGACCCGATGCTTCCGGGGCGGCCGACGCCAGCAAGCCCGCGACAGGCGCCACCAGCCACCGAGACCACTTCAGCCTGGACAGGATGTTGAGCATCGGAGACCCTCCATGCCTAACGAGCCTCGACAGTTCAGTCAGGGAAATTTCGGCGAAAGTGCGGATCGCCTTTAGCGGGGTTGCAAAGCGACAAACGGACCATGGCCGGGCATGGGAGGTGAAAATGCACCAGGATGAGTTGAATAGGATGCGGCGGGCCAATGCGCCTTGCCTTCCCGGCCAGGTAAATATATAGTCACTTGGCTATGCAAAATGCCTCCAGCTTGGATCTGACGTTTCGAGCCTTATCCGATGGCACCCGCCGGTCGATGATTCATGCGCTCGCGCGCGGCGAGGCCCGCAGCGCCGGCGAGCTCGGCCAACGGTTCCGCTCGGCCCAGCCCACGATTTCGAAGCACCTCAAGGTGCTGGAACAGGCCGGGCTGGTCGAACGCACCGTCGCGGGCCGCGTGCATCGGTTCCGGCTGCGCCAAAAGCCGCTGCAAGATGCGGCAGGGTGGATTGCCCGTCACCGGGCGTTCTGGACCGGCGCCGTCGAGCAGCTCGATCGCCTGTTGTTGGAGGTCGCGAGTGACGGATCCTGAAGAGGCGGTCGCAGAAGTCCGCCGACGTTTCTCCGCGGCGCCGGAAAAGGTGTTCGCTGCCTTCTCCGAGGCGCGCTTGGTGACTCGCTGGCTGTCGCCGTCACCCGAGATCGCGCTCACGGTGCTTCAATTCGACTTTCGCACCGGCGGCGTTTACCGCTTCGCTTACCACGTCCCCGGCGGACAGGTGATGATCGTCAACGGCGCCTATCGATCCATCGAACCGCCCTCCAAGATCATCTTCTCCTGGAACATCGAGCCGCCGGACGAACACGCCGGTCTGCAATCGGAAGTGACGGTGACCATCACGCCCGATGGCGCCGGGGCCCAGCTTCTTATTCGCCATGAAAGGCTCACGCGCGCCGGCGCGGTCGAGCGCCACGCCGCGGGCTGGCGCGGCGCTCTCGACCAACTGACCACGCTGCTCAAGGCGGGTCTTGCCGCGGCCGCGCAGATACCCACCCAATAGAAAGGGAAACGAAAATGATGCGTCTCGTCCTCGCGGTTCTGGCTTATCTCGTGCCGACCTTCGCGCTCGGCTTCGTCTGGCATCTGGTTCTCTTCGAGCCCTATTACGATGCGCTGGCGATCTACCGCAGCGACATCATCATTCCCTTTGGGTTCCTTTCGATGCTGATCCAGGCGGTCATCTTCGCCTGGATCTACAAAAAGGGGTTTGCGCAGCGAGAGGGGACTTTTTTGGCGCGGGCGCTGAGCTATGGCGCCCTGGGCGCGGTCCTGTCGTGGAGCTTCACCACGCTCGCGGTCGCCGCCAAGAATATGATGGCGTCGGTCCCAGATTATCTCCTGATCGAAACCGGATTCACGATCGTGCAGTGGATCATAGTCGGTCCTTTAACCGCGCTTGCCTTTCGGCAATTGGCGCGCCGAGACGAGCAAGTCCGGGTTGCGGGTTGAAGGCAAGCGCCGGACCGGCGCCATTCCGGCGAGATCGAGCCGCAATAGCGGTCGAAGGCCTGTATTCCATATTGAAGTTATCATTTTTGATACCGAAAGTGCGGACGAAATCCTTGCCGACAAGGCGGTAGCTCTGACGGGGAAGTCCTGAAATATCGCGATGTCTGGGACGTTTGGTATCTCGTCACGAAGCTCAACGCTCGGGTCGACCGCGGCACCGTGACACGGAAATTTGCCGATTACGGGATGTCGGATGTCGAAGCAAAGGCAGGAAGATCTGGCGAAGAGCTCAACCGAGAAATTGTTCCTCGACGAGATGAGAAGGTTTCTGCCGGCAAGGCGCGTTGCGGAAATGAGCGACGCTGGTTTGCACCAAGCCATCCTCGCCGCCAGCAGTGAATTGATCAGCCGCGCGGTTCTTTCGTTGCCGCCGAAATAGGGACCGAGATGGACCGGAGCCTCAGCCCCGACGCGGTCACCTTGACCAAGACCCTGTACGGACGCCTCGCGGCCGCGCAGTTCGGCGATCTGCCGACCGCGACTGCGCACGAGGCGCGGCGACGGGCGTTGCGTCGTCACGATTCAACGGCGGCAAGGCCTTGGTTCCGGCGCAGGCTCTGTCTTGCCTTCTCGCACTCGGCCTGGAACGTCTGCAGCCATTCGACCGCCGGCGCCTCCACCGCTCGCTGCGCGAAGGCGGACTGCTCATGCGCGTCCAGCACGAACTCGGCGTGGTGAACGCTCGTCGGCGACACTTGCAGCGTGAGGCGCGCATATTCAACGCCGAGCAGCTTCGCCCACAGCAGAACGAACGTCTCGCCGACCGCATGCGCGGTCACCCGGCCGGGAATGCTGACCGACGCATGGTGGACGTAACTGCCGCCCGCTCGCTTGCTTATGGTGTAAACGAGCGCGAGACCCGCCGATGTCCGCAATATGCGCGCATCGTCAGACGGCTCTACGGCTGCTGCGTCGCTCGCGATCAAGCCCCGCATCGCCGCCTGCTTGAGCGCCGGAATCCCCTGCGCGAATTGCATGAGGTGAGGAACGGCGAACAGCCTTCGATACAATGACAGGCGTGTCGTGCTCCACCAGACGACGCCCGCGACGGCAATCGCGACGCACACCATGAGCCACATCATCCGCAGTCCTCATCGCGCGACGGCAAAGAGCGCAAATCGCCGAACCTTGTGGCCGAATGACGGCGAGAGGACCGGGCGAAGCCCTCTGCTCTTGGCGGATTTGGCATCCACGCCCTGCGAGATTCGAACTTGAGGGCTTCGCCTGCGAAGGCCTATGTTGGCCAGCCCGTCTCCCGATACCGGGCTCGTTCCGGCATTGCCGGCGCAGCGGTTTCTGGTTCGCCGGGACCTGCGCCGACAGATGCCTCCCGATCAACAGCCAATCGCACCCAAGATGGACCAGAATCTCAGCCCTGACGCAGTCACCTTGACCAAAACCCTGTGCGGGCGCCTCGCGGCGGCGCAGTTCGGCGATCTGTCGCCGGCCGCCATGCATCAGGCCCGCCGCGGCGTGCTCGATTGGATAGGCTGCGCGCTCGCCGGCAGCACCCACAAGACGATCTCGACGCTCATCGATGTGCTGCAGGAGGTGAGCGGTCGCCCGCAGGCGACGGTGCTCGGGCGCAAGCTCAAGCTCGGGCTGCGTGACGCGCCGCTCGCCAACGGGCAGATGGGCCACGTGCTCGATTTCGACGACACCCATATGGGCGGTGTCGTGCTGCATGCGAGCTCGCCGGTGCTGGCCGCTTTGTTCGCGCTCGCCGAACGAACGCCCGTCAGCGGCGCCGATCTGATGCTCGCCTATGCGGTCGGCTTCGAGGCCGGCGTGCGCACCGGCTGGAGCGCGCCCGGCCACCACAAGGGCGGCTGGCACCTGACCGGGACGCTCGGCACGATCGCGGCCGGCGTCGCCGGCGGCAAGCTGTTGCGGCTCGACGCGCAGCGCTTGACCTATGCGATGGGGATCGCGGCCACCCAGGCCGCCGGCATGCAGCAGAACCGCGGCACCATGTGCAAATCCTTCCATGCCGGTAAGTCGGCCGCCAATGGCGTGCTGGCCGCGCTGCTCGCGGAGCGCGGATTCGACAGCACCCAGGAAATCATCGAAGGCCGCAAGGGCTTCTCGCGCATCTACAGCGATGTCGCGGCGCCGCAGCAGTTGAACGCCCGCCTCGAGGAGGGCTGGTTGATCGAGACCAACGGCCACAAGCCCTATGCCTGCGGGGTGGTGCTGCATCCGCTGATCGATGCGGTGATCGCGATCCGCAACCGCGAGCGCATCGATCCGGCGACCGTGAGCGAGATCAGCCTGCGGGTGCACCCGTTCGTGCTGTCCATCACCGACGTGGTCGATCCTGCGACCGGCCTGCAGTCGAAGTTCAGCACATTGCATTCCGCGGCGGTGGCGCTGGTCGACGGCGCGGCCGGCATTGCGCAATATTCCGACGCCAAGGCGCGCGACGGCGTAGTGGCGGGGCTGCGCCACAAGGTGAAAGCGGTCGCCGACGAAGCGCTCGGCAAGGACGAGGCCCATGCGGTGATCGTGGCCGCCGGCAAGCCCCACGCCGTGCACATCCCGCACGCGTCCGGCACTGCGGAAAATCCCATGAGCGACGCGGCGCTCGAGGCCAAGTTCCTGGCCAATGCCACGCCGACGATCGGCGCCGAGCGCGCGCAGCGCGCCCGCGACCTGGTCTGGTCGCTGGACAAGCAGGCCGACATGCGCGAGCTGATCGGCCTCTTGGCTTGAGGGTTCGGCGGCGGTGGGAATGACCATGCCGATGCGCTAGAGTAGTCGCGCTCAATTGTCAGCCGAAGGGGGAAACCATGGCTCATCGTCTTGCGTCGTTGATGGCGATCCTCGCAACGCTTTTCGCAGGCCCCGCCGGCGCGGCTGATCTCAAGGTGATCTCGGCCGGCGCGGTACGCGGCCTGATCGCGCAGATCATCGATGATTATTCGCAAAAGACCGGGCAGAAATTCGATTTCACCATCGGCACCACCGGGCAATTGCGCGACGTCATCACCTCCGGCCAGCACGCCGACCTCATCATCGTCTCGCTGCCGCTCATGGGCGAGCTCGAGAAGACCGGCAAGCTCATTTCCGGCAGCCGCGCCGAGCTCGGCCGCGTCGGCATCGGGGTCGCGGTGCGCGAGGGCGCCAGCGTGCCCGACATCGCCACGCCCGACACCTTCAAGCAGGCGGTCCTCCAGGCGAAGTCGGTCGCCTACACCGATCCGGCCGCGGGCGGCACGTCGGGAATCTATTTCAACGGCCTGACCGAACGCCTCGGCATCGGCGACGCCGTCAAGGCGAAGGCGGTGCTGACCAGAGGCGGACGCGAAGCCGCAATCGAGGTGGCGGAAGGCCGCGCCGAGATGGCGGTCATTTACGTGAGCGAAGCCATCGCGGTCAAAGGCGTGAAGGTCGCCGGCCTGTTGCCGCCGTCGCTGCAGGACTACTCCGCCTATGCGGCGGCGATCCCCGCGAGCAGCACCGATGCCGGGGCGGCGCGCGCCTTCATCACGGCGCTGACATCCGCCGCCATGGCGGAGCGCTGGCGCGCCAACGGCTTCGAGCCGCCGAAGTAGCTCCCCGCAGCGGCTCGATCTGCCTCCTTTGTTGTTTGGTTACTTTTTATTGCAGTTTGCTGATGCCCGCGCGCCGGCGTCAGCAGCCGCGGCGATCAAAGGCCCCGAGAATCATGGCTCCGGGCACACCCGCTCGGGACTTCTGAATAGGCCTTCATTCGCGCCCGATTTCGGCCGTTATTTCCTCCGCTCCCGCCATCGAACGCAACTGCGTCCTCGCCCGACTAACGGGTGCTGCGGCTCGTGGCGAGCCGGATATCAGCAAGGCACACTTCGGAGAGGACGTAACCATGACTACCGCCATGACCAAAAGTCTGGCGCGCGCCGTGCTGATCGCCGGTCTCGCGCTGCCCATGTCGACGCTGTTGCCCGCAACCGCGCCGTTTTCGATTACCCAGGCGCATGCCGCCGGTCCCACCACGGTCGCCGAGTTCAAGTCCGTGCTCGCCGCCTACGGCAAGTGGGGCACGCACGACAAATACGGCGATATCTGGGTGCCGACCGTGACGCCCCCGGGCTGGCATCCCTATCCGGCTTGCCAGTGGGTCTTCACCAAGGAAGGCTGGTACTTCAACGACACCACCCCGTGGGGCTCGATCGTTCACCACTACGGCCGCTGGTCGCACGACGAGCAGATCGGCTGGTTCTGGGTTCCGGATCAGGATTGGAGCCCGGGCTGGGTGGTCTGGCGCCAGAGCGACCAATGGGTCGGCTGGGCCCCGATGCCGCCCCAGCAGGACTATCAGCTCGTCTCCTCGGCCGAGTTCAACAATGACAAGCTCTGGATCTTCATGGCCGCCGACAAGTTCCGCCATGGCGGCTGCGGCGACACGGTCCAGGCCTCGCAGGCCTTCTACCAGAGCTACCCGACGAACTGGTTCGGTCTCGCGCCCGGGGCCCTGGTCGACATCGACATCGACCAGCATTGGACGATCAAGAACATCATCAAGATCATCAAGATCGACGTCGACATCGACATCGATATCGACATCGACATCGACAAGGACTGCCCGCCGAACACCCCCCCGCGGATCAGGATGTCGCCGTTCCACTTCGATCCCCCGAAGGACCGGCGGACCTCCAACGATCCGACCCCGCCCGGTGGCAACGATGGCCCGAAGAAGCCCCCGCGACTGTCCGTCGATACCGGCACTCCGGTTTACGTCGACAATGGTGGCGGGACGACTGTGCTCAATCCGGTGATCCCGCTGCGTCCGATCCGCGGCACCGGCGGCCGTGGCGGAAACGACGGCGGCAAGTCCGGCGGCGGAAATGACGGCGGCAAGATTCGCGGCGTCAACACCGGCACGGTCGCCCTCGTCCAGGGCAGCGGCAATGGTGGCGGCTCGAGCTGGACCAAGCCGCACCTCAGCATCCTGAATAGCTACGGGCGCGGCCTCAACCTGAGCAATCCGGGCCTGACGCGGAGCCCGAACCTGTCGCTCAGCCCGCGCATGACGGGTGTCGGCATGGGCAACATGGGTGGCATGGGCGGAAAGAGCGTCATCCGCTAGCCACATCCCTTCCTCCCCCGCGCAAGCGGGGGAGAGTTATGGCGCGATCGGTTGATCGCGCCATTTACATTTGTACATTTGCATTTCTCTCGAGCGAGGCGGGCCGCGCGCTCAAATCAACTGCCCTGATGGCTCTTCGCGGGCTATGCCTGCGGGCGGACGCTCGTTGGCGACGGCGTTGCGAACCGCGAGCGCGATCAACCCGGAAAGCGCGAGCCCCGCGCCCATGATGAGGAGCGCGATCGAATAGGCGCCGGTCGCCGCCTTGATCCAGCCCATGAAATAGGGCCCCGCGAAGCCGCCGAGATTGCCGATGGAATTAATGAGCGCAATGCCGCCGGCCGCGGCCGTGCCGGTTAGGAAAGCGCTCGGCAGCGCCCAGGAGGTCGCGATGGCCGCATAGATGCCGATCAGCGCCACCGACAGCGCCATGGTCGAGAGCACGGGATCGCTCACGCTCGCACTGGCGGCGAGCCCCAAAGCGCCCGCAAAGGCCGGCAGCGCCACATGCCAAGGCCGTTCCCGCGCTTTGTCCGAATGCCACGTCCAGGCCACCATCGCGATGGCGGCGGCGAGCGTCGGCAGCGCCACGATGAAGCCGACCTCGAGATTGCTCAAGCCGCCGAAGCCCTTGACGATCTGCGGCAGCCAGAACGTGACGCCGTAGAGGCCGGTGACCAGGCCGAGATAGAGCACGGCGAGCAGCAGGACGCGGCCGTTCAGGAGCGCCTCGCCGAGCCGGAATTTGCGCAGGCCTTCGAGATGCGCGCGCTCGCGTTCGAGCGTGCGCTCGAGCCATGCGCGTTCGGATGCCGCGAGCCAGCCCGCTTGGCTCGGCCGGTTGGTCAGGCCGAACCAGACCACGCCGGCGAGGATCATTGCGGGCAGGCCCTCCAGGATATAGAGCCACTGCCAACCGTGCAGCCCAAGCGTGCCTTCAAGCCCCAATAGCCAGCCGGAAAGCGGCGCGCCGATGAAGCCCGAGATCGGAACCGCAGCCATGAACAGGCCGACCATCTTGGCGCGGTGCTCGGCGGAAAACCAATAGGTCAGGTACAGGACGACGCCGGGAAAGAAGCCAGCCTCGGCGGCGCCGAGCAGGAAGCGGCCGGCGTAGAAGCTCGTATCGTTCCACACCCACGCCATCGCGGCCGAGACCAGGCCCCAGCTGAACATGATGCGGGCGATCCAGGCGCGCGCCCCGAGCTTTGCGAGCGCCAGATTGCTCGGCACCTCGAAGATGAAATAGCCGAGGAAGAAGATGCCCGCCCCCAGGCCGAAGACAAAGCTGTCGAAGCCGAGATCCGCATTCATGGTCAACGCGGCGAAACTGACATTCACGCGGTCGAGGAAGGCCACGAAGTAACAAAGCATCAACAGCGGCAGGAGGCGCCAAGCAACCTTGGATGCAATCTTGGCGGCGGGGGCTTCTTGAGTCGACATGGCCTCTTGTAGGATGAGTTGAGCTCTTGCGAAACCCATCACGGGGCCTCGACTGGGGGGTGGGCCTGTGATGACTATCGCAACGAAGTCGGACAAGTGTCCGATTTCGCCGCTCGACCCATCCACGTACCTCCCCAAATGACCCCGTTTTCACTCGCCCTCATCGCCGTCACCATCGTCTTTACGTCATTTGTTTCCGGCGTGTTCGGCATGGCCGGCGGCATGATTCTGCTCGGCGTGCTGCTGAACTATTTCGACGTCGCCGCCGGCATGATCTTCTTTTCGATCATCCAGCTTTTCGCCAATGGCTGGCGCGCCTTGCAGTGGCGCCGCTATGTGCTCTGGCCGATCTTCTTTGCCTATGTGGCCGGCGCCGCGATCGCCTTCGCGCTCATGTTCGCGATTTCCTTCGTGCCCGACAAAGCCATCGTCTATCTCACGCTCGGGCTGATGCCGTTCGCGGCCGAGCTCTTGCCGGCGCGGCTGCGCCCCAATATCGAGTGGCGCGGGGTGCCGTTCGTGACCGGCATGCTGACGACGGTCATCCAGGTGCTGGCCGGCGTCGGCGGCCTCTTCCTCGACATTTTCTTCCAGAAGAGCATGCTCGATCGCAAGACCACCAACGCCACCAAGGCGGTGGTGCAGTCGCTGAGCCACGTGGTGCGGGCGGTCTATTTCGGCTCGGTCTCCGGCATCGGCGAGGTGCCGCTGTGGGCCGCCGTGCCCGCCGTCCTGCTCGCGATCGCCGGCACCGCGCTCGCCCCGTTCGTGCTCGAGCGCATGACCGACCATGGCTTCCGCCGCTCGACCCGCTGGGTCATCTTTGCGGTGAGCGCAGTCTACCTGGTGCGCGCCGCCGTGCTGCTCTGGCCGCGGTAGGGTGATTGGACGACGACTCTTACAAACCAACGGCCTTGGCGGCCGAGACGAT
>DATDGG010000427.1:0-2856 GCA_036522235.1 Xanthobacteraceae bacterium
AGGTCGAACTCTTCAGGGAGACCGTGGCCTCCAAATAGCTAGGGGGGTATCTCGCCTATCCGCCGCGCGAACGCGCATAAAGGCATCGGTCGCGCTCGCGGATGGCGCGCCGCATCGGCTCTGCCTTGTCGCCGCCGGGGAGCTGCCGTTTCCGCACCGCGCCTGCTTCGAGAACAGACTCTCCTCAATGGCTGTTCCGCGGCACGCTCTTCTGGGCGACGCGCTGGTATTTGACCGCGGGTTTGAGCACCATGCCGTCGGCGAGCTGGTCGACCATGGCGCGCTGGATTTCCTGCCAGGGCGTCTGGCTCGGCGGGAACTGATAGCCGCCCTGTTGCGCCAGCGCCTCCCGGCGCGCGGCCAGCTCCGCCTCGGAGATCAGCATGTTGGCGGTGCCGCGCTTGAGGTCGATGCGCACCCGGTCGCCGGTCTTGAGCAGCGCAAGCCCGCCGCCGGCCGCTGCCTCCGGCGACGCGTTGAGGATCGAGGGCGAGCCTGATGTGCCGGACTGGCGTCCGTCGCCGATGCAGGGAAGCGAACTGATCCCTTGCTTGAGCAGCGCCGCCGGCGGCTGCATGTTCACCACCTCGGCCGAGCCCGGATAGCCGATCGGGCCGGCGCCGCGCATGAACAGGATGGTGCTGGCGTCGATAGCGAGTGCTGGATCGTCGATGCGCCGGTGATAGTCCTCGGGGCCGTCGAACACCACGGCGGGGCCTTCGAGCGCGTCCGGGTCGTTCGGGTTCGAAAGGTAGCGGGCGCGGAATTCTTCCGAGATGACGCTGACCTTCATGATGGCGGAGTCGAAGAGATTGCCCTTGAGCACCTTGAACCCGGCCCGGGCGCGCAGCGGCTTGTCGTAGGGCCGGATGACGTCCGCATCCGTGGCGCGCGTGCCGCGCACGTTCTCGCCCAAGGTCTTGCCGTTGATCGTCATCGCATCGGCCTTGATGCGCTTGGCCGCGATCAATTCATGCAGCACCGCCGGCAGCCCGCCGGCGCGATGATATTCCTCGCCCAGGTATTTTCCGGCCGGCTGCATGTTGACCAGGAGCGGCACGTCGTAGCCGATCGCCTCCCAATCCTCCATCGTGAGCGCGACGCCCACATGGCGCGCGATGGCGTTGATGTGGATCGGCGCATTGGTCGAGCCGCCGATCGCCGAGCAGGCGACGATCGCGTTCTCGAACGCGTCGCGGGTGAGAATGTCGGAGGGCTTGAGGTCTTCGTTCACGATCTCGACCGCGCGGCGGCCGGTCTCGTAGGCGATCTGCCCGCGCTCGCGATAGGGCGCCGGTATCGCGGCACAGCCCGGCAGCGACAGGCCGAGCGCCTCGGCAAGCGCATTCATGGTCGAGGCCGTGCCCATGGTGTTGCAATGGCCGATCGAAGGCGCCGATGCCGCGACCGCATCGATATACTCGGCGTAGTCGATCTCGCCGGCCGCGAGCTTCTTGCTCATGGCCCATTTGATGGTCCCCGAGCCCGCGCGCTCGCCCTTCCACCAGCCGTTAAGCATTGGCCCGCCCGACAGCACGATCGCCGGGATGTTCACCGTGGCGGCCGCCATGATGGCGGCCGGCGTCGTCTTGTCGCAGCCGGTGGTGAGCACCACGCCGTCGAGCGGATAGCCGAACAGCACCTCGACCAGGCTGAGATAGGAGAGATTGCGGTCGAGCGCCGCGGTCGGCCGCTTGCCGGTCTCCTGGATCGGATGGGTGGGGAACTCCAGCGCGACGCCGCCGGCATCGCGGATGCCTTCGCGCACACGCTCGGCAAGCTGCAGATGGTGGCGGTTGCAGGGCGACAGATCGGAGCCCGATTGCGCGATGCCGATGATCGGCCGCCCGGACAAGAGCTCGTTCTTGGTGAGCCCGAAATTGAGGTAGCGCTCGAAATAGAGCGCCGTCATGCCGGGATCTTCCGGATTGTCGAACCACAATTGCGAGCGCAGGCGTCGTCCCCGCGGATGCAGCGTTTCGGTATCCTTTGCCATGGCTTCGCCTCTACCGCTCGTTTTGAAAGCGGTATAATGCGCTAAAGTTCCATCTGAAAGGGGCCTCGCCGATGAGCACGACCCGGCGCCAGATGCGGCTCGGCGCCTTCTTCAATCCGACCGGCCACCATGTCGCTTCCTGGCGCCATCCGCGCGCGGACGCCGACGCCGGCATCAATTTCCAGCACTATCTGCAGATCGCCCGCACCGCCGAGCGCGCCAAGCTCGACATGGTGTTTCTGGCCGACAACGTCTGCGTGCGCGACGCCAAGATGGAGGCGGTCAGCCGCTCCGCGCAATATATCGCGAATTTCGAGCCGCTCACGCTGCTGTCCGCGCTCGCCCCGCTCACCAGCCATATCGGGCTCGTGGCGACCGCCTCGACCAGCTACAACGAGCCGTATCACGTGGCGCGCAAGTTCGCCTCGCTCGATCATTTGAGCGGTGGGCGGGCGGGGTGGAACCTGGTGACCTCCGGGCAGAAGGCGGAAGCGCGCAATTTCAGCCGCGACAAGCACTATCTGCACGGCGAGCGCTACGAGCGGGCGCGCGAATTCGCGCAGATCGTGCTTGGGCTGTGGGACAGCTGGGACGATGACGCCTTCGTCTGCGACAAGGAATCCGGGCTGTTCTTCCATCCCGACAAGCTGCATGCCTTGAACCACAAGGGCGAAAGCTATGCGGTGCGCGGCCCGCTCAACGTGCCGCGCGTTCCGCAGGGCCGCCCGGTCATCGTACAGGCGGGCGGCTCGGAGGACATGATCAAGGTCGCCGCGGAGTTCGCCGAGGTGATCTTCTGCGCGCCGCTGACGCTCGCGGCCGCGCAAAAGTTCTATGCCGATCTCAAGGGCCGCGTCGCC
>DATDGG010000428.1:0-17186 GCA_036522235.1 Xanthobacteraceae bacterium
CACCGCGATCTCCCGCATCACGGCTTCCGCCGTAGAGTGGCGCGCGGCCTTGCGGCGCCCCCCGGCGTTCGCCGGCGGCGGCCCCAGATAGCTGCCGAGGTCGCGGCCGCGTTGCATCACCTGCCGGTTGATGCCGATACGCACCGATTCAAACCGGGCGAGCGCAAGATCGATCGGCGCGCTCGATCGCAGCGCGTTCGCGAGCGCCAGCGCGTCCTCGGCGGCTTTGGTCACGCCGGCCGCCACATGAGGCCTTGCCAGGAACGCGGCATCGCCCACCAGCGCGACCCGGCCGACCGCCATGCGGGTCGTTTCCACATCGTAGATCGGTTGCAGGAACGGCCGCTCGGTGAGCTGCACCACCTCATCGAGCTGCGGCGGCAGCAGGGCCCGCGCCGCCGCGCGCAGCTCCGCGATGATCGCGGGCCTCACCAGCGGCGGCGGAATTCCGAGCGCATGGAGATGGCCGCTTGCATCCGTGAGCATGCGCTCGAGCTCGCTCGCCGCGGCTCCCCGGTACCAGACGAAATTGCAGCGGCGGTGGCCTACCCGCAGATCGTTGTCGGGCCCGGCTACCGGATAGCTGAGGCCCTGCTCGCCGCGCGGCAGGCTGAACACCAGGGCGTCGAACAGATCCGCATGGGCGGCGGGCGAGAGCGCGGCTTCCGCGACCAGCCCCCGCCAGGCCACATAGCCCGCATAGACAGGCTTGATGTCGGGGAGAACCTGCGCCCGCACCGTGGAACGGAATCCATCGGCACCCACCAGGAGGGCGGCCTCGGCGGTGCTGCCGTCGGCAAAATGCGCAACCACGCGTTCGGGCGACTGCTCGACCCGCTGCAATTCCTTGCCCAGATGGTAGCGCTCGGCCGGGAAGGATTCCCGCAACAGGCGAAACACCCGGTCCCAGGAGGTCAGCGTCTGGGGGCAGCGATAGCGCCCCTCCACGGCGCCGGCGCGATCGAGGGTCCGGCGCTCCGCGACCTCGATGCCGAGATTTTGCGCCTGATCGCAGCCGGCGGCGGCGAGCACAGAGCGCATCGGCGCATGGGTCACGATACCGGCGCCGCGGCCGCTGAGCTCGGTCTCGGCGCGCTCGTAGATTTCCGCGTGCCAGCCCGCCCGCGCCAGCAAGGACGCGGCGAACAGGCCGCTCATCGAGCCGCCGATGACCAGCGCGCGACGATCGTCCGATTCCAGCAAGGCGCCGATCCCCGGTTTGCCGACGAACAAAAGTTGGTAATATCTCCCCCAACCGAAGGAGGAATGCCATGGCCCTGACGACGTTGGACAAGAAGCCGGTCGACACCGCGCGAACGCCCTGGCCGAGCGAGATCACGGCCGAGTTCGAGCGCGAGCGCAAGAGCCCCAATGGCTGCGTCGGCCAGAAGCTCGTTTCGGAAAGCGAGCGCGCGCGGGTCTGGCACATCAAGCTCAAGCCGGGCGAACGCCTCGGCTTCCACCGCCACGTGCTCGACTATTTCTGGTCGGTGCTGACCGACGGCCGCGCCCGCGCCCACATGGACGACGGCAGCACGGTCGAGCACACCTACACGGCCGGCGAAACCCGGCACGAGACCCATGCGGCCGGCCATTCCAAGGTGCACGACCTGGAGAACACCGGCGACACCGAGCTGATCTTCTGCACCGTCGAGTTCCTCGACAGCGCCAACAAGCCGCTGCCGGTTCCGGATTCCGTGCGGGTGAAGTTTTAGTGGCGCGCACTTCCTTGCCCCGCTCGCGGGCTCGGGGCTAGCTACAGCTCTAGTTGACAATCTAGTTAGGGACGCACGGCATCTCACTCCTTCTCCCCGGCGGGGAGAAGGTGGGATGAGGGGGCTCCGGCGGCACGATACGGAAAAATCGTAACCCCCTCACCCCACCCTCTCCCCTTTGGGGCGAGGGAGTGCAAGGCCCTGCGTCCTGAGCACAAGCAGCCAGAATCCAAACCGAGCGGGGCCACGGATGGACGTCTCGATCGACCTCTTGGCCAACGCCCTGGTGGCCGGGCTGCTGCTGGGCGGGTTCTATGCGGCGGTGACGATCGGGGTCTCGATCTCGTTCGGCGTCCTCGACATCGTCAATATCGCGCATCCCGGCTTCATCATCCTCGGCTCCTACCTCGCCTATATGCTCAATTCGTGGCTCGGCATCGACCCGATCCTGGCGAGCGTCATCATGCTGCCGGCGTTCTACCTGCTGGGCTCGCTCGTCTATCAAATCTATCACGCGGCGTTTGAGCGCTACGGCCAGGAATCGCTGCGCGGCCTCGCCTTCTTCTTCGGCCTGTTGTTCATCACCGAGGTCATGCTCATCCTCGCCTTCGGGGTCGACTACCGCTACGTGACGGCGCCCTATATCGGGCCCAACCTGCATCTGGGCGCAATCGACCTGCCGCTGCGCATGCTGGTGCCCTGCCTCGCCTCGCTCGCTTTGTTCGTCGGTTTGCAGGTTTTCCTGTCCTCGACCTTTACCGGGAGGGCCATCATGGCGGTGGCGCAGGACCAGCTCGCGCTGCGGCTGGTGGCGTGCTCGCCGATCCGCATCAAGCGCATCGCCTTCGCGATCTCGATCGCGACCGCGTCGATCGCGGGCGCGCTGCTCATCATCATTCAGCCCGTCGAGCCCTCGATCGGGCGCGAATATATAGGCCGCGTCTTCGCCATCTGCGTGCTCGGCGGGCTCGGCAGCCTGCCCGGCATGCTGATCGGGGCGATGCTGGTCGGCATCGTCGAGAGCCTCACGTCGACGTTTTACGGGCCCTCATGGGCGCCGGCGGTCGCGTTCGGCTTCCTGCTCGTGACGCTCGCGCTGCGACCCGCGGGCCTGCTTGGAAGATAGGGATCGTGCGCTCCTGGATTTTCATGCTGATCTGCGTCGCGGTCGCGGCCGGCATCTTCGGCGTCGCCGGCCTCATCGGCAACGACTACGCGTTCTTCGCCGGCTATGTGGTGCTCCAGTTCATCGTCTTGGCGCAGGCCTGGAACATCCTCGGCGGCTATACCGGCTACGTGAATTTCGGCTCGGCGGCCTTCTTTGCACTCGGCGCCTATACCTCGGTGTTCCTGTACAAGTTCTATCCGCTCCCGCTGCCGCTGCTGATCGGGATCGCCGGTGTGGTGTCCGGCCTGGCCGGGCTCGGCATGGGCTATCTGACGTTGCGGCTGCGCGGCGCGTTCTTCGCTATCGCCACGCTCGCCTTCGCGGTCGTGCTGCAGACGCTCGTGGTCAATTGGAACTATGTGGGCGGCGCACGCGGCGCCTATGTGATCCGGCCGGACAGCGTATGGCTCATCGGCAATTACGTGCATTATCTGTTCCTGCTGATGCTCACGCTGGCGGTCCTGGCGATCGCGACGGCGCGCGCGATCGAGCGCTCGCGGCTCGGCTACGGATTCGCCACCATCCGCGACGACGAGCTCGCCGCCGAGGCATCGGGCGTGCCGACGTTACGCCTCAAGCTCATCGCCACCACGCTATCAGGCGCCTTCATGGGCATGGCCGGGGCGCCGTTGCCCTACTATATCGGCTATGTGCAGCCGGCGGCGGCCTTCGGCCTCGACTATGCCGTCAACGCCATCGCCATGCCGATGATCGGCGGCACCGGGACCTGGTTTGGTCCGCTGCTGGGCGCCGTCCTGGTGGCGAGCCTGCAGCAATGGGCGACGGTGTCGATTTCCTCCGAGCTCAGCCTCCTGGTGGTCGGCCTGCTGCTGGTCGGCTTCGTCATCGTCGCGCCGGGCGGCATCGTCGGGCTCGTGCGTCGCTACCTGCGGTCCGCGTCATGAGCGCCCCGTTGCTCACGGTCACCGGCGTCACCAAACGCTTCGGCGGCTTTGTCGCGCTCGACGGCATCGACCTGGCGGTCAGCCGCGGCGAGCGGGTCGGCCTGATCGGCCCCAACGGCTCGGGCAAGAGCACGCTGGTGAATTGCATCTGCGGGACGCTCGCCAACGAAAGCGGCACGATTTCCTTTGGCGGCGCGCCCATCGATCGCCTCAAGACCCACGAGCGCACGCGTGCCGGCATCGCGCGCAGCTTTCAGCTGCCGCGCCCGTTCGCGAGCCTCACGGTCGCCGAAAACCTGCGCGTGCCGCTCCTCTACACCGTCAACGCAAGACCGGGGACGCGGCTCTCCGCGCTCGAGATCGATGCGCGCTGCGCCGACCTCCTGGAGCTGGTCGGGCTCGCCGGCAAAGCCAGGGCGCGTCCGCACGACCTCACGCAAGTGGACATGCGCAAGCTCGAGCTGGCGCGCGCCATGGCGGCCGAGCCGCAGCTCCTGATCGCGGACGAATCCATGGCCGGCCTGTCGCAGGTCGAGGTTGCCGACATCGTCGCCTTGCTGATCAGGCTGAACGAGCGCGGCGTCACTATCATCTTGATCGAGCACATCATGCGCGCGGTGATGCGGTTCTCGCAGCGCCTGGTGGTCCTGGTCTCCGGCTGCAAGATCGCGGACGGCGCACCCGAGGCGGTTATCCGTGACCCCGAAGTGGAGAGGGCCTACCTTGGCCAATAGGATCGTCATCGAGGACGTCGATGCCGCCTATGGGGCGGTGCGCGTGCTCGAGCATGTGTCGATGACGGTCGAAGCCGGCGAGACGGTGGTGCTGCTCGGCACCAACGGCAACGGCAAGAGCACGCTCATGAAATGCGTCATGGGCATGGTGCCGCCCTGCGCCGGCCGGATCACGGCCGAGATCGACGGCGTGAGCCACGATCTGGTCGGCCGCTCGACCGAGGACATCGTCGATCTCGGCATCGCCCTGGTGCCGGAGGGCCGGCGGCTGTTTCCGCGCCTGACCGTCGAGGAAAACCTGCTGCTCGGCGCCTTCCGCAAGCAGGCGCGGGCGAAGATGAAATCCAATCTCGCCTTCTGCCTCGAAGCGTTCCCGCGCCTGGCCGAACGGCGGGCGCAACTCGCCGGCAGCATGAGCGGCGGCGAGCAGCAGATGCTGGCGCTCGCCCGCGCCCTGATGACGGCGCCGCGCATTTTGCTGATCGACGAGCCGTCGGTGGGCTTGGCGCCGGTGCTGGTCGCCCACACCATCGACAAGATCAAGGAGCTCAAGGACCGCTGGCAGCTGACGGTGCTCATGGCCGAGCAGAATTTTCCGCAGGCGCTGCGCATCGCCGACCGCGGCTATGTGATCGTGCACGGCCGCATCGCCTTCGAAGGCCGCTCGGCCGACGAGCTCAACGACAACGAGCTGATCAAGAAATTTTATCTGGGGCTGTGAAGCGGCCGACGCCGAGTGACAGAGAGTGGATCGCCACGCCCACGACCGCCCCGGCGCCCCTTCCGCCCGACCGGGCGAGTGATGTAGCCTCACGGCAGACGCGGGGCCGTCCGCAAGCATCAACTCAACCGGCAAGCATCAAACATCGCCGACCCGATCGTGGCGGGCATAGGCGGGTAACACAAAAACGGGAGGATCCGGCTATGAAGACGCGCTTTCTGGTCAATCTCGGAATCTGCGCCCTTGCGGCTGTCGCGGCGCAGGGCTACGTGCCGGCGTCGTGGGCGCAGGTGCCGCACTACGAGGTCGATGCCGCCTGGCCCAAGCCCCTGCCAGACCGCTGGGTGGTGGGCGGGCTCGGCGGGGTCTGCGTCGATGCGCAGGATCACGTGCTGATCCTCAATCGGCAGGACGTCGTGGAAGGCGAGCTGAACGCCGGCCGTCTGGCCCCTCCCCTGATCGAGCTCGACCCCGCCGGCAAGGTGGTCAATTCCTGGGGGGATCCGAAGCTGCTCGACGATCCCATCAAAGCGCCACCACGCGCTGCGTCCCCGATGACGCGCCTGCACAGCTGTCACTTCGACAAGGACGGCAATGTGTGGATCGCGAGCTCCCCGTCCGGCATGATTCAGAAATATACCCATGACGGCAGCAAGCTGCTTCTGCAGATCGGGCAGAAAGGCGTTTACGATTCCTCCGACGGCACCGTCAAAGGCACGCCGCTGAATTCGAGCACGGCGCACTTCTTCATGCCATCCAGCATCTTTGTCGATCGGCAGAACGGCGAGGTCTATGTCTCCGACGGCGAAAGCCGGGGCGGCAACCGCCGCGTCGCCGTGTTCGACGCGAACGGAAACTTCGTGCGCCAATGGCTGCCCGAAGGCATGGAGACCGTGCACTGCATGACCATCGCCAACGACGGGACGGTCTATGTCTGCAACCGCATGGGCTCCAAGATCCAGCTCTACGACAAGATGGGCAATTTCAAGCGAAGCATCGACCTGCCGTGGAAGCCCTTTACCCCGCCCGCCGACGGCAAGGTCGAGCAGAGCGGGGGCGCCACGGTGGCGCTCGACTTCTCGCACGATACCGACCAGAGCCTCATGTTCATCGTCAACCAGAACAATTCGCAGATCGACATTGTCGAGCGCCGCTCCGGCAGGTTGCTGTCGAGCTTCGGCCAGGTCGGCCAGCTGCCGGGCCAGTTCGATCAGGCGCACGGGATCGCGACGGATTCGAAGAGCAATGTCTATGTCGCCGAGAACCGCGGGCGGCGGGTGCATAAGTTCAGGGTCGTTCAATGAAGGAACGCCGCCGAGCGCGACCAATAGGTTCGGCAGCGGGAACAGGAGGCCAGCCGGTGCTGTCCACAATTGCTCTTGCGCGACGCGGCGGCGCGGTCGTCTTCGCCGCCTGGCTCCAGCTCGGACCAGCGTTGGCGGCGGACGTCCCCGAAGGATCGACGCAACCGCCGAATAGCCCCGCAGCTCATTCGGTGCTCGCCGGCCCCGGCGGAACCTGCCAGGCCTGGACCGACGGTTGCCGAATCTGCCGGCAGGAGCCCGACGGCAAGGTGGCGTGCTCCAACATCGGCATCGCCTGCCAGCCCGGCAAGGTGGTGTGCACTGGGCAGTGACCGGGCGCACGCAAGATGCACCGAATTGGAAGCAGCCGCCTCACCACCAGCGGACCGGCCAGGAGCCGCGGCGGCCGAAGTTGTGCCAGGCAAAAGCGAACGCCACCAACAGCGCAGCGCCGGCCCCGACCGGCACCAGCAGAAAGCTCCACGACATCTGGTTGATCACGACGATCAACGGATCGATTCCGGCCGGGGGATGAAAGGTGCGGGTGAGGTGCATCGCCAGTATGGCAAGCCCGACCGCGGTTGCGGCCACCCACGGCGAGGGTCCGGTAATCCCGGCGACCAGCAGGCCGACGATCGTCGATACCAGATGGCCGCCGACCAATGCGCGCGGCTGGGCCGGCTCCGCCTCGGGCGAGCCCATCACCAGCACGATCGAGGTCGCGAACGGCACGAATACCAGCGGGGTGGCTCGCCTGATCGGACAGCAATTGCATCAAGGCGATGGCGACGGCACCGCCGGCCGCTCCGGCCGCATAGACGCGAATATGCTTTCCTTCCATCATCGAACACGATCAGGCCGAGTTCGGCGTCATCCTTGCGCCATGGTAGCATGATCAATCCGGAATCGTTCCGGGCAATCAGGCATGCGATCCCTGCCGCGTTCGCGCGCAGAGCCGTAGGTCAGACTTGCCGGGTCGATAGCGAGAATGGGGTTGCGGAAAGTCATGGCGGTAGCGACGCAATCGATCATCGATACCCGAAGTTACCAGATGTTCCCGACGCTGGAGCCGGCGGAGATCGAGCGCGTGCGCCGGTTCGGCGAGGTCCGCGCCTACGCGGCCGGCGAGGCGCTGGCCAAGGTCGGCGAGGTGGCTCGCGGCCTGACCATTATCTTGGCCGGCACGGTCGACATCACCCAGCACGAGGGATCCGGCCGCCGCGTGCATATCGTCACGCACGGGCCCGGCGCCTTCATGGGCGAGCTCGCGCAGCTCGCCGGCCGGCCGACCTTGGTGGACGCTTATGCGACGACGCCGGTCGAGGGCCTGATCATCACGCCCGACCGGCTGCGCGCCCTGCTGATCGCGGAGGCCGAGCTCGGGGAGCGGATCATGCGCGCCCTGATCCTGCGTCGCGTCGGTCTGCTCGAGACCGGGGCCGGCGGGCCGGTGATCGTCGGCCGCGCCGAGAACGGCGACGTGCTCCGGCTCGAGGGCTTCCTGCGCCGCAACGGCCATCCGCGCCAGCGGCTCGACCCGGAGACCGATCCGGAGGCCAGGGCGCTGATCGAACGCTTCCACGTCGATCCCGGCCAATTGCCGATCGTCCTGTGCCCGGGCGGACAGCTGTTGCGCAATCCGAGCGAGAGCGAGCTCGCGCGCTGCATCGGGCTGGTGCGCGCCATCGATCCGCAGCACGTCTATGACGTGGCGGTGGTCGGGGCCGGCCCGGCCGGCCTCGCGGCCGCGGTCTATGCCGGCTCGGAAGGGCTCTCGGTGCTGGCGCTGGATTGCCGCGCGTTCGGCGGCCAGGCCGGCGCCTCGGCCCGGATCGAGAATTATCTCGGCTTTCCCACCGGGATCACCGGCCTCGCCTTGATGGCGCGCGCCTACAATCAGGCACAGAAGTTCGGGGTCGAGATGGCGATCCCGGACGAGGTGACGAGCCTCCAGGCTCCGAGCGGCGCGGGCGACGGCACCTTCGTGCTGCAGCTCTCCAACAATGAGCGGGCCTGTGCCCGCGCGGTGGTCGTTGCGAGCGGCGCCCGCTATCGGCGACTCGATGTGGAGCACCTGGAGGCCTTCGAGGGTACCAGCGTGCACTATTGGGCGTCGCCCCTCGAGGGCAAGCTCTGCGCCGGCCAGGAAGTGGCGCTGGTGGGCGCCGGCAATTCGGCCGGCCAGGCGGTGGTGTATCTGGCGAGCCAGGTCGCCAAGGTCTGGCTGCTGGTGCGCGGGCCGAGCCTGGAGGCGAGCATGTCGCGCTACCTGGTCGACCGCATCAACGGGCTCGCCAATATCGAGGTGATCCTGCAGGCGCAGGTCACTGGCCTCGAAGGCCATGACGGCATGCTCACCGCGATCCGCTGGCGGCAGGCCGGCAACGAGGTGCGGCGCGCGATCCGCCATCTGTTCCTCTTCATCGGCGCAGAGCCGAACACCGATTGGCTTTCCGGATCCGGCGTCGCCTTGGATGCCAAGGGATTCGTGCTGACCGGCGCGGACGCCGGCGATCGCCGCCCGATGGAGACCAGCCGGCGGGGCGTGTTCGCCATCGGCGACGTTCGCTGCGGCTCGGTCAAACGGGTCGCGGCCGCGGTCGGCGAGGGCGCGCAGGTGGTGGCGGTCCTGCATGCCGCCTTGGCGACGGCCGCGCGCGCATCGGCCACAATCGCAAAGGCGTAAGATAATTGAGGAGCCCGATGGCCAAGACCTGCAGTCACCTGGACACCATCCGCGACGTGACGCCGAGCGCGCGCGGATGCGAGGAATGCCTCAAGAGCGGATCGCGCTGGGTCCATCTGCGCCTGTGCCGGACCTGCGGCCATGTCGGTTGCTGCGACGATTCGCCGAACCGGCACGCCACCAAGCACTTTCACGCGACCTGCCACCCGATTATCGAGGGCTATGATCCGCCCGAAGGCTGGGGCTGGTGCTACCTGGACGAGGTCTTCTTCGACCTCAGCGATCGGGCGACGCCGCAGGACGGCCCGATTCCGCGCTACATTTGAGAGGAAGGATGTAGCCCGCATGAAGCGCAACGCGGGAACGGCGTCCCGGATTGCGCTTCGCTCCATCCGGGCTACATGCGGCCCCCTACTTCGCCTTCTCATACGGATAGATCAGCTTGCCGGATTCGTAAGACGCCGGCGCCACCACGACCTGGCTCCCGGCATCCTTGAACTGACCGACGTCATTGCCTTTGACGTTCTGGAACTGCACCTGCAAGACGCGCGACTGCGCCCACTCGCCCTTGGCGCCGAACTTCACGTCGCCGACCACGGTCTTGAAGGTGGTGGCGCGGACGTAATTGGCGAGCTTGGCGTCCTCGAGGGTCTCGGTGCTCTCGACCGCCTGCTGCATGACCTGCAGCTGGGCATAGGCCCATGGCGCCATGTAATAGCCGAGCGGATCGACCCCTTCGGCCGCCGCGCGCGACTGATATTTCTTCATCAGCTCGTCGATGCCGGTGAAATTCATCTTCGGCACCGGCAGCCAGAAATCGTAGTTGGTCCAGCCGTTGAGCAACGGCCCGAGCTGCGTCTTGATGGCGGTGGCCTGCAACCCCACCATGGCGCCGCCGATCATTTTGGGCTTGAAGCCGATCTCGTTGACGGCGCGCACGATGCCGACCGAGTCGGGCGGATAGGAGCACACCACGACCAGGTCCGGATTGTAGGACGCAATCGTGCGCACGATCGGGCTGAAATCGTTGGTCGAGGGCGGATAGGTCTTGTCGTAGACGATCCTGAGACCCAGGGTTTTGGCGGTCTCGCGCGCGCCTTCTGAGGCGTTGATGGAGAATTCCTGGTCGGCCGCCACGATCGCCACGCTCTGCGGTTTGGGATTCTGCGCCATGGCGAGCGCGAAGAAGTCCTTGGTGAAGGCCGGCTTGGGGATCGGTCCGGACGGGATCATGGCGAAGTAGTTCGGATAGTTGAACTCGCTGTTGACCGCGAGCCCGAGCAAGCCGATCAAGAGCTTCTTGCGCGCGATGACGACCGGCATCGCCGGCGCGAGCTGCGCGGTCGCATAGGCGCCGATCAGCAAGTCGACCTTGTCGACGTCGAGCAGCTTGGTGTAGATCGCCGGAACCTCGGCCGGCGCGCTCTTGTCGTCGTAATAGACGAGCTTGACCGGGCGCCCCAGCAGTCCCCCTTTGGCGTTGACATCCTCCTCCCAGATTTTCTGCGCCAACAGCGCCGACTTGCCGTTGGGGGCGAGCCCCCCGGTCAGCGCCATGCTGTAGCCAATCCGGATCGGCGGACTCGATTGCGCCACCGCGGGCGCAGCACAAACGAGAAACGAAGCGAGCGCCGCGATGGCGGCGCCGGCCAAGGTCCAGGCTCGGCATTTCAGGTCGTGGAACATGCAGTCCTCCCAGTCGTTCTGCGATTTTTGTTGATCTTAAGCGCGATTGCACCGCGCGCGCCAGAGCCATGTGCGCAGCCGATACCGCGGACGGCTTAGCCGCCGCCAGATTTGCGCGCGCGTCAAACTGAGGGAACTCTGCCGAGACGAACTAGAACTATAAGGCAGCGCGGGTGCGCCGAAGCGCGCCGGACGGGATTTTGAACTCGACTTACCGCCTTAGGCCCACAGCCGCTCGCTCTCGAGGCCCTTGTACATGCCGGCCACATAGTCGGCGTAGCCGTTGAACAACAGCGTCGGCCGCCGCTCGTTGAGGCCGATCAGGGATTCGGTCGCCTGGCTCCAGCGCGGATGCGGCACCTGCGGATTGACGTTCGCCCAGAAGCCGTATTCGGCGGGGCCCGAGAGCTCCCAGAACGTCTTCGGCCGCTGGTCCGTGAAGGTGAAATGCGTGATCGACTTGATCGACTTGAAGCCGTACTTCCACGGCACCGCCAGCCGCAGCGGCGCGCCTTGCGATTTCGCCACCGGCTTGCCATAGGCGCCGGTGACCAGGAAGGCGAGCTCGTTGGCGGCTTCCGCCATGGTGAGGCCTTCCACATAAGGCCACGGCCAGAAGCTGTTGAGCCCGCGCTGCCCCGGCGCCATCGCCGGGTCCTTGAAGGTCTCCATCTTGAGATATTTGGCGGAGCCCAGCGGCTTCGCCAGCTCGACCAGCTTGGCGAGCGGGAAGCCCGACCACGGGATCGCCATGCCCCAGGCCTCCACGCAACGATGACGGTAGAGCCGCTCCTCCAGCGGCATCTTGCGGATGAGATCGTCGATGCCGAGCTCCTGCGCGTGCTCCACCATACCGTCGATCTTGACGGTCCAGGGCCGCGGCTTGAGCGCCTGCGCGGCGGTCGAAATCTGCTTGGAGGTGCCGAACTCGTAGAAATTGTTGTAGTTGATGTTGAGCTTCTCGTCGGTGACCGGACGGTCGAGCACGTATTTCTCGTTGCGCTTGGCCGGATAGAGATCGATGGTCGGATCAGGCACGTCGCCGACGCGTTGCGCCGCGGCGGGCGTGGGCGTCAACGCGGTCGCCGCCAACCCGGCTGTAGCCATTCCGGTCACCGCCATCCCGGTTGCGGCCAGGAAGGCGCGGCGGTCGAGAAACAGATGCTCGGGCGTGGCGTGACGCTCGGGAATTTCCCATCCGCGGCGGCGAATGACATGCATCAGGCGATCCTCCAGCTCAGGCGGCTCTGCTCTACGCGGCGATGCGATCACCAGCAAATCACGGCTGCGGCAACCCCTCGCACCGACGCACACGCGTTAACGCCAGCTTGTTCGAGCCAAGATACCGGATCGGGCGCCGGAACGAAAGAAGCCCGGACAAACGACGCGGGTGCCATCCTTGACGCCCAGCGAGCGTCCCCGCAGGCATCACCAAAGCGCTATCGCACACGCCCCGGCGGAGCGGGGCCACGGGGTCAGGCGGCGGCCGCCGCCTTGCGGGCGGCCACGATCTGATCGGCGGTGCGGCCGGTCAGCTCCGCCATGTGGTCGAACTTGAAGGTAAAGCTGCCGACGCCGGCGGTCGCCGAGCGTACCTCCACGATCAGCTCGCCGATCTCCGCCTCCGGCATCTGTACCCGCACCACATCCCAGCCGTCCCAGCCCTCGCGAGTATCGAAGCCGAGAATCTGGCCGCGCCGTCCCGCCATGAGGGCGTTCATCTTGGCGGTGGCCTCCGAGGGGCAGACGATCTCGACTTGGTGGATCGGCTCGAGCAGCACCGGGGTGCATTGCGGCAGTCCCTCGACCACGCCGACACGGCCGGCGGTGCGGAACGCCATGTCGGAGGAATCGACGGTGTGATAGGAGCCGTCGATCAGCTTCACCGCGACATCGACGACCTGGAAGCCGAGCGGACCGTGCTTGAGCGCGTCGATGACGCCCTCCTCGACCGAGGGGATGTAGTTGCGCGGCACCACCCCGCCTTTGATCTCCTCCGTGAAGGTGAAGCCCGAGCCGCGCGGCAGCGGCTTGATATCGAGCACCACATCGCCGAACTGCCCGTGCCCGCCGGACTGCTTCTTGTGCCGTCCGCGCTGGACGATGCCCTTCTTGACGGTCTCGCGATAACCCACGGTCGGCTTGCGGGTGACGATCGGCACCCCGAAGCGGTCGGCGAGCCGCTCCGTCGCCACCCGCAGATGCATCTCCCCCTGCCCCCACATCACCACCTCGTGGGCCTCGGGATTGTGGATGACGGTGATCGAGGGATCCTCTTCGAGCAGCCGGGTCAGCGCTTGGCCGAGCTTGACGTCGTCCTTGCGCTCCTTGGCGGCGACCGCGATGGCGAGCACCGGCGGCAAGGCCGCGATCTTGGCGAGCTGCGGATGGGCCTGCTTGCCGGCCGTGAGGGTGTCGCCGGTATTGGCGTGATCGAGCTTGCCGAGCGCGACGATTTCGCCGGCCTGCGCCGGCCCGCGCTTCTCGGTGGCTTGGCCCATGAGCTTGAAGACGCCGGCGACCCGCCCGGCGTCGCGCTCGGGCGTAATGAACGTGGTGCCGTCGCCCACCTGGCCGTTGAGCACGCGCGCCACCGACATTTTGCCGCCATGGGCGGTGTGGAAGGTCTTGATCAAATTGACGATCGGATCATTGCCGCCCTTGAGGCCGAGCCGCGCGATCGTCTTCGTCACGCCGGGCGCTTCGTGGCGGAGCGCCTTCATCAGCCGCAGCACGCCGTTGGTGCGGGTCGCGGTGCCGACCAGGACCGGACAGACCAAACCGTCGCGCAGCTCCTTGGTGAGGTCGTCGAAAATCTTGTCGCGCGGCGGCGGAATATCCTCCAGGAGCTGCTCCATCAGCTCGTCGTCGTGGTCGGCCAGCGTTTCCAGCATGGAGAAACGCGCTTCCTTCTCGCGGCTGAGGTCTTCGCCGGCGAGGTCGATGATCTCGGAGGGTGCGTGCTCCTTGTAGACATAGGCCCGCTCGAGCGCGAGATCGGTGAAGCCGGTGATGATCTCCCCCGACCAGATCGGGATCTGCCGCAGCAGCAGCGGCACGCGCGAGGCCGGCTGCAGGAGCTTGACCGTGTCACGGATGCGCTTGTCGGCCTTGTCGATCTTGTTGAGAAACAGGAAGTGCGGAATTTTCAGGTCTTCGAGCTCGCGCAGGATCAATTGCAGCTGCGGAATCTTCTTTTCGTCGGCCTCGCAGACCACCACAGCCGCATCCACGAAGGGCAGCACGGCGCGCATGTCGTGAATGAACTCGACCGATCCGGGACAGTCGATGAAGGTATAGGTGTCACCCATGAAGCTCGTGGTCGCCACCGAGAGCTCGACGCTCATGCTGTGATGGCGAGATTCCTGGCTGGAGTCGCCGACGGTGGTGCCGGCCTCGACCGTGCCCTGGCGCTGGATCGCGCCGGTGCGCAACAGGATCGCCTCGAGTAGCGTCGTCTTGCCGCTCTGAAACGGGCCCAACAGCGCGATGCACCGTGGACCCCCAGCTCGTGTCTCGCTCTGTGCCATGACTGCCTCCCACATTAAACCGACGTGGTTTTCACGGACCTGACTTGGTCCTGTTAGAAAACTTTCACGCATCGTTTCAGGCCGGAGGGGGGATTGGCAAGAGGCGGCAGCGCCCCAGGGTCGTCCCCGCGGAAGCGGGGACTTAAGTCCTGGACGCATTTTGCGAAGTGACCGGATTCCCGCAGAAGCTCGCCGCCGCGAAAGCAGGGGCGGAAATGAGCGGCGGCGGCAATGACCTGCGGCGCGTCAGCGCGCGGGGCGGATGCTCAGGCTGGCGACCCCGAGCGCGACATTGAGCCCGACCTGCCCCTGGACGGACAGCGGCTGCAGCGCGACGGTCCGGTTCGAGCCGCCGACCAGGACATTGGCGCCGAGGCCGACCGCCACCGTGGCCTCGCCACTCGCGCCCGCATATTCGCCGGCCAGGAATCCGTAGCCCCGGCTGGTATCCGCGTAGACGGCCCAGACCATCGAACCGCCCAACGTGGCTCCGAGATCAAGGCCGAATTTCGTGATGGTGCCGAAATAGCCCTCCTGCGGCGGGCCCGGCACATCGGGCGTGAACAGGCAATTGACCGACCGCTGCGACCCGATGATCAACCCGAGGCCGCCGGATATGTCGCAGTTGAGAATGCCGGCCCGCACCCGCTGCGCCTCTGCGGTCCCCGCATTGAACGACACGGCGGCCAACCCCAGAATCAAGGCCCCAATGACGGATCGACGCATATACCCTCCCCTGCTCGTTCGGCCCGACCACCCTGCGGTTCACTCTAGAGCATCGTCCGCCCGAGTGGAATTGAATTGCCTTGCCTGGTGCCTCACCGCAGGTCGCCGCAGAAGCGCTGGATGCGTCGGCAGGCCTCTTCCAGGTCCGTGGTCTTGGTGGCGTAGGAAATCCGGAAGGCCGGGCCGAGCCCGAAGGCCGTGCCCTGCACCACCGCGACGCCTTCCGCCTCCAGGAGCTCGGTCACGAAGTCCTCGTCGGAGGCGATCCGCTTGCCTGACGGGGCGGTCTTGCCCATCGCGCCCTCGCAGGTCGGGTAGACATAGAAGGCGCCCTCCGGCTTGAGGCAATTGAGGCCCTTGGCCTGGTTGAGCATGGAGACGCAGAGGTCGCGGCGCTCCTTGAACACCTTGTTGTGCTCGGCGATGAAGTCCTGCGGCCCGTCGAGCGCCTCGACCCCGGCCCATTGCGCGATCGAGTTCGGGTTGGTGGTCGATTGCGATTGCAGCGTCGCGATCGCCTTGATCAGCAGCTCGGGCCCGCCCGCATAGCCGAGCCGCCAGCCGGTCATGCAATAGGCCTTGGACATGCCGTTGAGCGTCAAGGTGCGGTCGTACAGCGACGGCTCGATCTGTGCAGGGCTGAAGAACGCGAAATCGTCGTAGACCAGGTGCTCGTACATGTCGTCGCTGAGCAGCCAGACATGCGGATGCTTCACCAGCACGTCGGTGATCGCCTTGACCTCGGCGCGGCTGTAGGCGGCGCCGGTCGGGTTCGAGGGCGAGTTGAAGATCAGCCACTTGGTGTTGGGGGTGATCGCCTTTTCGAGCGCCTCCGGCTTCATCTTGAAGCCGTCCTCGGGCCTGGCCCGCACGATGACCGGGGTCGCGCCGGCCAGCAGCACGATGTCCGGATAGCTCACCCAATAGGGCGCCGGGATGATGACCTCGTCGCCCGGATTGAGCGTCACCATCAGGGCGTTGTAGAGCACCTGCTTGCCGCCGGCGCCGACCGTGATCTGGGCCGGCCTGTAGTCGAGGGCGTTCTCGCGCTTGAACTTGCGCACAATCGCGGCCTTGAGCTCGGCAATACCGTCGATATTGGTGTACTTGCTCTCGCCGCGCTCGATCGCCTTGATGGCGGCGCGCTTGACGTTGTCCGGCGTGTCGAAATCCGGCTCCCCGGCCCCCAGCCCAATGACATTGCGCCCCGCCGCTTTAAGCGCGCGCGCCTTGTCCGTCACCGCGATGGTGGCAGAGGGCTTGATGCGCTTGAGCGAGTCGGCAAGGAAGGCCATGGACATCTCCGTTCGAGGGCACGTTCACCCCCGCGTCGTAGAGCATTTTCCGGAAAAGGGGAAATCCGGGTTTTACGGCGCGCCCCACAATCCCAAAAATGCCGCAACCGCCCCGTAGCCCCTGATGCTCTCCACGAGCCAAGCCATAAACGCCCTTTACGCGGGCCGATTCGTGCTCTCGCCCGCGGCCCGGGCGACGCAAATGCCCCACACGGTCGCCGGCGGTCAGCCGTTTCTTTCTGTCGATGTTGTGATCGCGAAATATCGAAGCTTCGCCTATGTTGCAACGCGTCGTCGGGGCGTTGGTGCCCACCTAAATGCGTTGTTGGTCATGCATTGTTGGTCGCAGCGTCACGACATTGCCGCTGTCGCGTGACAGGACGAGATTTGTCGAAGCGTCGCGCGTGGTCCAGCCGGAGTGGACCAGGACGCGATATCAGTATGCGATAAAAAGTCGGGATATCCAGGCAGGTCACCGAGGACGGAATGTATACCCTCTATTCCATGCAACGGTCGGGCAACAGCTACAAGGTGCGCCTGGCGCTCGCCCAGCTCCGCATTCCGTATCGCCTGGTCGAGATCGACATTTTGCGCGGCGAGAGCCGCACGCCTGAATTCCTGGCCAAGAATCCGAGCGGTCAGGTGCCGCTCCTGGAGGTCGCGCCGAACCGGCATATCGCCGAGTCGAATGCGATTCTCTGGTATGTGGCGGTCGG
>DATDGG010000429.1:0-13506 GCA_036522235.1 Xanthobacteraceae bacterium
GAAGGTCCAGTTGTTGGGCAGCGGCTTGGGCCAGAACGGATCGACCAGGAACTGCGGGACGCCGCCGGCCTTGGCGGCCGCCGCCTGATTGACGATCTCGGTCTGGGCGAGCGCGGGACTCGCGGCAAACGTGGTGATGGCGAGGCAAAGCGTCGTGATCCTGATTTTCATGTCTTCCTCCCGGTTGTCCCCACACTACCCTTCCCCGCTTGCGGGGAAGGTCAGGGAGGGGGCTTCAAGCGTCTTTCATGGTGCGGCGCTCGATCTGCAAGAGCTGGTCGAGCCCGCAGGTATCCTGCGCGGCCTTCATCTCCTTCTCGGCCCCGCCCGGTCCGAGGAACGGGTCCATGCGGCCCTGCGCCAGGCATTCGTAGGACTGGCGCACCGCCTTGCACATCGCCGCAAAGGCGGTGCCGGAGGAGGCGGCGAGGCGATAGCCGAGGCCGGCGAGATCGCGTTCGGACAGCGCAAAGGTCGAGAACCCGTCGGGCGGCGCAAACAGCATCAGCGGCGGCGGCAGCCGCTCGCCCATGATGCGCAGCTCGTCGGCGCTGCGCGTGTAGCAGAACAGCATGTCGGCGCCGGCCTTGTGGAACGCCTCGGCGCGCCGCAACGCTTCGTCGAGGCCGCCGACGCGCCGCGCATTGGTGCGGGCGATGATGAGGAGATCGGGATCGGTGCGCGCCTCGCGCGCGGCCGCGATCTTCTTGAGCATGAAGTCGGTCGGCACCAGATGGTCGATGCCGACATGATGCTCGACCCGGCGCGGCAAGAGCTGATCCTCGATCTCGATGGCGGCAAAGCCGGCGGCTTCCGTCAGCGCCATGGTCCGATGCACATGCACCGGGTCGCCCCAGCCGCCGCCGGCATCGAGCACGATCGGCAGCCGGCAGGCCGCGCGCATGTCGACCGCCACGTCGGCGAGCTCCGGCAGGCTCAGATTGGCTTCGGTCACGCATTTGAGCCAGCCCAAGGAACCGCCGCTCAGATAGACCGCCTTGAATCCCGCCTCCGCGGCGAGCCGCGCCATGATCGGATTGAGCGCCACCGGCGCCACGATCAGCTCATTGCCGGCGATGAGCTCTTTCAGCTTCTGCAAGACGTCGCTCCCTATTCCCCGACCGCGCCGCTCGCGCGGATCGGCGCCGCCCACTTCTCGATCTCGTTCTTGACGAATTGCGCGAGGTGAGCCGGGCCGCGCTCGCCCGGCGCGACCACGTAAAGGCCGAGGTCCGCCAGCTTGCCGCTGACCGCCGGATTGTCCATCACCTTGGAAAGCGCCGCATTGAGCTTGCCGACGATCTCGGGCGGGGTGGTCTTCGGCAGGAACACCGCGTTCCACGAATAGATGTCGAAATCCTTGAGGCCCTGCTCATGCGCGGTCGGCAGATCCCGCATCACCGCCGCGCGTTCGCGCGACAGCATGGCGATCGCTTTCACGGATTTGTTGCGGATCGGCTCGGCGGCGACCGAGAGGATGCTGCAGGTATAGTCGATACGCCCGCCCATCAGATCGAGCAGCGCCGCCTCGCCGCCCCGATAGGGAACGTGCACGGTGTCGATGCCGACCACCTGGTTCAGGAGCACGCAGCCGATATGGGTGGAGGTGCCGGCGCCGGCGGAGCCGAATTGCAGGCGGGATTGCTCCGCCTTGGCATAGGCGATGAATTGCGCGAGATCGCCCGCCGGGAAATCCTTGCGCGTGACCAGAACCAGCGGCACCTGCGCGATCAGGGCGACCGGGGCGAAGTCGGTCGCCGCATTATAAAGCGGATGCCGGTAGAGCGATTGGTTGAGCGCATGGGTGCCGATCGAGCCGAGCAGGAACGTGTAGCCGTCCGGATTGGCGCGGGCGACCCGCTGCGAGCCCGGCATCCCGCCGGCGCCGGGAAAGTTCTCGACCACCACGGTAGTCCCAAGTTGCGCCCCGAGATATTGCCCGACGATGCGGCCGAGCAGATCGACCGGCCCACCGGCCGCGAACGGAACCACCATGGTCAGCGGCCGGCTCGGCCAACCCTCCTGCGCGCGCGAGGGCGCGCGGCTCCCCGGCAGACCCGATGCGAGCGCGCTGATGAGCGCCGCCGCGATAAGCCGTTTGCGCATGCCTGCCCCTCTCCGTCGGCGAAATATAGCATCATGCAATCCGCGCGTACCACGTCCGCGATCATTGTATCGGCCGCACCGCCGACCTATGTCTGAGGCATCTTCCTGCAGGAGGGAACCATGGTTGCGATCGCCGAACCTGAAACCGCCGTCAGATCGAGCGAAGGATCGATCGAGGCGACGCTCAACTATTTTCTCGATACCGGGGAGAAGCCGTTCACCACGACGGGCGGGCCTGGCTCGCTCGATGTGCGCACCGGCGGCGCCCCGGACCCGCACCGGGTCATGCTCCGCAACGGCCGGCGCGAGGCTTCCGACTTCACGCTCGATCGCAACGGCTTCCGTTTCGTCTCCCACGACACCAAGGTCGTAGACTTCTTCGATGAAGCGCAGATTCGCGCAACCTACTATCCGGAGATGGAAGCGCTGGTGAAGGCGCAGAGCGGCGCCTCGCGCGTGGTGGTGTTCGATCATACGCTGCGCACCGCCGATGACGCGGCGCGCGAAGCGCGCCAGATTCGCGAGGTCGTGCGCCGCGTGCACAACGACTACACCGAATGGTCGGGCCCGCAGCGCCTGCGCGATATCCTCCCCGCCGAGGCCGATGCGCTGCTCGCCTGCCGCTTCGCCATCGTGCAGGTGTGGCGGCCGATCCGCCATCCGGTCGAGACTTTCCCGCTCGGCATTTGCGACGCCAAGAGCCTTGCGACGACAGACTTGGTGGTGTCGGAACGCCGCTATCCTAACCGCATCGGCCAGACCTACGCGATCACTTACAATCCGGCCCACCGCTGGTACTGGTTTCCGCACATGCGGCGCGAGGAGGCGCTGGTGTTCAAGGTCTACGATTCGCAGAAAGACGGCGTCGCCCGCTTCACCGCCCACACCGCCTTCGACGACGAGACCGCGCCGCCCACCGCGCGCCCGCGCGAGAGCATCGAGATCAGGACGCTGGCGCTGTTCTGAGAGGCGGAAGCCAGAAATTCCGTATCATGGCCGGACTTGTTCCGGCCATCTCGATTCTGAGGGCACGGTGCCTCCTTAAGCGAGACCGCCGGGACAAGCCCGGCGGTGACAAGGTGGGTGGTGTTGGCGTCCGCCGCCTCAACTCACGGCCGGCGGCATGGTCAGGAACGAATTGACCGCGTGCCAGTACAGGAAGCGGTTCTTGCCCATGGTCGGGTTGTGCGCGGTCTCCGTCACGATCACGAACTGACGGTCGCCGTTGGGCAGTTGCCGGAAGAAGTCGAACAGATCGGCGACGGTGGCGATGCCGTCATGGTCGCCGCGGATGAGCAGCACCAGCGCCTGCACCTTCAGGGGATCGACCAGCGGCAGGTTCGCGGTCATGTCGAGATAGGTGCCGGTCGGCACCTGATCGCCATATTTGAGCTCCGCGTCCGCCATCACGTTGATCGCGGCCGGATCGTAGCTCGACGCCAGCGAATCGCGGGTGAAGATCGATTGGATCATGGCGCGATCGCGCAGTCGCGTATTGTGGGTGCGGTAATAGTCGACCTGCTTGGCGCGGTCGGCAAGCGTGGGCGAGCCTTCGCCCTTGTAGGTGAAGGCGCTCAGCACCAGCCGGTCGACCCGGTCGGGCTGCGCCTGCGCATAGGCGCCGGCCCGGATCGCACCCGAGGACGTGCCGAAGTAATGCGCCCTGCTCTGCCCGGTCTCGCGCTTGACCACCTCGGCGGCGAGCTTCAGGTCTTCGACCCCGCTCTTGATGTCGGAATTGCCGGCGCTGCGCGAGGACTTGCCGTAGCCCTCGTGGTCCATGGTCCACACGTCGTAGCCATAGCGGGCGAACACGTCCATCATCGAATATTCCTTGCCGGGCACCTGCAGGTCGTAGGAGGTGCGCGAGGAATTCGACGAGCCGTGCACCATGAACAGGACCGGGCGCGCCTTCTCTCCCGCCGCCGGTGCGCCGACGCGCTTGCGGTAGATGTTGAGCTTGATCTCGCCTTTGTTGGTCCAGTATTCGGTGCTCCAGATGTCGCCGGCGGGAGCCGGCGCCGCCGTGGCGGCGGTTTGGGCTTGCGCGGCCGATGTCAGGCCCGACAGCATTCCGGCTCCGACCCCGAGGCCGGCGGCCTTGAGAATGGTGCGGCGCGGCAGCGCGTGCTCGGTATGGTTCGTGGTGTTATCCGTCATCGGCGTCCTCCATTGATCTATCAGTCGGTTTGATCTTGGGCTTTGTGCGCACCGTATCATAGCGGCGCGGGCCGTGCCACCGTCACCGGCTTGGCGCGGCGAATGCTTGATGATACCAAGGCCGGCACCATGAGCTGCCTGCGCATCGCAACTCGGCTGGCCGGCGCGACCCTCTTCGCCGCCCTCATTGGCGCTACGCCGTCGCGCGCGCAGGGCACGCCACCCGAGAAGCTCGTCATCAGCTACGTGCCCGGCAACGCCATCTATTGGGACATCGACACCGCGATCGAGAAGGGCTTCTTCAAGGACGAAGGCTTCGCTCCGGAAGTGCTGATCTTCCAATCCTCCCCGCAATCGATCCAGCTCCTGGTCGCGGGCGAGGTGCAGCTTGCCGGCGCGCAGCCCGAGGCGCTGCTGGCCGCGGTCGCGCATGGGTCCAAGGGCTTTGCGGTGATCTCCTCGCCGGCCGAGCGCGCCGACTGGTTTCTGGTCGGCCGGCCCGAGATCAAGGCGCTCGCCGACCTCAAGGGAAAGTTCTTCGGCACCGGCGGCCTGCAGCTCGGTGAGAACTGGTGGACTTTTCGGGCGCTCGCCAAGGCGGGCGTCGCGCCGACCGACATCACCATGCTGGTGGTCGGCACCAGCGCGCAGAAATTCGCCGCCCTGCAGAAGGGCAGCATCGCCTTCACGGTGCTGTTCCAGCCGACCGCGCAGCTTGCCGCCACGCAAGGCATGAACGTGCTCTACCGCTTCAGCGACGGCGAAGCGTTTCCATCCATCCTCTACAGCGTCGCCACCGCCTGGGCGCAACAAGCCGAGCACGGCCGCCGCCTGCAGCGGGCGCTCTCCCGCGCCCATGACTGGCTCTACGATCCGACGCATCGCGCCGAGGCGATCGCGATCCTGCAGAAATACACCAAGCGCGAGACGGACCTGCTCTCCCCGATCTACGATCTCTACATCGCCAAGGACGCGATCCTGAGCCGCGACGGCGCGGTCGTCGTCGCCGACGTCGACAAGGTGATCGCCCAGATGGCGGAGAACGGCACCATCCCGAAAGGCACGAATGTGTCCCCCGATCTGTATCTGCTGCCGAAAGCGCTGGGCGGGCTTTCACGGTAAAGCGCCCCCTTCCCTCCCCCTGAAAGGGGAAGAAATAAGGTAGGGCAACGCCCTCACGGCTCTCCGGCGATCTCGTCGATTTCCTTGAAGCGGCCGCCTTCGACCACGTTGACGAAGATCACCGCCGCCACATTGTCGCCCTTGCGGTTCCACTCGGCCGGACGCGCGTAGGCGATGCCCTGGAAGCGCGTCGCCTGCATGGCGGCGAGCACCTCGGCGCGGCTCGGAACGGCCTTCTTGGCGGCGGATGCCTTCTCGATCGCCGCCAGCACGATGCGCGCCGAATCGTAGGAGCTTGCCGCGTAGTTGTTGATCGGCCCGTATTTGGCGGTGTAGCGGGTGGCGAACTCGGTCGAGCCCGGCACCTTGCCGATCGCCGGCGCGGCCGAGAGAATACGCACGCCCTCCCCTTGCAGCGCCGCCGCGCCGGCCGGCGTGATGAAGCCGTCGACGCTCCAGCAACCGTCACCGCAGCCGAACAGCTGGTCGAGCCCGAGCGCGCGCATGTCCTTGACCAAATAGGCGCCCTCGCGGATGCCGGCGAAGAACAGCACATCGAAGCCTTTCGGCAATCCGCCGAGGAGGCCGCGGAAATCGGTATCGCCGACCTTGACGCTCGCCCGCGCCGCGATGGCGCCGCCCGCGCCCATAAAGCCGGCTGAAAATCCGTCGGCCAGGCCCTTGCCGTAGAGCGTGCCGTCGTCGACCACGACCGCCTTGCGCTTGCCCATCTTGGCGGCCAGCCATTTCGCGAAGCCCGGGCCCTTGCGGTCGTCGCGGTTGGTCAGGCGAAAGACGTTGGGCAGGCCCGCCTCGGTGACGCCGGGATTCGACGACATCGGGGTCAGCATCGCGAGGGAGCAGCCCGCATAGACCGGCGCTGCCGCGATGGTGACGCCGCTGTTGACATGGCCGACCACGCCGAGCACCGCCGGATCGTCGCAGAACTGCCGGGCGACCGCCTCGCCGCGCGGATTGCTCGCCTCGTCGTCAAGCGCCACCGCAGCGACCTTGGCGCCGAGCAAGCCGCCGGCGGCGTTGCGCTCGGCGACCGCCAGGTCGACGGCCTGCCGCATCTCGATCCCGAACGTCGCCGAGCCGGTGGTCAGCGGGCCGCCGATCCCGATCCGGATATCCCTGCCGGACAGATCCGGCGCGGCGAGTTGCGCCGACGCGCCATTCATGGCATCCGGCGCGATGAAAAGGACCAGTGCTACGGCGAAAATCCCAAACTGTCCGCGGGAGCAGTGAGCCATGCTAACCTCCCAAATGGTAAAAGACGGTTACGGCAACCTAGCACAATTGCTAACTGATAAAAACGGTTTAGATGGTTAGAGCGAAGCCGCAATATCCGCCCTCGCGGGCGGCGCTCCTGCCGCTGGTCGGCGGTGAGTTCGCGTTCGATCTGACCAATACGTCGAGCGGACGCGGCGGGCCGCGCTGGCTCGAGCATCTGCAGACGGCCGCCAATGTGGTCGACTGGGCGCGCCACGCCAAAATCTTGACCGCCCGCGACGCCAAGGCGCTGCGTCGCCTCCTCGCGACCGATCGGCGCCTGGCCGGCCGCCTGCGCGAGGGGATGCTGGAGCTGCGCGAGCTGATCCATTCCATCGGCGTGGCGATCGCGGCGACTGCTAGCGCATGTCCCGGAAAAAAGCATGCCCCCGCGCAGGCGGGGGTGAACACCGGTTTTCCGAAAAGGACATGCGCCGGCGCAAAAAAGGCGCGACCGGCGCATATGGACGCGCTGGTCCGCATCCATGCCGAATGCCTGGCGCGCGCCCGCCTGGTCCCGAGCGGGGCAACCTTCGCCTGGGTCTGGAACCCGATGGACAGCCCGGTCGAGGCGGTCCTCGGCCCGGTCGCGCTCTCGGCCTTGAGCGTGCTGACCGGCGCCGACCTGACGCGCATCAAGCGCTGCCCGGGCGACCATTGCGGCTGGCTGTTCTTCGATGCGACGAAAAACAGGCGGCGGCGCTGGTGCGAGATGGAAGTCTGTGGCAATCGAGCCAAGCAGAAGCGCCGCCGGGCGCGCGGGCGAGGGAGCAGTGAATAGCGAATAGGGAAGTGGGCGCGCCGCCATTGATCACTATTCGCTATTCGCGCTATTCGCCAGTTCGAGGAACACGCATGCAAGCATTTCGACGAGCCCCCAAGGAGCTGAGATCGAAGCTCATCAGGCTGGGCGGCCGTGAGATCGTGGCGCGCGGCCTCGCCGGCGAAATCTGGACCGACCTCTATTACCGCGCCATGACGGTGTCCTGGCCGGGTTTTTTCGCGAGCGGCGCGGCCATCTTCCTCGCGCTCAACAGCGTATTCGCGTTTGTGTTCTACCTCGGCAAGCAGCCGGTCGCGAACGCGGAGCCGGGCCGCTTTCTCGACCTCATGTATTTCTCGATCGAGACCTTGGCGACCGTCGGCTACGGCGACATGCATCCGCAGACCGACTACGGGCACGCGGTCGCGACGGTCGAAATCTTCACCGGCATGTCCTTCCTGGCGGTGATGACCGGGCTCGTATTCGCGCGCTTTTCACGCCCGCGCGCCCGCTTCGTCTTCGCCCGCCATCCTGTCGTGACGCTGCACGAGGGAAAGCTCACGCTGATGATCCGCGTGGCCAATGCGCGCCAGAACACGATTTCCGGCGCGACCGCGCGGCTGTGGCTCATTCGCGGCGAGCTGTCGGCCGAGGGACAATACTTCCGCCGCTATTACGAGCTCAAGCTGCTGCGCAACGAGAATCCGGTCTTCGCCTTGAGCTGGACGATCTTTCACCCGATCGATGAAGACAGCCCCTTGTCCGCTGCGACCCCGGACGCGCTGGCGGAAGCCGACGCGCTCTTGGTCCTGACGCTCGCGGGTCTCGACGACAATTCCGCGCAACAGCTCAATGCGCGCCAGAACTACGCGCACGATCAAATTCGCTGGCAGCACCGCTACGTCGACATTTCGTCGAACACGGAGGACGGCCGCATGCTCATCGATTACGGCAAGTTCCACGACGTGACGCGCGAGGAGAGCTAGAGCAGGTCCGCGTAAACAGTTCTCCTTCACCCCGCTTGATGCCACTGCGGCAGCAAACCCTGGCGATCGACTCTACGTGTACTCGTCGTCCGCGGAGAGCTTTTCATTCGAGCTTGCCGCCATTACGGCCAGCGCTGTTCGGTTGTGGATCGCAAGCTTCTGATAGATATGATGCAAGTGAGCTTTGACGGTTTTGTCAGATAGGTTGAGCTTACGTCCGATCTCCTTGTTCGATAGCCCTTTGGAAATCAGAAGCATGACTTGGCGTTCACGATCGGATAGCGCAGTTGGCATGGTTGTCTCCAAATCGGCACTTGTGGTGACCGACCGAAGAGCGTTGGCTAGGAGGCGCGTCGCTCGGGTCATAGGGATTATCCACGACGGTGCGTGGAGTGATACCGGCAGCGCCGTGATACCTGGAAAAGTTCGCGGTAAACGTTACGCGTTATGGTTAAGCGCATTGCGCGCAGATGCGCGTGGAGGCGAGAATTGCCTGAAATTCACGTCGCGGATTTGGACGAAGCCACTTTCCCGGATGGGTTTGTCGAGCGACTTCGACCAATGGAGGGCTCACCAGCCAGCAGTTCAACAACTGGCAGAACTGAACCCTCAACAAACAGATGGCGGACGTCTATGCTCAATTGGGTCGGCGGGCAGCGACAAAAAGCGCGCGTAAGGAATGTTGCTGGAGCGAATCTTTGGCCAGTATTCGGTTTCGAGGCGAGCAAGAACTAACAAGAGGCGCTCGTTAACTCAGATGCGGAGCTTCCGGCGCCAGGGTCGATTTCCCGGGTCGTTTTTGGAAGCGTGGGCAAGTTTGGATCCAACTATTTCCTGAGCCGGCGAACATAGCGCTGCTCCCTGATTAATCCAAAAGGACTAGTGCTTGTTCAGGTATTCTTGTTGTTTGTAGCGGGTAGGATGGGTACGATCAAACCGCCTTTCCCCCCGAAAGGCACGGTCCCGATCGTCACCCCCCCGACTACCCCCCCGATGGTCGGGACCGGTCATATTCAATCCCGACCTTGCCGCCCACTCGCGTCACCGAATCGAAATTCACATTTCGAGGTGGCTTTCGCGTCCGCAGGCCCTGGACCGGCTCCGGCGCCAGCCGTGTAACGGCTCCTCGGGACGGCGAGCGCAGTCTTCACGCTTCGCCTGATTTCTCCGGCGCTTGTCCGATTGCCTCCGGCGGCAAGCCGACCTCCCTTGCAGGACCGAACATGGTTAACGGCTGGTTAATGAATTCCTGGTATTCGGCCACCAATACACACCGCACCACAAGGAGGCGCATCGTGAGGACGGGACTCGCTGCACTCGTCGCGCTTCTGGCCCTATATCAGGCATCAACAGCCGCCGACCTTGCGCCGCGGCCTCGTGGCCCGGAACACCCGGCCATGGAACATCGCAGAATTCCCCCACCGGAATCCCCGAAGATGCTCTTCCGTGAATTCCTCCACTGGCTGGAGCACAGATAGTCGCGCCACTTGTGTCGGCTTCTCCTTCCGTCGCGGGAATTCGCCCCGGCCTTCTGGCCCGCAAATGTAGCGGACCCGCGCCAGAAGGCATTGCACGCCGCGTGACCCGAGCGCGGGGACGCGTCGCGGTCGATCAAGGGACCGCCGGCCGCGCCTCTGGAAACACTTGAAACCGGCCGATAAGGAACAGAGCATCGTCGGCTGACGTTGATCGTCGCGGCAAACCGAACTGGGGCTGCCTTGGTCTACCGGGGGGACATTCAGGGACTGCGGGGCGTCTCGGTCGTCGCGGTCATCCTTTTTCACCTGGGCCTCGGGCTGCCCGGGGGCTTCGTCGGCGTCGACGTCTTTTTCGTCATCTCCGGTTTTCTGATGACCGGCCTGATCGCCGACGAGTTCGCGCGGCGCGGCACGCTTTCTTTCGCCGATTTCTACGCGCGCCGGATCCGGCGCATCTTTCCGGCGCTGCTGGTGATGATCCTGGCGACCATCGCGCTTGCCTATTTCGTGCTGCTTCCCGGCGACTATAAGGAGCTCGCAGAGAGCGGCAGCTACGCGGCGTTGTCGCTCGGCAATGTCTTCTTCTTTTTGACCACCGGCTATTTCGACAGCCCCGCCGAAGCCAAGGGCCTGCTGCACACCTGGTCGCTCGGCGTCGAGGAGCAGTTCTATCTGGTCTGGCCCGCCGTCATGTTCGTTCTGCTCGCGCTCGCCAAGAGCCGACGCGCCGCCATGCTCGCCCTGCTGCTCGCCATCGTCGGCTTGGGTTTCCTCGTGAGCGTCTACGGCGTCCTCGCCAATCCGAAAGCCGCCTTCTATCTGCTGCACGCGCGCATCTGGGAGCTCGCCGCCGGCGGCCTCCTGGTCTTTGTCCCGCCATCCTTCCCCCGCGCGCGCGCGGCTCCCGCCGTCGGCCTCGCCATGATCCTGGGCTCCCTCTTCGTCCTCTCCCCCGCGAGTCCATTTCCCGGCTGGAACGCATTGCCCGCCGTCCTCGGTGCCGCCTTGATCGTCAATCCCGCTAGCGCGTCGTCCTCCATCGCCCGCGTCCTGTCCCGCCAACCGCTCATCTTCCTCGGCCAGATTTCCTATTCGCTCTACCTCTGGCATTGGCCGCTCATCGTATTCTGGCGCCAGTACCGCAGCGGCGCGGCGCTGACGCTCCTGGACACGGTCATTGTGGCGAGCGCCGCGGTGCTGGTCGCGTGGGCGTCCTGGAAATGGGTCGAGCAGCCGTTTCGAAAGCCGCGCGCCGCCAAGGCAACCGTGCCGCTCGGCCTGACCGCGGCCGCGGTCGTGGCGGCCTTGGGCTTCATCGTCGTTGCCGCCGACGGCTTCCCGGGCCGCATCACGCCGCGCTTGCTGGCGCTCGCGAGCCTCAACACGATGTGGGACTGGAGCTGCCCGCATGCGCCGGGGCCTTTCGGGACCGAATGCGTGGTCGGCGTCGCCTGGGAAACCGCCGCCGGCAAAGGCGTCATCTGGGGCGACAGCCATGCCGAGCATCTCCTGCCTCTGCTCGATCTCGCCGGCCGCAAGAGCGGGCGCGCGATCGCGCTATTTGGCGATTGCCCGGCGATCTATTACGACCAAGGCCTCAAGCGCGACGTCGCCGGCTATCCGAATTACGACACCGCCTGCTCGGCGCAGCGCGCGCGCTATATCGACCTCATCAAGTCCTCGCCCGAGATCGAGTTTGTGTTTCTGGCGGCGCGCTGGTCGGCCTATCTGGCGGCGACCTATCGCAACGAAGACGATGCGCGCTCGGTCGCGCGCGGCCTGCAACTGCTCAAGGAGGGGCTGGAGGAAATCGTGGTCGAGCTCGCGCCGCTCCGCCGCCGCATCATTCTCATCGGCGAAATGCCGCAGCTCGGCTTCGATCCGATCCCCTGCGTTATCCTGGAAAGCATCTATGCGGACAACATCCACCTGTGGCGCGATCCGCGCGAGCGCGCGCGCTGCCGGGCGCTGACGGCATCGATCCCGCGCCCCGATTTCCTGGAACGACTGGCGGCGACCAACGCGGTCCTGAAATCCGTCGCCGATAGCCACCCTGGGGTGCTGGCGTTCTTCCCGACCGACAGAATGTGCGAGACCGACTGCATCACTTACCTCGGCGCCGAGTTCCTCTTCCGCGACGGCAACCACCTGCGCCGCAACCTCTCCCCCGAGGCCACCGACGAATTCGCCACGCTCATCGGCCTGACCGATCTCCTGCGCGGCCTCGGCGGCCACGCTCGCGGAGCCAGGCCACATGACCCCCCGATATGATTTGAATTTTGGAAGCGCGGCACATTATTGTCGGATCTAGGGGCGGCCCTTGTGGCCGCCCGCGACCGGGAGGGCGGCCACATGGGCCGCCCCTACGAAAAGACGGATCATCGAAATGGCATGGATCAAGGCGCAGGACATCGCCTATGGGCGGCTCGGGGCGCCCGATCTCGACGTGATGGAGGAGTTCCTCACGCGGTTCGGGATGCACAAGGTCGAGCGCACCAACACGGCGCTCTATATGCGCGGAACCGATCCCAGCCACTACCTCCACATCACCGAGAAGGGCGCGCCGCACTTTATCGGCCTCGCCTACACGGCCGCGAGCGAGGACGACCTCAAGCGCCTGGCCGGGGCGCCCGGCGCTTCCGCGGTCGAGACGATCGACGCGCCGGGCGGCGGCAAGCGGGTGCGCCTGACCGAGCCCAACGGCTATCAGATCGAGGTGGTGCACGGCATCGCGCCGCTGCCGCCGATCCCGCTCACGCGCCAGAAGCTCAATACCGCCGACGCGCCGCTGTCGCGGCCGGGCGAATTGATGCGGCTGCCCAAGGGCCCCGCGCATGTGAAACGGATCGGGCACGGCGTGATGATGACGCCGCGCTTTGCCGAGACGGTGCAATGGTTCCGCGAGACGCTCGGATTTGTCTGCTCGGACGACGTCTATGCGGGCGACAAGGACAACCTGATCGGATCATTCAACCGCTGCGACCGCGGCGAAGAGTTCGTCGATCATCACGTCTTCTTCTGCCTCAAGCACGAGAAGACCGGCCTCAACCATCTGTCGTTCGAGGTGCCCGACATCGACGACGTCTGCATGGGGCATGACTATCTCAAGCAGTTCGGCGCCTACGAGCATATGTGGGGGATCGGCCGGCACGTGCTCGGCAGCCAAGTCTACGACTATTGGGCCGATCCATGGGGACGCGTGCACGAGCACTGGGCCGACAGCGACCGCCTCAACCTCGCCAACGGCTCGAACCTGCTGCCCGCCGAGGAAGCCCTGTCCTCGCAATGGGGCGAGGCGCCGCCGGAGAAGTTCATCAATCACGCGAGCCCGTGAGGCGGGCAAGATATGGCCCACAGCCCGCAGCCCGGATGGAGCGACCGTCTTCGGTCGCGTAATCCGGGGGCAGCCGTACCGCCCATCACTTCGGGGGGCTGCGCGAGACGACTGGCTGCCTCATGTCGGTAGGTTGCTCCTCTTCTGGGTCGACACGCAACGATGGAGGACGCCCGGCGCTCGGCTGCTCGCGAGCGCCGCGTCGGCGGAGCGCTGGAAGCAGGCCGCCCTCGCCCGCGCTCCGGCGGCCGACGCGTTTTCTCAACGCGAACCGGGTTCCCC
>DATDGG010000430.1:0-2967 GCA_036522235.1 Xanthobacteraceae bacterium
CATCAGGCGATTATGCGCCTCCGCCGCGGTGGCGGCTTGCGTGGGCAGGCCGAGCGCCAGGCGGTTCAGCCAGGAAACCGTCTCGTCCGCCATGGGGCCGCGCAGCTCGCCCAGGGCCATATCGCCGGGCGGATAGCTGCCCATGAAATCGACCAGGCGCCGGCCGTCCGGGGCATAACCCTCGTTCTGCGGCGCCGAGACCGCGAGCACCATGTCGCGGTGGGTGTCGTCGATGGTGAGCACGCCCTCGGTGCCGGTGATGCCGACCTCGAGGCTGTAGACCGCGCCCGGCCAGGTCACCGGCAGCGCCCATGATATATTGAGATGATAGATGCTGCCGTCGCTGAACATGATCATGCCGGCGGTGGCATCGATGCCCTGGTAGAGCGGCCCCAGCACCTTGTCGATCGAGCGTGCGTAGCATTCGACCGCGGTCTTCTTCTCCATGTACCACATCACGATGTCGAGGGCATGCGTGCCTGAAATCACCATCGGCGAGATGGTGGCCGGATCGTCGGTGCGCTTGTAGTTGTCGATCGCGACCAGGCGGTTCATGAAGGCGCGCGAGGTCACGAGCGTGACGTCGCCGAGCGCCCCGGTGCGCACCTTTTCCTTGGCGCCGAGCCATTTGCGGCGAAAGCGCTGGGTGTAGCCGACGATGGCGTCGAGCTTGGCCTCCTCGATCGCCTTGAGCACGCGCGCCGATTGCGCGAGATCGGTCGCCAGCGGCTTCTCGATCAGCATCGGCACGCCGCGCTCGACCGCCGCCATGATCGGATCGACATGCAGGTGCTCGTCGGTCGAGATCAAGGCGGCGGTGACTTCGCTCCGGCGCAGGAGCTCGCGATGGTCGGTGGTGACGAAGTCGGCGCCGATCCGGCCCGCCACGTCGGCGCCCCGATTGGGGTTGCGTTCCGCGATGCCGATCCATTCGACCGCGGGATGGCGCGCCGCGACCTCACCGCGGAACAACCCGACGCGGCCGGCCCCCACGATGGCGAGCCCGATGCCCTTCGCCTTCTGCTTCATTCCGTGCCTCCCGCGCCTCATGCCGGCCGTCAGGCCGGTCGCTCCGCTTCTATCGATCGCCTCGATCCGACCGGCGGTCAAGGCATGGATGAACCAAATCCTCAAGCAAAGCCGATTTCTCCTTGCGGGATCGCGGCTAAACTGCTGCAACCCCACGCACGCTGATGCTGCGGATACGCATGATTTGGAGAGGAACCGACATGAAGCTTCCACGCCGGCAATTCCTGCATCTGGCAGCCGCTGCTGCCGCGCTCCCGGCCGCGGCGCGCTTCGCCTTCGCGCAGACCTATCCGACGCGGCCGGTGCACGTCATCGTCGGTTTCGCCGCCGGCGGCGGGGTCGACATCACGGCCCGCCTGATCGGCCAGTGGCTGTCCGACCGGCTCGGCCAGAACTTCCTCACCGAGGATCGGCCGGGCGCCGGGGGCAATATCGGGACCGAGGTGGTCGTGAATGCGCCGCCTGACGGATATATGCTGCTGCTCGCGACCGTGCCGAATGCGGTCAATACCACGCTCTACGAAAAGCTCAATTTCAACTTCATCCGCGACATCGCGCCGGTTGCCGGCATCATCCGGGTGCCGCAGGTCGTTCTGGTCAATCCGTCGGTTCCGGCCAACACAATCCCTGAGCTCATCGCCTATGCCAAGGCCAATCCCGGCAAGGTCAACATGGCATCGGCCGGCAATGGCAGCGCGCCGCATATGGCGGGTGAGCTGTTCAATGTGATGGCGGGCGTCGAGATGGTCCACGTGCCGTATCGTGGCCAGGGCCCGGCCCTTGCCGACCTGCTCGGCGGCCAGGTGCAGGTGCTGTTCGCCACCACGCCGGGGACGACCGAGTATATCCGGACCGGCAAGCTCAAGGCGCTGGCGGTGACCACGGCGACGCGCGCGCAGGTGCTGCCGGATCTGCCGACGGTCGGGGATTTCGTACCCGGCTACGAAGCGAGCCAATGGTATGGGGTCGGCGCGCCCCGGCGCACACCCGCCGAGATCGTCGACAAGCTCAATAGCGAAATCAACGCGGCGCTCGCCGACCCCAAGATGAAGATGCGGTTCGCCGACATCGGCGGCGAGCCGCTCACGGGCGCGCCGGCGGATTTCGGCAGGCTCATCGCGGCGGAGACCGAGAAATGGGCCAAGGTCGTCCGCGCCGCCAACCTCAAGCCGGAATGACGGGCAGCAGGAGATAGGCCTCCCGCTCGCCGCCAGCATGGATGGCATTGGTGCCGGTGTTGTAGTCGGCATGATAGTGCGTGTAGTGCACGCTGCCGACGCCGTCGCGCGGCTGGATGTCGAGGGCGATGCGGTGGCCGCGCCGAAACACCATCGAGGTCGGCCAGATCTCGACCTCGACCCGCACGATCTCGCCGGGCGTAAGCGGCAGGCGGCGCCGGTGGCGATGATAGGGGCGATAGGGCAGCGACAGATCGGGATCAAGCTCCCGGTGCGATACCCGCAGCCACCCCTTGGCCACCGGCACCTGCTGGCCCTGCTGGCCCACCTCCCAGACATCGTTGCCGTCCGGATCGATGTTGCGGATGGTCAGGAACAAATCCATGTCCTCGGTGCTGCTCGAAACCCACAGCACCGCCGCCACCGGCCCGGTCACCTCGGTGTCCTGCGCGAGCGGCGGCGTGAAGAGAGAAATCCCCATGCCGGCCTGCATGGCGCCGGCGGCGAGCTGGGTCGAGGACGCCGAGGCGGAGCCGACCTTGCTGAGCCCGCTCGCGAAATATGTGCGCGTGCCCGCTTGCGCCGGATTGCGTTCCACCAGCGTTCCGCCGCTCCCCGCGCCGGCCGCCGGTGCGGACAGATCGAGATAAAACCTGGTCCATTGCGTGCGCGCCAGCGGCCATTCGTTCTCGTGCCGCCACACGACCGCGCCGCCGCCCTGGCGGATCGCGAGCTTCACCGGCGGCTCGTCCATCACGCC
>DATDGG010000431.1:0-21958 GCA_036522235.1 Xanthobacteraceae bacterium
GGATGCCGATGATCTGCAGGTGCCGGCGCAGGCGGCGCGCGGCCGCCACCCGCTCGGCGCGCGCCTTATCGCCGCTTAGGTCCTGCGCGCCCGGCTGCGCCGGCAGCGCTTCGCCGGTGGCCTGCTCGAGCGTCGTCACGCGACCTCCCGCGGCGCGGTCGCCGCGCGTGGCCGCGCCGTGTGCAGCTCATGCCAGATGTGCACCCGCAATGCGGCAAAGCGCGGATCGCTGCGCACCTGATCGGCGTTGCGCGGCCAACCGAACGGCAGATCGAGCACCTCCTTGATGCGGCCCGGACGCGCGCTCATCACCGCGATCCGGTCGCCGAGCACGATCGCTTCGTCGATCGAATGGGTGATGAACACCATGGTCTTGCGCTCGTCGGTCCGCTCCATCAAGGCCAGGAGCTCTTCCTGCAGGATCTCGCGGGTCTGTGCGTCGAGGGCGGCGAACGGCTCGTCCATCAGGAGGATTGAGGGATTCATCGCCAGCGCCCGCACCAGGCCGACGCGCTGCTGCATGCCGCCCGAGAGCTGGTAGGGATAGTGGCGCTCGAAGCCCGCGAGCCCGACCAGCTCCAGATAGTGATCGACCGCCTGCTTGATGCGCGCGCGCGGCGCGCCGGCCATCGACAGGCCGAAGGCGGCATTGTCGTAGACCGTCTTCCACGGCAGCAGGCCGAAATGTTGGAACACCATGGCGACGCCGTCGGGCGGCGCGCCCATGACCGGCTTGCCCTGCACCACGAGCTCGCCATCGGAGAGATCGGTGAGACCCGCGATGCAGCGCAACAGCGTGGTCTTGCCGCAGCCGCTGGGGCCGACCACGCACATGATCTCGTTGCGGCGAACCTCGAGCGACAATTGATGGAAGGCGACGACGGCGCCGTCGAGGAAGAGCTTGCTGGCTCCCTTTGCCCCAATAGCAGGCTCGGATGCCGTGGCGGCAGAAGCCATGCTGTTTCCTCGCCCGTTCCTCGCCCGCGCCCCTTGTCGTTATGGAGCTTGGGCGCGAGTTTCCGGGAAAACCGCCGGAAACGCAATGCGGCCGGCGGGCGCAATCGTCGCGGGCGCGGGATGGTTCGGTCGCGACCGAAACGTCGGAAGGAACGAGACGTTAGCAATGGGCGTTGGCCCGACACAGGAGAAGCAGAATGGGCAAAGTCGAGAGCAGAATGCGCGATGCCGCCATCGCGGGCTATGATTACGGCAATGTTCCGCGATCGCCCGTCAGCCTCGACGAGCTCAACGCGCTCGAAGCCACGGTCGGATTCACCGAGCAGGACCGAACCTGTCTGCGACGGGCCGGCGAGCTCATCGGTGAAGATGACGCCGAGGCGCTGGTCGATGGCTGGCGCAAGATCATCGGATCGAAGCCGCATCTCGCGCGCTGGTTCTTCGGCCCCGACCAGAAGCCGGACGAAGCTTACAAAGCGGCCGTGAAGCAGCGCTTCGTGCGCTGGGTCATCGATCTTCTGAACCGGCCGTTCGATCAAGCTTGGCTCGACTATCAGTGGGAGATCGGTTTTCGCCACACGCCGGCGAAGAAGAACCTAACCGACGGCGCCCATACCCCGCCGCAGGTGCCGCTTCGCTACCTGATCGCCTTCACGGTTCCGGTGCTGGAGGCGATGCGGCCGTGCCTGCAGGCCAAGGGGCTCGACGCCGCGGAGATCGGGCGGCTGCAGGCGGCCTGGACCAAGGCGGTGATCTTGAGCCTTGCTCTGTGGAGCGGCCCCTATACCCGCGCCGACCTGTGGTGATGGGCCGACCGAACGGTCGGAGCGCCGCGCTGCTGACAGGGCGGGAAGTGTCGGCACTATCCCGGGCCTGCGCGTCGCACTCGCCATTGCGGCAGCACTGCTGGCCGCAAGCGCCACCGCCGCCGCGATCGGCATTCCGTACGAGACGAAGGTTTGATTCCTTGTTCCGGCCCGTTCCAGGCTCAGCGTTTGTGGCGGTCCCTAGGACCGCCCTACGAGTGGTCGTGTTTGGGTTAAGCCCGGGACAAGCGTCACAGGAAAATCTGGATCGTCTTGACTTCCGTGTAGCTCAAGAGCTCCTCGAGGCAGCTCTCGCGGCCGACGCCGCTGTTCTTGTAGCCCCCATAGGGCGTGCCCTTGAAGTGATTGCCGACGCCGTTGACCCAGACCATCCCGGACTGGACCCGGCGGGCGGCGCGCAGCGCGCGCTTGATGTCGTTGGTCCACACCGCCGCGGTCAGGCCGTACTCGACCGAATTGGCGAGCTCGATCGTCGCCTCCTCGTCGCGCCAGCTGAACACGGAGAGAACCGGCCCGAAAATCTCCTCGCGGGCGATGCGCATCTGCGGATGCACGTCGCCGAACACGGTCGGCGCGACCCAGTAGCCGCGCTCGAAATCCTTGCCCGCGGGCCGCTTGCCGCCGACCATCAGCTTGGCGCCGTCCTTGACGCCCGACTGGATCATCGCATTGACCCGCTCGAGCTGGCGCTTGGAGTTCATCGGGCCCATCTGCGATTTCGGATCGAGCGGATCGCCGACCTTGATCTCGGCCACGCGCTCGGTGATGCGGTCGAGCACCTTCTTGTAGAGATCTTCGTGCAGCATGAGGCGGCTGGTCGAGCCGCAGGATTGCCCCGACCACGCGAAATTCATGCCGGCGACGGCGGCGTCCGCCACCTTGTCGGCGTCGGCGTCCGGATAGACGATGAACGGGTTCTTGCCGCCCAATTCGAGGGTCAGCGCCTTGATGCCGGATTCAGCGGCCGCGCGCTGGATCAGCATGCCGGTCGGGACCGATCCGGTGAACGCGATCCGCTTGACCTTGGGATGCCGCACGATGGCGTCGCCCGCCGGCATGCCGTTGCCGGTGACGATATTGACGGTGCCGGGCGGCAAAATCTCGCGCGACATTTCGGCGAGGATCGAGGCCGACAGCGAGCTCGTCTCCGGCGGCTTGATCACCACCGTGTTGCCGGCGATCAGCGGACCGGCGAGGCCGCGCACCGCGAAGCTCAGCGGATGATTGAACGGCACGATGCGGGCCGCCACCCCAAAGGGCTCGCGCACCGTGATGTGGAGATTCTTGGAGCTCGCCGGCACCGTCTCGCCCTTCATCTCGATGGCGAGGCCGGTGTACCATTCGAGCGCTTCCGCCGAGCCCTCGATGTCCCCCTTCATCTTGGTGATGGTATTGCCGGTGTCGACCACTTCCGTGCGCAACAGCTCGTCGGCGCGCTCGCGGATGCGCTTGGCGAGCTTGTGCAGATATTTTCCGCGTTCCTTGATGTCGAGCGCGGCCCAGGCCGGCTGCGCTTTCTCGGCGGCCGCCACCGCCTTGTTCACGTCGGCGGCGTCACCGGCCGGAACCTCGCCGATCTTCTCCTCGTTGGCGGGGTTGACCGAGTCGAGCCAATTGTTGGCCTCGCCGGCGACGAGCTCACCGCCGATCAGCATGTGGGCCTTCATGGGCTGCGCGTGCACGTTCATGGTATGACACTCCCGGAAATGTTGAGCACATCTCTATCGAGGAAGCGCCGGCCCGACAAGCCGGTGCCCGTGAAAGCGGCACGCCCATGAAGATGACATGAAACGGACTTCACCGCCCTTTCGCGCCGAGCATATCGGCAGCCTCTTGCGTCCGCCCGCGCTGCTGCGGGCGCGCGACGCGCACGCGGCGGGCCGCATCGACGACGCGGCGCTGAGCGCGATCGAGCAGGACGCTATCCGCCGCGTGGTCAAGATGCAGGAGGATGTCGGCCTCGAGGTCGTCACCGACGGCGAGTTCCGGCGCGCCACCTATTCGGATTCCTTCACCACCTCCGGCCTGTCGGGCGTCGCGGTTGAATTGACCGAGGAGCAGGGCTGGAGCGCGTCCTTAACCCACGGCCACCGCACCGCGCGGCGCATCCCCAAGGTGGTGAGCCGCATCGCCTGGGCGGGGACAAATGCCGACGACTTCCGTTTTCTCAAATCGGCGGCCACGCGCACACCCAAGATCACGCTGCCAGGCCCCTGCTACATTCACTATCGCGCCGGGCGGGCCAATATCAGTCGCGACGTCTATCCCGATCTCGATGCATTCTGGTCGGACCTGGTCGCGGCCTACATCCAAGAAATGCGCGCGCTCGCCGAAGCGGGCTGCAGCTATTTGCAGATCGACGAGACGTCGCTGGTCAAGCTCGGCGATCCACGCGCCCGCCAATTGCTCGCCGCGCGCGGCGATCAGTGGGACGACCTGTTGCGTCAATATATCGACGTCATCAATGCGGTCGTCGACGGCGCGCCCGCAGGGATGCGGATCGGCATCCACATCTGCCGCAGCCAGGACCCGAGCTGGCAGGCCGACGTCGGCTATGATCCGATCGCCGAGCCGATCTTCAACGCCCTCAAGGTCGCGTTCTATTTCCTGGAATACGACAATGCCCGTGCCGGCACCTTTGCGCCGTTGCGCGCGCTGCCCGAGGGCAAGATGGTGGTTCTCGGCCTTGTCGCTTCCAAGCAGGCGGAGCTTGAATCCTCCGACTTTCTCAAGCGGCGCATCGAGGAGGCGAGCCGCTATGTGGTGGACATCGGGCAATTGGCGCTGAGCCCGCAATGCGGATTCTCGACCAGCGCCACCGAGCACGCCGTCCTGAGCGAAGAGCAGCAAATGGCCAAGCTCGCCCGCATCGTCGAGGTCGCGCGCGAGGTTTGGGGCGGCTAGCGCGCATGATCCCCGAAAAAGTCGCGGACTTTTTCGGATAAGATCATGCGACCGAGCAAATGGTTAGAGCGAATCGCGATTCAAGCGAATTCGCTCTAGCGGCGGCCTCCATTTCCGCATCCCGATCCGTGAAATTAATTTCGGGCGTCGGTACTACAATCCGTAAGCGTGCCCTCAGAATCAGGCATTATGACACTACTGCGTCCCGGCAACCCCTTGGGAACCATAACAACGCGTTGCCGGCCGTTTGGCTCTGGAGGCGTCATGTTGCAGACCGAATACATTCTCAATCACATCGACGCCCTCGTGCGCCTTTCTCACGACGTCAAGGACCGCGCCGTGTCGGCAAAGCTTCGGGAAATGGCGGACGAGATTCGGATCATGGTCTCGGTCGCGGATATCACCAGCTTGGCGGCGGGCTTGAGTGAAAAGGGCTCGCCCTTCAAGTCCGCGGGTTCGAACGGCAGCTCTGCGGTCGCAAAGAAGGTGCACGTGGCTGCGAGCGAGCACGCTATCGAGCAGGCGTTCCGGTTCGTCCACGCGAAATACTCAGGGATCAGCTGCGTCCTCGCCTGCCCAAGGGTCGGCGCGCCGTAACCGAGCCTCTCACTGCACCGTCGTGAGCGCCGGCCGCGCCGCCAGCGCGAAAGTTGACCACGAAGTCGTCGTAGCTCGGGATTTTTGCCAGCAAGCCGTGCCGCAGCAGCGCGTCGGTGGTCCCAAAACGGCAGCACGCCGCCGACGACCCAATGCTTGTTCCTGGCATAGGTGTCGAGCTGGAACGCCACTTCCTCGTTGGGCTGGTCGGGCAGGAAGTCCAGGTACGCATGAGGGCTTCTCCGGGCGCGTGATGGCCCTTCCGACACGATTGAGCCGCAGGGTCCGCACTTGTAGGATGGCTCCGCCGGCTCGGGCCAAGGGGGCATCAGTGCAAAAGTTGGTAGCTTCATGTTTGATCGGTTGCGTGGCGGTGGGTGTGTTGGTGGTGTCGGGCAGCTCGGCGCTGGCGCATCATTCCTTCTCGATGTTCGACTTCGGGGCTCCGACCAACCTTGAAGGCACCGTGCAGGAGTTCCGCTACACCAGTCCGCACACCTTCATCATCCTGAAGGTGAGGGGAAAGGATGGCAACGTGGCGACCTGGACGCTCGAGGGCAATCCGCCGACGGCGCTCGAGCGGGACGGATGGACCAGGGCGACGCTTAAGCCCGGCGACCAGATCAGGCTGACCGTTTCGCCGGCGCGCAGCGGCACCACCGGCGGCATGTGGTCACCGGGAGCCGTCCACTTCCGGGACGGCAAGACCGCCGGCCGTTGACGGTTGCGTGCTCCTGAAAGCGCGACGCAAAGTCGGCGCAATTGCGCCCTAAAGCGGCGTGAGGGGAGTTTCATGCACCTGCCCGCACGCCCGGATCCATGCAGCAACGCTGCCGCCGCCCCTTCCCGTCCCCGCCGGAGGGTCAGGGCGGGAATATTGCTGGCCTTGGCGGTCCTGGCGTCGGTCGGTCTCAGCGTGGCGGGGCACGCCCAGCAGCACGATCGCTGGAAGCGCGGGCACGCGACGGCCGGCGAGTTTCGCGCGCTCCGATTCGGGCCGAACGCACGCGGTCCCAACGCATTCAGGCCGAACCGTCAAAACACTGTCGAGCCAGGCTCGGTCGGATCAATCCAACGGCCGGGTGCGATCGGCCCCGAGGAGCGGCGCGAGGGCGTTGGCGCAGGCGAGGGCCGCGCCGGCGAGCTGGATCGCACGTCCATCAATCCCGCCGAGCGCGGCCGGACGGAATTGCCGCGCGGGACTGCCAATCCTTTGGGCCGCGGTCCCGCCGATTTGCAACGTCAGCCGCCGGGCCAGGCGGCGCAGGGCGCGGGGCCTGGCTCGGTCGGATCAAACCAGCGGCTGGGTGCGGTCGGCCCAGAGGAACGGCGCGAGCCCGTCGGCACAGGCATCACCGAGGGCCGCGCCGGCGCGCTGGATCGCACATCCGTCAATCCCGCCGAGCGCGGCCGGACAGAATTGCCGCGCGGGACTGCCGCTCCTTTGGGCCGCGGCCCCGCCGATTTGCAACGTCAGCCGCCTGGCCAGGCGGCGCAAGGCGCGGGGCAAGGCGGGGCCCTTCAACGCGGGCCAATTCAGGGCGGGGCATTTCAAGGCGGATCTGCGGCCGGCGGCTTTGCGCGCCGGGCGCTCGCCGGACGCGCCGGACAGGGGCCGGCCGGGTTCGGGCGCGGCGCCTTCGCGGGACGGTTCCAAGGTCGATTTCAAGGCAACCCCCTCGCCGGCTTGATCCCACGCCGCCCGCTGATCGGCGAGCGCAACTTCACCGGCGTGCCGCCGGCCGGCGAGACCCGCTTCTTGACCAGCGAGATGGTGTTTCACGTCCCGCCCAACGTGACGCCGCAGGCCGTCGACGCGCTCGCGCGTCGGCTCAACCTCAGCACCGTCGCAACCCGCAGCTTCAATCTGTCGGGCGGAACGCTGTTCCGCTTCCGCATCACCGATGGGCGTCCGGTCGACGACGTGATCCGCGCGCTCGAATCGGAGAATATCGGCGTCGCGCAGCCGAACTACGTGTTCCGCCTGCAGCAAGACTCGACCTTGGCGGCCCGCAACACCGGCGGCGGCGATCCTTCGCAATATGTAGTGAGCAAGCTGCGCCTGACCGACGTTCACCGCATCGCCATCGGCAGCAATGTGCTGGTCGCGGTGATCGATTCGGAGATCGACGGCAAGCATCCCGAGCTCACCGGCACGGTGGTCGATGAGTTCGACGCCATCGGCAACCACGACAAGCCGCATGCCCATGGCACCGGCATGGCGGGGGCGATCGCGGCCCACCGCAAGCTTATCGGCGTCGCGCCGGGCGTGCGGCTGCTCGCCATTCACGCCTTCTCCTCGAACGGGACCGACTCCGCGGAGGCCACCAGCGAGCACATTCTCGCCGGCATCGATTGGGCCATCCAGAAGGGCGCCAAGATCATCAATATGAGCTTTGCCGGGCCCGACGATCCGATGCTCCAGCTCGCCCTGCAGAAGGCGCGCGACAAGGGCATCGTGCTGATCGCGGCGGCCGGCAATATGGGGCCGAAGTCGCCGCCGCTCTATCCGGCCGCGGACCCGAACGTGATCGCGGTGACGGCGACCGATTCGAGCGACCAGCTGCTGCCGCAGGCCAATCAAGGCGCCTATATCTCGGTCGCGGCGCCGGGCGTCGATATCCTCGAGCCCGGCCCCAATGGGGCCTACCAGGTGACCACCGGCACTTCGGTCGCCGCCGCCCATGTCAGCGGCATCGTAGCGCTGCTCATCGAGCACGACCCGAGCCTCGACGCCAACGCGGTGCGCGACATCCTGACCTCGAGTGCCAAGCACCACACCGCCAAGGGCCGCGACGATCAGTTCGGCTATGGGCTGGTCGATCCTTACCAGGCCCTCACCGCGCCCGCCCCCAAAGTGGCGCGGGACCAATCCCACGACCTGGTCACGCCGTCCGGAACGGTCATTCCGCGGCCGGTGTCGGCGCGGTAGCGAACCGCCCGAAGACGCTCGCCGGCATCGGCACTACCGCACAACAGCAGCATCGGGCCCGGCCACGTCCACATCCGGCGATTGACGTTCGGGTAAGGACAAAGCCCAAGGGTAGTTGCACCAGCAACAAGAACGTATATCACAGAAATCAAATTACGATCGATGATTGGAAGGATTGAGTGCATGATCCCCGCCCGTCCTTGCGCGCTGGCGCTCGTCATCCTCGGGCTTGCCGCCCTGGGACTGGCCGGTTCCGGCGCCCCCGCCTTCGCTCAGGCCGGCGATGATTTCTACAAGGGCAAGCAGCTCAGCGTGATGATCGGCTACGGGGTCGGCGGCACCGACGATCTGTGGGCGCGCCTCATCGCGCGGCACATCGGCGACCACATTGCGGGCCATCCGACCATCGTGCCGGTCAATGCGCCCGGCGCCGGCAGTCTCCTGCTCGCCAACCAGATCACCAATACGCAGCCCAAGGACGGCACCGTCATCGGGCTCATCAATCGCGGCATACCGTTCGAGCCGCTGCTCGGCGCCACCACGGTCCGCTTCGATCCGTTGAAGCTCGTTTTCATCGGCAGCCCCGATCGCGACACCGCGGTCTGCGCCGCCAACAAGGATGCGCCGGTCAAGACCGTCAACGACCTCTACAGCCAGGAGCTCATCGTCGGCGCCACCGGCTCCGGCGCCGATACCGAAGTCTATCCGAGCTTCCTGAAAAACCTGCTGGGCATGAAGTTCAAGATCATCGCCGGCTATCCGGGATCGCGCGAGATCAATCTCGCGATCGAGCGCGGCGAGGTGCAGGGCATCTGCGTGAGCTACGACACCATGGCGCGCGAGACCATCTTCAAGAACGGCACCGTGCGCCTGCTGTTCCAGGCCGCTGTCAAGCCCGACCCGCGGCTCGACGGACTTGCCTTCGCCGCCGATCTCGCCAAGACCGCCGACCAGCGTCAGGCGCTCGATCTCTTCCTCGCCCGCACCAATGTGGGACGGCCCTTCATCGCGCCGCCCGGCGTGCCGGAGGATCGGCTGAAAATCCTGCGCACCGCATTCGCCGAAACCATGAAGGACCCCGGCCTGCTGCAGGAGGCCGAGAGCTCGGGCCTGCATCCGCTCTACATCTCGCCCGCCGAGCTGCAGAAATTCGTCGCCGACGCCTACAAGATGTCGCCGGAGATCGTGGCGCTCACCAAGAAGGCGATGGGGCACTGAAAACCCCCTGCGCGCTCAGCGGAAAATTTCGTTGTAGACCTCCAGCCAATGCGGCATGGAAGCGTCCATCAGCTCCGGTGAAAAGAAAATTCCGCGGAAGCTGTTGTCGTCCGGCCGCAAGGCCGCCTCGCGCGGCGGAACGTCGGGCGCGACCGGAATATAGTCGGCGTCGCGGAAGAGCTTCTGGCCTTCATCGGACACGAAGAAATCGACCAGCAGCCTGCCGGCACTGGCGTGCGGCGCGTCCTTGGTCACGCCGGCGACCGAGATGACCGCCATGGCCGGGCTCATCGGAATCCAGTCGATCGGGGCGCCGCGCCGGGCGCTGATCACCGGCTGATGGTTGAAGACTTGTAGCACCAGCGGATATTCGCCCGCGATCGACTGATCGACGAGCGTGCGGGCCGAGCCGCCGAGCCCGATAATGTCCTGCCCGGCAAGCTCGCGCAGATAGGCCTTGCCGGGTCCTTCGCCAAGCTCCGCCAGAACCACACCGATGAGGCCGGGCGCGCCCGAGGAGGTCGCGTGGGTGACCCACGCCATCTTGCCCTTCCATTTTGCGTCGAGGAGATCGCGCCAGTTCCGCGGCGCGCTGCCCTTGGGCACGAGATTTGTGTTGTAGGCCGGCGTATGAACGAAAATGTTGGTCGCGACCCAATATCCTTCGGCGTCACGGTATTGCTGCGGCCATTCCCGGGCGCGATCGGGCAGCCATTTCGCCGCGATGCCGCTGCGCTTCAAGGCCGGCGCCGTCGCGGTGCCGTCGAACACGTCGGCCTGCAGGCGGCCCGCCTGCGCTTCGCTCGACATGCGGGCCGCGAGCTCGACCGAGTCGGCGCGCACGAAGTTCACGCGGATGCCGTAGCGCTTCTGGAACGCATCCATGGCGGGACGGCCGAACTGGTTGACGATCTGGGTCGTGTACCAGGTCACCTCGCCTTCCTTCTGGGCCGCGGCAATCAAGGCCGGATCGGCCGCACCGGCGGGCGCGGCGCAGAGCATGCCGCAGAGCGCGCCGGCAAGCGCCGACCACCGCCTGTTCCAACGCGCCTGTCGCCTTCCGGCTCGCATGCGCATCCCGGCATCCGTGTGGGCCGCGGAAAAAGGCCGTTGCCCACCCTCCGCAACGCAGGCAGCTTGGTGTAGAGGATAGCCCAAGTCCAGACCCGAAAAGTCCAGAGCTGAAAGCTCAAAGCCATGGCGCTGCAGGATCAGACCATCTTTCCGCAATGGGTGCGTGAGACTCGCGCGCCGGTGCCGCTGCCGCCGCCAAAGAGCTGCGATTGCCAGTTCCACATCTACGGCGACCCGGCCAAATATCCTCCGAAGCCGGACGCCTACTACCAGCCCCCAAAGGCCACATTCGAGGACATGCGCGGCGTGCTCAAGGCGCTCGGCTTCGAGCGCGGCGTCATCGTGCATCCGATGCCCTACGATACGGATCATCGGCTCTTGATCGACACGCTCGCGGGGCTCGCGCCCGAAGAGGCTAAGAATTTCCGCGCCACCGGCATCGTCAAAGACAACGTATCGGACGCGACCCTGCACGAGCTCGATCGGCTCGGGGTGCGCGGCGCGCGATTCAATTTCGGCGCCCGCTATGAGGGAATTCAAAGCCGCGAGGCGATCCTGCGCTCGATCGATCGCGCCCGCGAGATCGGCTGGCATGCGCGGCTGCACGTGACCGGCGACGACATCGCGGCAGATCCGAATTTCCTGAAATCGATCAAGGGCATCACCTGCGTGGTCGACCACATGGCCCACCTGCATTTCGAGCGCGGGCTGGATCAGGAAGCCTGCCGCTGGCTCGTTAACATGTTGAAGAACGAAGGCTGGTGGATGATGCTGTCGAACGGCAACCGCGATTCGAGGATGGAAAGCGGCTTTGATGACGCCGTTCCGTTCGGCCAGATGTTCATCGCGGCGGCGCCCGATCGCATGATCTGGGGAACCGATTGGCCGCATGTGAATTGGCGCAAGCGCCGCATGATGAACGATGCCGAGACGGTCGAGCTGCTCTATCGTTACGTCGACAATGACCAGGCGCTGTTGAAGAAAATCCTGGTCGACAATCCGGCCCGTCTGCACGGCTTCGATTGAGCCGGCGCGCGCCGGCAAGGAGGGTCACATGGAAATCGATCGCAAGGAAGTCATCGCAAGCCTCGGCGGCGAGACCGCGGTCAAGAGCATGGATCACGAGGCGCGGGCGGATGCGCTCGAGGAGTTCCTCGCCGCCCGGCTCGATACCGTAATGGCGGCGCGGCAGAGCGGCAAGACCTATCCGACGGTCGCCGAGCACGAGGCGCGGATCGACCAGCGCGGCTACCGCCGTGGCGTCGGCCGGCTTTTTCTGCACGAGCACAGCAACAAGAATCCCGACGCCGACGAGAGCAAGCTCAAGGTGGCGCGCCTCGAGCCGATGCCGGCGAAGCCGACCTTGATCGACTTCTTCAATCACCGCTTCACGCCGAAGGCGCATCTCCTGCAGAGCGCCGGCCTCGCCAAGAGACGCGGTGCGTCGGAGGAGATCATTCTCGCCTGCCTGCTGCACGACGCCGGCCAAGGCCTGATGAAGACCGACCACGGCTGGTGGGGCGCCCAGATCATCGAGCCTTATGTGTCGGAGCGGGTCGTTTTCGCGGTCAAGTACCATCAGGCCCTGCGCTTCTATCCGGACCCGTCCGTGGGTTACGAATATCCGGAAAGCTACTTTCAGACCTTCGGGGTGGACTATGTGCCGCTGCCGCACATCAAGGCCGCCTACGAATACGCGCGCAATCACAAATGGTACATGGATGCCCGGCTGGTGACCCTGAACGATCTCTATGCGTTCGATCCCAATGTCGAAGTCTCGGTCGACGAGTTCACCGACATCATCGGGCGCCACTTCCGGCAGCCCGCGGAGGGACTCGGCTACGACGACACGCCGGTCGCCCATATGTGGCGCACCATGATCAATCCGGACGCGCCGCTCTGAAATCCACGCATGGCGCGTCTGCGCTCCGATGGCGATTGACCCGCCAAGCGGGTGGGCTAGCATGCGCCAAAAGCCCGACCGCGAACGCACGCGGCCTTAACCATCAAAACCGGGAGGATGTCGATGTCCAGATGCTCTTTGAAAAGCTGGCTGCTCGCTGCGACGCTGCTTGCCGGGTTGACCGCGCCCGGCTTGGCGCAGCAGCAACCCAATGCCGAGCCGATCAGCACGGCCGTCAAGGATTTCAAGCCGGTCACCGCCGACATGCTGCTCAAGCCCGACCCGGCCGACTGGCTGATGTGGCGCCGCACCTATGACGGCTGGGGCTATAGCCCGCTCGATCAGATCAACAAAGGTAATATCAAGAATCTGCAGGTCGCCTGGAGCTGGTCGCTCACGCCCGGCGCCACCGAGACCACCCCGCTCGTGCACAACGGCGTGCTCTACATTTTCAACTATGCCGACAAGGTACAGGCGCTCAATGCCGCAACCGGCGACCTGATCTGGCAATATACCCGCGCGCTGCCGGCCAAGCTCGTCGCCGAAGGCGGCAACCCGCTCGCCAAGCGCAGCATGGCGATCTATCAGGACAAGCTGTTCGTGGCGACGTCGGATGCGCATATCGTGGCGCTCGATGCCGCGACCGGCAAGGTCGCCTGGGATCATACCACCGCCGACTGGACCAAAGGCTGGCGCTATACCAGCGGTCCGGTCATCGCGCACGGCAAGCTCATCCAGGGCATGACCGGCTGCGGCAATGCCGAGCCGGGCGGATGCTTCATCACCGGGCATGACGTCAATACCGGCGAGGAATTGTGGCGCGTGTGGACCATCGCGCATCCGGGCGACCCCAACGATGGGACGTGGAACGGCATTCCGCTCGAGAGCCGCTTCGGCTCCTCGGCCTGGGTGCCCGGCAGCTACGATCCCGAATTGAACACGGTCTACTACGGAACCGGGCAGCCCTATCCGTGGATCGCGGAGATGCGCGGCACCTTGCCGAAGAAGGAAGGCGCGCAGAACAACGCGCTCTATTCGGACTCGACGCTGGCGATCGATCCCGATACCGGCAAGCTCAAATGGTACCATCAGTATCTGGAGAACGACACCTGGGACCTCGATTACGTCTACGAGCGTATCCTGGTCGACCTGCCGTTCAACGGCGAGACCCGCAAGGCGCTGGTCACCACCGGCAAGCTCGGCATCATCGAGGCGATCGATCGCGTCAACGGCCAGTGGCTGTGGGCGAAAGAAACCGTGCCACAGAACGTGGTGGAGAAATTCGATCCGAAGACCGGCGAGAAGACGATCCGGGCCTCGGCGGTTCCCCATATCGGGCAAACCACCGTCAACTGCCCGGCCGATCCGGGCAGCCGCGGCTGGCCGGCAACCGCCTATAGCCCGAAGACGCAGCTCCTCTATCTGCCGCTCAACGAGTTCTGCTCGAACACGACACCGTTGCCGCTCGATCCGGGCCAAGCCTATACGGGCGGCGGCCGCGCGACCTTCGCGCGCACTACGGTGCCCAACAGCGACGGCAATATCGGACGCGTGGACGCGTTCAAGCTCGCCGACCGCACCCCGGCCTGGACCCATCGCCAGCGTGCGCCGGAGACCGGCGCCATGCTGCCGACCGGTGGCGGCGTCGTCTTCACCGGCACTTGGGATCGCTACTTCCGCGCCTTCGACGACACGACCGGGCAAGTGCTCTGGGAAGTGCGTACCAACAATGCCGTGAACGGCTTCCCCATCACCTATTCGGTCAACGGCAAGCAATATGTCGCGGTGGCGACCGGCAACGGCTCGAGCCAGATGAAAGCGCTGGCGACGCTGACGCCCGAGATCGGATCGCCCGACGGCGGCTCGGTGCTCTGGGTGTTCGCCCTGCCGGATAAATGAGCCACGCTCCCCTCAACCTCCCCCTGAAAGGGGGAGGGCCTGCCCTCGGGCCCCGACCCGAGGGTCGACCCGCGAAGCGGGTCGGGTGGGGGTTACGCCACAGAGCCCGCGAGCAAGTGGAACCCCGACCCGGCACCTTCTGTGCCACCCTCCCCCTCTCAGGGGGAGGGTTGAGATGGGGGCTCCTCTTCGCATTGCTTATTCCGGCGCTCGCGCTGGCGCAGACCCCCTATGTGCAGGACGAATGGAAATACGGCACCCGGCAGGACGGCACGCAGCTCCACTACTGCGTCGACGAGCGGGATCCCGACCTGCCGGTCGCCCGCAAGATCGGCGCGGCGATCGCGGGCGCGCTGCTCCTGGAGGGCAAGGAGCATACGGTCGGCGAGGACTGGTCGGGCGAGGACATCGATCAGATCTACCAGGTCCTGCTCGAGACCTGCGATGTGTTTCTCGGCTTCAAGCTGATCGCGGACGTCTACCCGGAATGGCTGACCATCACGCGCGGATACTATCGCGGCTCCTATGTGCTGGTGACCGCCAATGCGGATTGGAAATCGCTCGCCGACGTGCCGTTGTCGCAGGTGATCGGCGGCACCATCGGCACCAGCGCCGACATCCGGCTGATGCAATATCTGGAATCCCTGAAGCCCGCCGAGCGCTGGACCCATTTTCCGGTTGCATCCGACGAAACCGCCCTCCAGGACGTCGCCGACGGCAAGCTCGCCGCGGCGCTCGTCTGGGGGCCGTCGTTCTGGGCGTTGCAAAAGGCCAATGCGGATTTCGCCAAGCTGCGCATCATCGCCTTGAAGCCGCTGCCGCCTTCCACCATGGATGTCGGGGCGGTGCTGCTCGCGCGCGAGACCTTTCTGCGCGCGAACCTCGATCAGGCGATCGCCGCCCTGAGCGGGGATGGAACGATCGAGGGCATTCTCAAGGGTTTCGGCTTCCCGGCGACACCTGTACGCTAGAACCCTTTGGCTTTTGATTTAGTCCGCAAAGGGCTCTAGCTTCTCCTTTGAGCATGATCTTCTCGGAAAACCGGTTTCCACTTTTCGGGATCATGCTTGGACAGCGAACCCGAATGAGCCCGCCGTGAACGCAGCCCCGCCCCCCGCGGTCGAGATCGACCATATCAGCAAACGCTACGGCCGCACCGTGGCGCTCGACGACGTGGCCTTTGCGGTCGCGCGCGGCAGCGTGTTCGCGCTGCTCGGCCCCAACGGCGCCGGCAAGACCACGCTCCTGCATATCCTGTGCACCATCCTGCGCCCCGACAGCGGCACCGCGCGCATCGGCGGCGTCGACGTGATGCGGGATCCGCTCAAGGCGCGCTCGAGCCTCGGCGTCGTGTTCCAGGAGCCGAGCCTCGACGACCGCCTGACAGTCCTGGAAAATCTCGAGTTTCACGGCTTGGTCTACGGCGTCCCCAAAGCGGTACGACGGGGACGCATCGCCGAAATGCTCGCGCTCGTGGAGCTTGAGAAATGGCGCGACACCTTGGTGCGCGCGCTGTCCTCGGGCATGAAGCGCCGGCTCGAGATCGCCCGCGCGCTGGTGCACGATTCGCAGATTCTGTTTCTGGACGAGCCGACCGCCGGTCTTGATGCCCAGTCGCGCGAACGCATGTGGCAGTATCTGCGCAACGCGCGCGGCGAGCGCGATCTGACGGTCATCGTCACCACCCATTATATCGACGAGGTCGAGCATTGCGATCGCGTCTGCATCATCGATGGCGGGCGCATCCTGGCCGACGACACGCCGGCGGCTCTCAAGGCCAGCCACGGCCATGCGCAGCTGCGCGTGGTGCCGCGCGATGAGGCGATCGCAGCGGAGCTCCTGTCGGCGCATGCCGACATCGCGACGCGCCATGGCGAAGACATCGTGCTGCGCTCGGCCGGCGAGGCCTTCACGGAATCCTTCCTCGCCCGCTACGGCACGCGCATCCGCAGGCTCGCGGTCGAGGAGCCGAGCCTCGAAAGCGTGTTCCTCTCACTGACCGGCCGCGAACTGCGCGACCAGGCGGCCGGTGCGCGCGAGCGCACCTACGAATTCGGCAAGCGCGGAGGCGAGCACACACGATGACCGCGACCGCCGGCGGGCTCTACGCCATCTGGCTGCGCGAGGTGAAGCGCGCCATCCGCGACCGCGGCCAGCTGATCGGCGGCGTGGTGCGCCCGCTGCTCTATGTTCTGATCATGGGCATCGGCCTCAATCCGTATTTTCGCGGCGAAATCTACGGCGAGGTGCGCTTCGTCGTGCCGTATACCTATGTGCAGTTCCTGTTCCCGGCCGTCATTGCGCTCAACATCATGTATACCTCGGTGCAATCGGCGGTCTCCGTCATCTGGGATCGCGAATTCGGCTTCCTGCGCGAGGTGCTGGTCTCGCCGATGCCGCGCGCCGCGATCCTGCTCGGAAAAATTCTCGGCGGCACCACCGTCGCGTTGTTCCATGGCGCGTTGGTGCTCGCGCTTGCCCGTTTCGCTGATCTCTCCATGACGCTTGCCGATCTCGGCACCGGTCTCGTGTTGATGTTCCTGCTGGCATTCGCGCTGACTTCGCTGGGCGTGGTCATCGCCAACCGCATCCGCAGCTTCGAGGGCTTCGGGGTGTTCTCCAACGTGGTGATCCTGCCGCTCTATTTCCTGTCGAGCTCGATCTTCCCGCTCGATCCGTCGCTCACCAGCGCGCAGACGCGCGTGATCTATCCGGAATGGCTGGTCACGTTGATCGAGCTCAACCCGCTCACCTATGCGATCGACGCGCTACGCGGCGCCTTCATCCACTTCCACCAGTTCGATCCGCGGCTCGGACCGGCCGTCCTGGTCGCGATGGGGGCGGTCTTCTTTTTGATCGCGCTGCGCGACTTCCGCCGAACCTGAGGAGGCAAGCGTGGCGCAGCACGGCCTCATCCGCGATGCGCTCGGCGCGCTCCCGATCCTCGCCTTGTTGGCGGCGGTCTATCGGCGACCGCCCGCTACGTCGCTCGGCGAGGTGCGTCGCGCCGGCACGCTGCATGTCTGCCTGCCGGCGCTCGCTCCCCCCTTCGTCACCGGCGATGCGCGGGCGCCGGGCATCGATATCGAAATCCTGCAGGCGCTTGCCCGCGATCTCAGTCTCATGCTGGCGAGCGTGCCGGAGCCGGCCATGGGGCGCGACTTCAATCCGCGCGCCTGGCACATCACGCGCGCCGCCTGCGAGGTTCTGGCCGGCGGCGTGGTGGCTTCGTCGATGACCCGGTCGTTTCTGGAGACGAGCCCGCCCTACGCAGAGACCGGCTGGGCGCTGCTCGTGCCGCAAGCCGGCACACTTGCGTCGATAGCCGACCTGCGCGGCCGCATGATCGGCGTTCTCCCACCGCCGTCGGGCCTCGACCGGATCGCACTCGCAAGCGCGCTGCGCGCCGCGCAGGTCGAGGTATCGATTGTCGCGAGCGCCGACGCGCTGGTAACGGGCCTGCGCGAAAAACGCTTCGAAGCGGGCGTGACCGAAAAGCTCAATGCCGAGCGGATCGCGGCGCGCGAGGGCCTTGCGGTGGACTGGCTTTCCGGCGATCTCCCGCGCTACCCGGTCGCGTTCGGCCTGTGGAAGGGCGACCTCACCCTCAAGCGTGCCATAGCGGACGCATTGGAACGACGCACGCATGACGGCACCGTGGCCGCCATCCTGATGCGCTATTTGGGTAAGGCTTCGTAGCCCGCATGGAGCGCAAGCGGAATGCGGGTAGCGGCCCCGGATTACGCTAACGCTCCATCCGGGCTACATCCCAACGTCTTCACCGAGCACTAGTTGGGATAGGAATCGAACCGCCGGATCGAGCACGCGGCTGAACGCGCCGATGAACATCAGCGCGGCAAGGATCAGCCCGAGAAAGAACGAAAGGCGCGGCAATCGATCGCGCCATCCCGGCATCACCGCAACCAACAAATGCCCGCCCGCAAGCGGCGGCACCGGCAGCAAGCTCAAGACCGCAAACGCAAGACCAATCTCGATCACTGTCTGGATGAGCGCAAAACCCGCCGCCGCGGCGGTGTCGGGCAGGAGCGGCAGCAGGAACGGCCGTCCCCATCGCAGCGCCGCGACGCCGAGCACGATCCCGAAAAAGCCGGCCGCCACCACCAGCAGCAGATCGAGGCGGCCGTGGCGCAACGCACGCGGATCGACCGCCACCCACCTGCCCCAGCCGGCGGCGAAGATCAGCGCGACTGCGTCGCCGATGAGATCCACATGCGCCAGCGGGTTGATGGTGAGACGCCCGTCGTGCTTGGGTCCGGCATCGCCGAGCGCGACCGCCGCCACCGCGATCGCAACGCCCTGCAGAGTCGATATGAAAAGCACCGCGCCGATGCGCATCACCAGCTGCGTCAGCGTGAAATCGATCACGACGGCTCCGCGACGCTCGCCAGAGCGCGCTACTTTTTGAGACTCATGGCTTCTTGGATATTCGCGTCCGGCGGCAATTCCTTGTCGCCCGGCTTGTAGCCATTCTCGCCCAGGATAAAGGCGATGATATCCGCATAGGTCTCGTCGGTCAGCTGACCGGGACGGTCGGGCGGCATTTTCGCCCTCATAAAGCCGAACAGCGCCGCCACATTGGCCCCCTCCCAGTGGCGCGCGAACGACAGGCCTTTGAGCGGCGGTCCACCGAACTCGCCGTTGTCGAGCCTGGTGCCATGGCAATCGACACAACTATGCAAATAGGCGAGCTCGCCACGCTCCGCCTGCGCCGGCGTGAACGAAGGGGGCGCGCCTTTGCTCGCGGCCGGGGCCGCGCCCGGCTCGCGCAACGCATAGACCTGCGCGCCCGTGAGCTTGTCGGCGCGCGCGGCCGCGATCTCCGACGGCACGACCGGCCTGAAATCCTTCGGCAGGTGCTGGTCGTTGTCCCACGCCGTGAGCACATGGTCGATGACGGCGGCGATCTCCTCGTCCTTCAGCTGGTCCCAGGAGGGCATGTTGCCATTGTATTTGGTGCCCGCGACCTCGATCGCCCCAGTGAGGCCGAACAGGATGACGCGGACCATATAGGCACGGCCTTTCTGCGCGAACACTTCCGGCGCATGGCCGGCGAGCGGCGGGAAGCCGCCCGCAATGCCGCTTCCGCTGCGCTGATGACAACCGCTGCAGTTGGCATCGTAGGTCCGCTCCCCGAGCGCCTTCCACTGGAAGTCCCCCGCCGGCGCCGCCGACTGGGCAAGCGCGCCCGGCAAGCCCACGGGAGCGCTCGCCGACCAAACGAGCGCCGCCAGAGCCAACCCGAGAGCGCTGGACCAACAAACCCGCATGATACGCATCTCCTGTTCAATCCGTTGCAGGTGAGGTCGCTCGCGACAAAGGCGTCCGCCTGCTTCGGACCCAGTCGTAAACGCCACAACCGCTTTGGTTGGTCAACTCCCGGCTCCGCCCGATCGATCCGAGGGTCGCTTCACCACCCGACCGCCTCTCCGTCCTTGCGATGGTCGGAGCCGGCCCGATAGAAGCCGTGCGCTGGCGCGGCGCCGGTGCCGCCGGTCGCGGATGGCGCCACTACGATCGCCTGGAAGCCGCCGACCGAGCCGCCGCCGACCGGGTTCACATGATGCCCCATGGCGGCGAGCTCCTTGCCCATCGCCGTGTAGAGATTGAGCTCGAGGTCGAGGCGGTTGGGCACCTGCGAATGATGGAAGCGCGCCATGTCGGTCGCCGCCTGCACATTGGCGCCGAGGTCGAGAATGTTGACCAGCGCCTGTGCGTGGCCCTGCGCCTGCATGTCACCGCCCATGAGCAGGATCGACATCAGCGGATTTCCGTCCCTCATCACGAAGCCGGCCGAAAGCGTGTTGAACGGCCGCTTGTGCGGCTCGATCACGTTTACGCTCTTGGGATCGAGCGAGAATAGCGCGCCGCGATTGTGCAGGATGAAGCCAAAGCCCGGCACGGTGATGCCCGAGCCGAAGCCCGAATAGTTGCTGTTGACCCAGGACACCATGTTGCCCTCGTCGTCGGCGGTCGAGAGCACGATGGTGTCGCCGTTCGAATCCGCGGTCGAGGCCGGGCCGGTCGCCGCGGCATGATCGGGATCGACCTTGGAGCACTGCGCGGCGGCGTGCGCCTTCGACAACAACATGTCGAGCGGCACCTTCACAAAATCGGGGTCGGCGTTGTAGCGGAACAGGTCCGCGTAAGCGAGCTTCTTGGCCTCGACCAGGAAGTGCCAGTATTTCGGGTTGCGTGGCCCGAGCTGCGCGAGGCTTGCGCCCTTCGACCATTTCGGCACGCAGGCTTCGAGGATATTGAGCATCAGGTTGGCGCCCCAGGCCTGCGAGGGCGGCGGCAATTCGTTGATTCCATAGCCGTGATAGTCGCTGGCGGCCGGTTCGAGCCATTGGCCCTGGTAGCTCGCCAGATCCTCGAGCGTCATGGTGCCGCCGAGCGACGTCGATTTCGCCACGATGGCGCGGGCGATCTCGCCTTTGTAGAAGGCGTCGCGTCCCTGCTCCTGCAGGAGGCGGAAGCTCTTGGCGAGATCGGGATTGCGGTAGATCTGCCCGGCGACCGGCGGGCGGCCGTCGATGTACCAGGTCTTGACCGAATCCGGATCAAGCCGCGTGCAGCACTCCTGCAGCGGCAGTGCCTCCGGCAAATCCCATTCGAGCGCGATGCGCTGCGAGACTGGGAAACCGTTCTCCGCGTAGTCGATGGCCGGCTGCAGCACCTCCTTGAAGGTGAGCTTGCCGTAGCGGTGCAGCACCTCGTCCCAGCCCCAGGCCGAGCCCGGCACCGTGACCGTCAGGATGCCGCCGCCCGGCATGCCCGAGCCCGGTCCCCAGTTGCGCGGCTCGGCCCGATAGCCGAGCGCGTTGTAATGCGCCAAGGTCGCGCCGGACGGCGCCATGCCGCTCGCATTGAGCACATGCAGCTTCTTCTCCTTCGCCACATAAATGACGGCGAACAGATCGCCGGCCATGCCGGTGTTCATCGGCTCGACCACATTGAGCACCGCGGCGGCCGCGACCGCCGCATCGATGGCATTGCCGCCGGCCCGCATGACCTGCAATCCCGCCTGCGCGGCGAGCGGCTGGCTCGTGGTCACCATGGCGTGCGGCGCCATCACCTCGGCGCGGCTCTGCCCGCGCCAGCCCTCGGCGCGATCGCCCGGCAGCGCGGCGCAGGCCGGAACATTGCTCTCGCCCGCGCAGGTCGACAGCGGCGGGGTCGCCTGCGCGAAGGCACCGCAGGGTATCAGCGCGGCCGCGATCGTCGCTGCCCCGCGAAGGGTATTCAAAAGCGTGGTCATGGAATGGCTCCCGGCTCGGACGCGGAAGCTTACACGCGTTTTCGGCGAGATGGCAGCCGCCCCCGGCACCCGTAAGCCAAGCCGGCTCCTGCGCAAATTTCCCTGAAATAAATCCGCCGTCGCTGTCGATTAGATGTTGCGCCGTCCGACATGGCGTGTCGGAGGCCTGTTGCCCGGTCGGGGTGGCGTGGCTGTTACAATCCATCAGCGGAGCTCTCCCATGAATTCGATTTCGTTCACCATCGCCCCCTATGTGGCGGCGCTCGGACTTCTCGGCGCCATCCTCACCATCAACGTCATCCTCAACCGCGCCCGCAGCCGCGTCGACGCCGGCGACGGCGGCATCGCCAGCCTCGCACAGGCCATCC
>DATDGG010000432.1:0-6185 GCA_036522235.1 Xanthobacteraceae bacterium
CAGCACTGGCGCTGGCACGCTGACGACCGTCAATACGATCTCGACCGGCGGTGGCGGCAGCTTCCTGCTCAGCAAGACCGGGCTCGACGCCTTCCGATCGGCCGTTGCGACGAACGCGAATCCCAATCCGACCGACGCGCAGGTGCAGGCCTATGCGCTGACGCAATATCAGAACCTGATCAACAACGGCTCGATCAAGAATAGCGTGCTGACCCTCAATGCGGCGGGCTTGAAACTGCTCCACGCCGCTGCCGCGACCGCGCTGGGGACCGCGAATCCCACCGATGCGCAGGTGCAGACCTACGCCAACAATCTCTATCACCAGCTCGCCGCGGGCGACGTCAAATATGTGCTCGGTCCGTCCGCCGTCCCACAGTTTGCCCAGGCGGCGCTCAGCGCCCCCGATTTTGCGACCTTCCAGCAGCTCATCAATGACGGCACCGGGCAGGGCACGACCTATGCCCTGAGCGCGAGCGGCCTTGCCGATTTCCGCCCGGTCGCGGTGGCGGCGCTCGGCATTCCCGCGCCGAGCGATGCGCAAGTGCAGGCCTATGCGGCCGCGCAATATCTGCGCTTGGTGCAGGCCACGCAGGTCTATGCCGATACGCAGTATGGCAATCTCTTGGCGGCCGGCGCCGTCAGCGCCGGCAAGCTCACGCTCGCGGCGGCATCGATCCCAAGCTATGTCCAGAAGGCGCTGTCGAGCAGCGACGATGCGGCCTATCAGCAACTCATCGGCGCGGGCAGCGTGCAGAATGGCGTGTTCGTCCTCAATACGTCCGCGCTCGCGACCTATCGGCCGCTCGCCGCGGCGGCGCTGAACCTCGCCAATCCGACCGACCAGCAGGTGCAGGACTACGCCAACGGCCTCTACACCGGCTACGTCCAGCAGACGCAGACCTACGCCAACCAGCAGTACCAGTTGCTCGCCATGAATGGCGCGCCGGTAACGCCCGCCTATAGCGTGACGGCGGCGCTCGGCGGCTCCAACGATGCGGTGACCGCCCAGGTCGCCGGCGGGACCATCACGGCGGGCTCGGTCAGCACCACGGCGGGCGCGCAGGTGCACACCAACAACTACCTCGTCGGCGTGGGCGCAGCCGCGCTCGGCGGCGGCGGTGCCGCAATCGGCTTCACCCGAGTCTACGACACCGTCATCGCCTCCGTGAATCCGGCGCTCCTGACCACGTCGAACGTGACCGTCTCGGCCACCATGGCGGACCAGGGCGGCAGCGCCGCGCAGGTGCAGGCCTTTGCGGGAGCCGGTGGGCTCGCGGGCGCGGCCGGCGCCGCCGTGGCCGACACGGCAGTCAACAACACGGTCGTGGCGGCACTGGGCGGCACTGTCGTCACGCCCGGCACCGGCACGGCCCCGAACGTCACCGTGACGGCCGACGACGGCTCGACCGCGCGCGGCGATGCCTTCGGCGCCACCGCCGGGGGCGGCCTGGCAATCGGCATCTCGCTCGCCAATGTGGCCAAGACCAGCACGGTCAGCGCGTCGGTGCTGCCGAGCGCCAATGTGACGGGGAACGGGCTTTCGCTCGCCGCCTCAGCTGAGGGCGCCAGCTACGCCATGACTGTAGCGGGCGTCGGCGGCCTGGAGGCGGCTGGAGCCGGCTCCCAGGCCACTGCGAGCGACTCAAGCCGGGTCACCGCGGAGCTCGCGGCCGCCAACGTGAATGTCGACACCGGCACGGTCTCGTTGACGGCGACCGATACCCCGGACGCCAAGGCCATGGCCTTCGGCGTTGCGGTCGCCGCCGGCGGGGCAGTCGGCGTCTCGATCGCCCATGCGAGCGTGTCGCCGATCGTGACGGCGCAAGTGGACAGCGGCGCCAATCTCACGGCCGGCGCGCTCAATGTCACGGCGGCAAGCACGTTCGGCGGCGCGGTGCCCGGCGCGGTGCCGACCGACTCGTTCCCCGCCTCGAAGTCGACGCCGGGCTCAACCGGCGATTTCTCGAGCGGCGGCACTGCGGCGGCGGCACGGGCCATCGCGGGATCCGGTGCGCTCTATCTGAGCGCCGACGGCACGGTGACCAGTGCCAGCAACAGCGCCAATGTAACCGCCGAGATCGGCGATGCGGTCACGCTGCCCAACGGCAATGTGACGATTTCCGCCAGCAACCAGACCAACCAGGTCTCCTATTCGACCGGCATCGCGGTCGGCGGCCTGCTCGCGGTCGGCGACGTCAAGGCAGGCTCGAGCTCCGACACGGTCACGCTGGCGAAAGCGGGATCGGGCATCACCTCGGGCCTCGCGCGCACCGGCGATCTGACGATCGCGGCGACCGGCTACGACTACAATTCCGCGAAATCGGTCGCCGGCGCCGGTGGTCTGTTGGCAGGCTCCGGGGCGGCGGCTTCCACCTCCAGCAATTCGAACGTCACGGCGAACCTCGGGGACAACGCGCTCTTCGTCGGCGGCTCCGTGACGATCAATGCCCTGCACGTGACGGGATTCAAATCCACGGTCGATTCGATCAACGCCGCCGCGGTCGGGGCGAGCGCCTCGATCGCCACCAATAACATCGACGGCAGCACGACGGCGAACCTCGGCAACAACGACGGCATGGTGTTGAGCGGCGGCCTCACCATGGCGGCGCAGAGCCAGTTCAATCAGACCAGCTCCGACGACAGCGCCAAGGCGGCGGCGGGCGGCGGCATCAACGGCGCCGGCGCCACCAGCACCACGAACGTCACCGGCAATACCAACATCAATGTCGGCCATGGCGTCGTAGTGATGACCGGGACCGACGGCATCACCATGCTGGCGTCGACCATTCTCACGACCAACGATACCGTGTCGCTGCAGACCGGCGGCCTGCTCGAGGGCGCGGGCGTCAGCTCGACGCTCAACGCCAATCTCACCACTGCCGTGACCATCGCCGATGCGACGGCGTTGAACCCCAATCAGCTCATCAGCCAGGGCAACATCAATATCGGCACCGACACGCAGGTTTCCGCCGCCACCATGGCGCTGGTGAATACCTGGGGCCTGGCGTCGGTCGGGCACGCGGGCGCCGATACGACCATCATTTCGAACCAGAATGTCACGCTCGGCACCAACACCACCGTGCTCGCCATCGGCACGGTGAATGTCACCGCCGGGTTCGACCCGACGGCCTTCCAGCTGACCAGCATCAACGCCGTCGCCGATGCTGAGGGCTATGTCTATGGGCTCATCGCCATACCGGGCGCCAACGCCTCGGCCCTCGTCACCAACAATGCGGCCGTGTCCGAGGGCGCCGGCGCGCAGATCGAAAGCGCGACCAACATCACGATCGGCGCCTATAACGGCTCGTCCGTCCAGGCCCCGCACGCCGTCGGGCACGGCTACGAGCTCGGCTTCATCCCGGTATCGGTCGACGGCACGGGACCTGTCACCCCGACGACCTCCTCGACCGTCACCATCAACGGCACCGTGACGGCCGGCATCTATCACGACCAGGAGATCCAGATCGGTTGCGGTGCGGCGACCTGCGGCGTGAACGATCCGGCGCAATTGACCCTGCTGAGCGGCGCCCCCGTGATCGTCAATGGCGTCACGCTGTCGGCCGGCGCGGCGGTGGCGGCGCAGAGCTTCGATCCGACCGCGTTCGTGAACGCCAAGTTCGATCCGGAAGTCGCCCCGATCATGCTCAACGGCGTGTCATCGGGCCACGTGCCGGCCTTCATGATCGGTCAGCTCTATGCGGCGGGCGGCAACATCACCATCAACGCGGACACGATCCAGGGCGCAGGCAAGCTGACCGCGTATGGCGGCCCGAAGATCAACGTGGTCAACACCACCTCCGCCTACGTGGTGCTCGAGTCGGCCTATATTCCGGACGCGCCCGGCGGCCAGGTCATCTTCACCGGCAAGGCGCAGCGCGGCGATGTCGGCGCGGTCCGCCTCGACGAGGAGATCGATCCGGCCGGGCCGATCATCAAGGTCGACATGAGCTATGCCGGGCCGAGCCTCCCCGGCAGCAGCGCCGGGCCGGCCCTCTTCAACACCGGCAACATCACCAATCTCGGCGGCCCGGTCGTGCTTCAGAATGCGACCGGCTGGTTCGGCCAGCTCGGCACCGTGCTCGCCGCGAGCGTGTCGGAGACGGCGCCGAATGGCGGCCTGGTCGTGTCCGCGGTCAATCCGGGACAGATGTACAACGCGGATTCGTTCCCCTATAGCGACTGGGTCAACTTCATGAACTTCCCGGGCTCGCCGATAGGCGGCCCGCCCGCGCTCAACGACCCGGTGTCGCTCGGCAAGGCGGCGCAGACGGTCGCGTCCTATGTGGCCAACCTGTTCGCGCTGACGCTGCCGCAACGGATCGACCCGTCGCAGATTCCCTCCTTCTACGACTCATCGCCGCAGAACCTGTTGAACCTGACGCTCTATGGCGTTGGCGGCAACGCGATCCCCTCGTATGTACCGTTCTTTTCCTATGCCTTCCCCAGCACGCCTTTGTCACACGACAACAATTCCTGGGTGTTCTTCGGCAATTGCGCCTTCAGCGCCTATGGCACCTGCGGTGGGGGGACGGCAAACAGCAAGAGCCCGCTCGGCACCAACTACGTGATGACGCCGTTCAGCACCACGCAGGACGACGGTCACAGCGAATATCAGCCGGTGGTTCCCTACATAATCGCCGGCGGCGTCAATGGAGCTTCGACCAGCACCGCGAGCAACGGCTTCCTGAACGCAGCTACCAGCTACAACTACGCGAACCTCCCTGCGGCGCCGAAGACCAACAGCTACGGCACCCCCGGGCTCGTGCAGGCGCTCGGCGGGCCGGTCGCCATCAAGGCCAACATCATCAATGTCAACGGCACTATCCAGGCCGGCATCCCCAATTCGTGGTCGGTCTCGCTGCCGCAATCGCTGACGGCGCCCGCGACCTCATCGAAGGTGTTGGCCGGCTTCGACTTCAATTTCAATCCGCTCACCTTCCAGATCACCTTCAACCCGGTCTACAAGACCGTCGTCACCGGCGGCGGTGCGATCGCCGCGTATCAGCTGGAATATCAGCTCGGCCAGCAGTCGCTCAGGTCCGGCTCGCACAACGCCACGGCGTATGAGGGGCTGAGTGCGAGCTACGTGGTTCCCAACCTTTCCACCATCGGGCTCGGCGACCAGGTCATCACCACGACCTATAATACGGTCAGCAACACGCTCAGCCTGTCGAACGTGAATGCCTCCTCCGGCGGCGGCTTCGTTCTGCTCGACGGCAAGATCATCAACACCTCGCCGCAGTCGCGCGGCAACATCAACGTCAATGGCGGACTCGGCCAGGTCACGATCAACAACCAGACCGGCCTTGCGGTGACCGTGAACGCAGTGAATACCGGCTCGACCACCAACGGCCAGCCGCTGGTCAGCCGCGTCAAGATCGTCGATCGGCTGCAGGCAGACGCCAGCAACACCACCACCTATCTGTACACTCCGGGGCAGGGCGTGAACGTCTACCGGACCGGCAACGGCAGTGATCCGATCCTGTCAGGACCAAACGCGACGCCGCTGCTGAGCGCATTGAGCACCTCAGGCAGCTCGACCCGATACGTTCCGATTTCCGGCGCACGTTTCGAATGGATCCAGCAGGCCGAGCTGACGCGCGACCTGGCGAACAACGGCAACTGGCAGTTCACCAGCGTCCAGTCCGACGGCAATCCCTGGTATTTCCTGAACGCCAACAATCAGCCTGTTTCGGACCTCAACGCGCAAGGCCGCGTCATCATCGACAACTCGACCCCGTACGTCTTCAAGGAGACGATGTCGGCGTCCGTCAACAGCATTTTCCAGGTCAATCACGGTTACGGCGGGTGCAGCGGCTATCTCAGCAGCTGCAACTATAGCTTCCTCCAACTCGATCCGAACGATCCGTACGGCCGCTGGTTCTACAATTTCGCGACCGACATCACCTTGAGGCTGACGAGCTCGGTCAAGGCCGACAACCCGTTCGGCATCAATTTCGCCGGCAACGCCAATGCGCTGATCAACATCACGTCCAACGCTCCGGTTACCTTCGCCGGCACCGTGACCAATCCCAGTGGCACGACCACGGTGGCGGTGTCGGGTGGCGGCATAGCGCAGGCGCCGAACGCCATCTTCACCACCGGCAATCTGGCGATGTCGGCGAGCGGGGCGATCGGCAGCGTGGCGCAGCCGTTCAACGCGCTGTTGTCCTCCGGCGCGATCG
>DATDGG010000433.1:0-2029 GCA_036522235.1 Xanthobacteraceae bacterium
GTTTCGTCATATGAATTCGATGTCGTCATGCACGAACTCGCTGTTCGCCGGCACGAAATTCACTGTTCCGCATGTGTCGGGAATGCGTTTGCGAGCCAGCGCGAATTGATGCCGGCAAGCGCGGGGGGGCGCAGATTTTCAAAAATTCCCTGATAAATTCCCTGTTTAACAGGGAATCGGCCGCTGAGGTGCACCCCTGTGGTGAGACACGAAACAAGGAACTGGTTGCGTTGGTAACTTTGTTGGGACGGGGCTGCGTGGCCCGGTTCGGAGACGTGTGTGACAGACTTTAGCTTGATCGTCAGCAGGCCTTGATCGCTTGGATGCCTTTCGTTTGAACGCGAGGCCGGCGTCAAGGATTTACCGCGCAGCGGCGACGCAGTCGTCCTTGACGCTGGCCTCGCGTTCAAACACTGGGCGATCCGAGCGATCAAGGCCGTGCCCCGAGGTCGCAGCTGGCAGCCACAGGTGAGGCGGGTGCGATCGTGCGCCAGTTGGCTTCGAACTCGGCCGGCGGCTGATAGGCGAGTGCCGAATGCAGGCGCTGACGATTGTAGATCTCCTCGATGAAGGCGCCGATCGCGGTGCGCGCCTCGATGAGATCGCGATAGGTGCGGCCGTCGACCTCCTCCTGCTTGAGCGTCTTCATGAAGCTCTCCGCCTTGGCGTTGTCATAAGGATTGCCGAGGCGGCTCATGCTCGGCTTTATCGCGTGCGCCTCCAGCAGGGCCATGTACTCGCAGCAGGCGTATTGCACGCCGCGATCGGAGTGATGGATCAGGCTGTCCCCCGCCGGCCGGCGTGCCGCAATCGCCATGCCGAGCGCGGCGCTCGCAAGGCTCGCCCGCAGGTGCGTGTCCAGCGCCCAGCCGATCACCCGGCGACTGAAGGCATCGAGCACAACTGCCAGGTAGGCGAACTCTTCCAACAGGCGCACATAGGTGATGTCCGCGACCCACAACTGATCGAGCCCGCTCGGCACCAGGCCGCGCGCCAGGTTCGGCACAATCCGCCACTCGTGGCGCGAGTTGGTCGTTACCGGCACGAACGGACGCCGGCGCAGGCACAGCAGATTGTCCTGCCGCATCAGCCGCAGCACCCGTTTGTGATTCACCACAAACCCGTCCCGGCGCAGTTGCGCCGCGATCCGCCGGTAACCATACCGCCGGTTCGCCAGTGCCAGGCGCTGCAGCGCGTCGCGCACCGCAGTCTCTTCCTGGCGCGGCGCACAACCGCGCCAGTGCCGGTAATAGCCGGCGCGGGTCACACCCGAAAGCCAACACATCCGCGCGACCGTGAGATCGCCTTGTGGCCGTGGTGACATCATCGCCGCGATGACCGCGTAGATGCCGGCACGAAAGGCCCGTCGCTCGGCCTCCGTGCGCCCCCGACTTGCCGCAAGGCTTGCCGAAAAAAATCGAGCTCCAGCTGTTGCCGGCCGATCTTGCGCTCCAACTCGCCAATAAGCTTGCGCGCCGACCCAACATCCCGCAGCGCCGCCGGCTCAGCCGCGCCAGCCACAGTAGCCGGCCGCCCAGCGCGCCGCAGCACCCCTTCCCGGTGGAGCTTCAGCCGCCACTTGTACAAATGGAGCTTCGTTACACCAAGCTCGGCAGCAAGAGCCTCAATCGGCTCCCCAGAAATCAACCGCTTAACCGCGGAAAGCTTGAACTCCGGCTCAAATACCCGACGTTGTCGTTCGGACATCAGTTCTCCCCCTCGAGAACTGTTCCTTATTTCTCTGTCTCATTGTAGGGGTGCACTCCACCGCCCGACTCCCACCGCCCCCTGCGGCGGGCCACGTTGTGCGCCATGCGTCCGATTGCTGAATCAGATCGTCGCGCTCATGGACACTCTCTCCGACGTTCGCCCGATCGATTGCGACGTGCATCCGGCGGGGGCGGACATGGCCGCGCTGCGGCTGCGCGGTCCCCCTCCTCCGCTGCGCGGGGGCGGACAAGATTACTTCGCAAACGACAGATTCTTCACGTAGACAGTGTCGAACATATTGTCTTCCCAGCCCTTGACC
>DATDGG010000434.1:0-35952 GCA_036522235.1 Xanthobacteraceae bacterium
GTTATCTTTTGTAAGACTAGGCGGAATTGGGCGACCGGGCTACGCGCAAGTCGGCAATGTCCCGGCCGCATCAGACCCTGCCATTAGCCCGGGCTCAAGCCCTTGGCCTTGAGCACCGCGATCGCGGCCGGCGCGGTCAGGAACTTGATCAATGCATTGGCTGCGGCGGACTCCTTGGTGTCCGTGGCGACGGCGGCCGGATAGACGGTGTAGAGCTGGATTTCCGGCGGCAGCGGTCCCACGAGCTCGGCGCCCGCATAGGGCAGGATTTCGCTGATCTGGGTGATGCCGAGCTCAGCCTCGCCGTTGGCGACGGCATTCGCCGCCGGATTGGTGGCCGGCAAGACCTTGAGCTTGGACTGCACCTGATCGGCGATCCCCAGGCGATCGAACAGGCTCCTGATATAGGGCGCGGTCGCGCCTGCTCCCACAAAGCCGATCGACTTGGCATCGATGAGCGCGTGCTTGAACGCCTCGGTGGTGCTGATGTCGGGCTTGGGCGCGCCCTTGCGGACCGCGACGCCGGCGCCCGAGCGGGCAATGTCGGCGCGCCCGGCGGCGATGAGCTTGCCCCCCTTGATGAGGTCGTCGGTCGTCGCCGTGGTGAGGATGGCGACATCGACGGCCGCGCCCTTCTCGATCGACGCCTTGAGCTCGGCGGCCGCCCCGAAGGTGATGACGAGCTTGTTCCCGCTCGCTTTCTCGAATTGCGGAGCCGCCTCCTCCATGGTCGATTTCAGGGCGTTCGACACCAGCGCCTTGATCTCCGCTGCATCGGCGGTGCCGGCAGGCGAAAATGCGAGCATCGATATGCCCGCGGCGGTGGCAATGGCTGCGACCATCCTCATGGCTTCCTCCCAGGCTTGTTGAAGTGATCTTGTTGAAGTGATTGTGGATCGGCAAACTCTAACCGTAAACCGCCGCGATGGCGAGGAACTCCTCGGCCTTGAGGCTTGCGCCGCCCACGAGCGCCCCGTCGACATTCTCGACCCGCAAAAGCGCGCCGGCATTGCCCGGCTTCACCGAGCCGCCATAGAGGACGCGAATTCCCCTGGCGGCGCCCCCGAAGCGGGCTTCAAGCTCGGCGCGGACGAAGCCGTGCACCTGCGCGATATCCTCGCCCGACGGCGTGAGCCCCGAGCCGATCGCCCAGACCGGCTCGTAGGCGAGCGCGATGGTCTCACCGCTCCCACTGTCCGGCAGCGCGCCCGCAAGCTGGCGGCGCACCACATCGATTGTCTGCCCGGCCTCACGCTCGGCGCGCGTCTCGCCGACGCAGACAACGGCCAGCAGGCCGGCGCGGGCGGCGGCGAGCGCCTTGTCGCGAATCGCGGCGTCGGTCTCATGATGGTAGAGGCGGCGTTCCGAATGCCCGACGATCACGGCGCTCGCGCCGGCATCCTTGAGCATTTCGGCGGACAGGTCGCCGGTGAACGCGCCGGCGGCCTCGTGGTGGCAATCCTGCGCCCCGATCGCGATGGCGCTGCCGCGCGCCAGCGCCGCAAAGCCCGCGATGAGGGTCGCGGGCGGGCACACCAGAATGTCGGTCTTGCGGCTGAGATCGCGCCCCCCGGCGATGATCTTCTGCAACTCCGCCGTTGCCCCCTGCAGGCCGTTCATTTTCCAATTACCGGCAATGAGGGGGCGCGTCGCCATTGTTGGTCCGCCTGTTCGCTCGCGGACTAGCGGTTACCAGAGCCCTCGCAGCCACGCCAGGGCCCGCAAAGGGCTCCCGGGGGCGCAGCATTCGTCGCTGTGGCCGGAAGTCGCATCGGTTGCGGTAGGGCCTGCCTGTCCGTATGATGGCTCAGCCTTTGGTCAGCTTTGCCGCGGTCCTTGGCCTTCTCTTGGAACATGGCAGGATTTCTATGCTTCGAGGTCTACGAAAAGCCTCTTCGAACTGGATCGGCAAGACCATCATGGGGGCGGTGGTGGCCTTCCTGATCGGCAGCTTTGCGATCTGGGGAATCGGCGACATTTTCCGCGGCTACGGCATGGCCACCGCCGCCAAGGTCGGCCGCACCGAGATCACCACCGAGCAGTTCCGCCAGATCTACAATGACAAGCTGCAGCAGATCGGCCGCCAGATCGGCAGGCCGCTCACCATGGAGCAGGCGCGCGCGCTCGGCTTCGACCGCCAGGTCCTGCAGCAGCTGACGGCGGATCTGGCGCTCGATCAGCGGGCGCAGGCGCTGCGGCTTGGCCTCTCCGACGCCGAGATCGCGCGCCTGATCACCTCCCAGCCGGGCTTCCAGACCGCCTCGGGTCAGTTCGACGCCGTGCGCTTCCAGCAGGCCATTCGCGAAGCCGGCTATACCGAGCAACGCTTTGTTGCCGAGCGACGGCGCGCCATGGCGCGCAGCCAGCTTTCGGGCACGATCACCGGCGGGCCGCTGGTGCCGAAGGCCGCCATCGAGGCGATGGACCGCTATCAGAACGAGCAGCGCTCGGCCGAATATGTCCTGTTCGATCATGCCCAGGCGGGCGAGGTCCCCCCTCCTGACCCGAGGGTGCTCGCCGACTATTTCGAGGAGCGCAAGATCCTTTTTCGCGCGCCGGAATATCGCAAGATCGAGGTGCTGAAGCTGTTGCCGGCCGACGAGGGTAACTGGATCGAGGTCTCCGACGACGACATCAAGCGCACCTACGAGGATCACCGCAACAGTTTCGGCACGCCCGAGCGGCGCTCGCTCCAGCAGATGGTCTACCCGAACCTGGACGCAGCCAGCGCCGACGCCGAGCGCATCGCCAAGGGTGCGAGCTTTGCCGACATCGCCAAGGAACGCGGCATCGCGGACAAGGACATCGACCTTGGCACCTTGGCCAAGGGCGCCATCATCGACAAGACCGTCGCCGATACCGCCTTCGCGCTCAAGGAGGGCGAGACCAGCGCGCCGGTGCAGGGGCGGTTCGGCGTAGCCCTCATCCATGTTGTCAAGGTCGAGCCCGAGCAGATCAAGCCCCTGACCGAGGTCGCGGCCGATATCAAGAAATCGATCGCGATCGAGCGCGCCAAGGCCCAGATCCTGTCGGTCTACGACAAGATCGAGGACGTGCGCTCGGAAGGGCATACGCTGGCGGACGCCGCCGCGACCCTCAAACTGGCGGCGCGCAGCGTCGAGCTCGACCGCTCCGGCCACGATCCCGCAGGCCAGGCGGTTGCCGACTTGCCCGATGCCCAGCGGCTCCTGGCGGCGGCCTTTTCCAGCGATGTCGGGGTCGATGCCGATCCCCTGCAGATGCAGGACGGCTACGTCTGGTACGAGGTCGCCGGCATCACGCCTTCGCACGATCGCCCCCTCGAAGAGGTGAAGGACAAGGTCGAGGCGAGCTGGCGCGAGGACGAGATCGCAAAGCGGCTGAAGAGCAAGGCGGAAGAGTTCGCGGACAAGCTCAAAGGCGGATCGCGCTTCGCCGACCTTGCGGGCGCCGAAAGGCTCAAGCTCGAGACCGTGACCGGCCTCAAGCGTGGCGTGGCGTCGCCGCCGTTTTCCGCGAGCGCAGCCGACAAGCTCTTCGTCACCCCCAAAGATGCGGTGGCGAGCGCGGCGGCCGAGCAGCCGGGCGAGCAGATCGTGTTCCACCTCACTGACATTGTGGTGCCGAAGACCGACATGAATTCCGACGAGGTCAAGACCATGGCGCAGGCCCTGACCCGCTCGCTGTCGCAGGATCTGTTCAGCCAATACGTCGCCAAGGTCGAAAGCGAGATCGGCGTCACCATCAATCGCAACGCGGTGAGCCAGGTGACCAGCGGCGGCGGCAGCAGCAACCCCGGCAACGACGACACCGACATCAATTTCTGAGCTCCGGCATGCAGATCGAGCCGCAGTCGAGCGCGTTTGCCAAATGCTATGCGCGCGGCGAGCCGCAGGTCGTGTGGACCACGCTCGTCGCCGACCTCGAAACCCCCGTGTCGGCCTTCCTCAAGATCGCGGCCGGCCGGCCGATGAGCTTTCTCCTGGAATCGGTCGAAGGCGGCGCCGTGCGCGGACGCTATTCGATCATCGGCCTCGAGCCTGACCTGATCTGGCGCACGGTCGGCGGGCGCGCCGAGGTCAACCGGGCGCCGAGCGACCGGCGCCGCCGGTTCGAGCCGTGCGAGGGGGAGCCGCTCGCCGCCTTGCGGTCGCTGATCGCCGAAAGCCGGATCGCGCTGCCGCCGGCGCTGCCGCCGATGGCGGCCGGCGTGTTCGGCTATCTCGGCTACGACATGGTGCGGCTGATGGAGGAGTTGCCCTCCCCCAATCCCGATCCGATCGGCATCGCCGATGCGATCCTGCTGCGGCCGACGATCGTGCTGGTGTTCGACGCGACCGCCGACACGATCACGGTGGTGACGCCGGTGCGTCCGGAAAAGGGCGTCTCCGCCAAGGCTGCGCTGGCGCGCGCCGGCGAGCGTCTCTCCGCGATCGTGGACGCGCTCGATCGGCCGCTCGATCACGCCGCCGCCAATGGCCATGCCGGCCCGCTCGCGGTGCTGCCGCGTTCCAATACCTCGCCGGCCGCCTATGAGAAGATGGTGCGCGCCGCCAAGGAATATATCGCGGCCGGCGACGTCTTTCAGGTCGTGCTGGCGCAACGCTTCGAGGCGCCGTTCGAGCTGCCGCCGTTCGCGCTCTATCGGGCGCTGCGGCGGGTCAATCCTTCGCCCTATCTCTATTTTCTCGACTTCGGCGCGTTTGCGCTGGCGGGCTCGAGCCCGGAAATCCTGGTCAAGGTGGCGGACGGCACCGTGACCATCCGCCCGATCGCCGGCACGCGCCCGCGCGGGGAGACCCCGCACGAGGACAAGGCGCTCGAGGTCGAGCTTCTGGCCGACCCCAAGGAGCGGGCCGAGCATCTCATGCTGCTCGATCTCGGCCGCAACGACGTCGGCCGCGTGGCGGAGATCGGCACCGTCAAGGTCACCGACCAGTTCTTCGTCGAGCGCTACAGCCAGGTGATGCACATCGTCTCCAATGTGGAGGGGGCGCTGCGCGGCCCGCACGATGCGCTCGATGCGCTGGCGGCGGGCTTTCCGGCCGGCACGGTCTCGGGCGCCCCCAAGGTGCGGGCGATGGAGATCATCGACGAGCTGGAAACCGAGAAGCGCGGCATCTATGCGGGCTGCGTCGGCTATTTCTCGGCCGCGGGCGAGATGGACACCTGCATCGTGCTGCGCACCGCGTTGATCAAGGACGGCGTCATGTATGTGCAGGCCGGCGCCGGCATCGTGGCGGATTCCGATCCCAAATCCGAGCAGCAGGAATGCATCAACAAGGCGCGCGCCCTGTTCCGCGCCGCCGAGGAGGCCAAGCGCTTCGCGAGCGCCGCGCGGCGCGGGCAATAGGAGGCGCACGATGAACGCTTCACAGGGACCCAAATGGAAGCACGACGGCGTGCAGGTGATCCCGGGCGGATCGCTCGATCCCCACACCGCGCAGACGCCCGGGATGGACCGCAAGACGGCGATCAACCTGGCGCGGGTCGGCGCCCGCAAGCTGTGGGCCGGCACGGTGAACATCCAAGCGAATGCCAAGACCGGCGCGCACCATCATGGCGAGCTCGAGAGCGTGATCTATGTGGTGCGCGGGCGGGCGCGGATGCGCTGGGGCGAGCGGCTCGAATTCAGCGCCGAAGCCGGCCCGGGCGATTTCATCTATGTGCCGCCCTTCGTGCCGCACCAGGAGATCAATGCGAGCCCGAGCGAGCCGCTCGAATGCGTGCTGGTGCGCAGCGACAACGAAGCCGTGGTGATCAATCTCGACATCGAGCCGATCGAGAAGCCCGAGGAGGTCGCCTGGGTCGACCCCATCCATCGAGGATAGACGGGCCTTTGTCGGGGCGTTAGAACGGACGCCATGATCGTCCTCATCGACAACTACGACAGCTTTACCTTCAACCTGTTCCACTATCTGGGCGGGCTCGGGGCCGAGGTCGTCGTCCACCGCAACGACAAGATCGCGACCGCCGACGTGATCGCCGCCGAGCCCGACGCCATCGTGCTGTCGCCCGGCCCCTGCACGCCCAACGAGGCCGGCATCTGCCTCGACCTCATCACGCAGGCGTCCGCCCAGATTCCGATTTTCGGGGTCTGTCTCGGCCATCAGGCGATCGGCCAGGTGTTCGGCGGCGAGGTGGTGCGGGCGCCGCTGCCGGTGCACGGCAAGCTTTCGCTGATCAAGCACAAGGGCGGGGGCGTGTTCCGCGGCATCAATGGGCCGTTCCAGGCGACGCGCTACCATTCGCTCGTGGTCGAGCGCGCGCGCCTGCCGGAGGGCCTGGAGGTGATGGCGGAGACCGATGACCGCCTGATCATGGGGCTCAAGCACGCGCAGCTGCCGGTGCACGGCGTGCAGTTCCACCCCGAGAGCATCGCTTCGGAGCACGGCCATCTCATCCTCAAGAATTTCCTCGATATCGCGGCGGCCTGGAACGCTTCGACCGGCAGGCGCGCGGCACGCCGGGTGCAGGGCCGGCGCCGGGCCGCGCGCTAGGCAGAATGGGGGCGGGCGTGAGCGACGATTTCAAGGCGCTGATTGCAAAGGCCGCGACCGGCGCGGCCTTGACCCGCGAGGAGGCCGCGCGCGGCTTTGATCGCATGATGTCCGGGGAGGCTACGCCCTCGCAGATGGGCGGGCTGCTGATGGCGCTGCGGGTGCGCGGCGAGACGGTCGACGAGATCACCGGCGCGGTCACGGTCATGCGCGAGAAAATGCTGCGCGTCGCCGCGCCGACCGACGCCATCGACGTGGTCGGCACCGGCGGCGATGCGTCGGGCTCCTTCAACATTTCGACCTGCGCGGCCTTCATCGTGGCGGGCGCCGGCGTACCGGTCGCCAAGCACGGCAACCGGGCGCTGTCCTCGCGCTCGGGCGCGGCCGACGTGCTCGGCGCGCTCGGCGTTGCGATCGAGCTTGCGCCCGAGGCGGTCGCGCGCTGCATCAGGGAGGCCGGCATCGGCTTCATGTTCGCGCCCGCGCATCACCCGGCCATGAAGAATGTCGGCCCGACCCGGGTCGAGCTCGGCACCCGCACGATCTTCAATCTGCTCGGCCCGCTCTCCAATCCGGCGGGCGTGCGGCGGCAGATGGTGGGCGTGTTCTCGCGCCAATGGGTCGAGCCGCTGGCGCAGGTCTTAAAGAACCTGGGCTCCGAGGCCGCGTGGGTAGTGCACGGCTCCGACGGGCTCGACGAGATCACCACCGCGGGGCCGACCCACGTGGCCGCGCTCGACCGCGGCGAGGTGCACGCCTTCACCATCAGCCCGGAAGACGTGGGCTTCAAGCAGGTCAAGCCGGAGGTGCTGCGCGGCGGTGACGCCAAGGAGAACGCGCAGGCGCTGCTCGACGTCCTCAAGGGCAGGAAGGGCCCCTACCGCGATGTCGCCATCCTCAATGCCGCCGCCGGCCTGATCGTGGCGGCGCGCGCCAAGGATCTCACGCAGGGGGTGGCGCTGGCGACCAAGTCGGTCGATTCGGGCGAGGCCGAAGGCCGCCTCGACCGCCTGATCGCGATCTCCAATGGCTGACAACCGTACAATCTGCTCGTGTCCCGGCCATAGCGCGTCGCACACGCGCGTAAACGCACTGATGGACCCGGGACCGCTCCAAACGCCGGAATCTGGAACGGTCCCGGCTCAAGAGGCCGGGACAAGCGAGTGAGCGATGGCTGACATCCTGCAGACGATCGAGACCTACAAGCGCGCCGAGATTGCCGCCGCCAAGCGCGCGCGCCCGCTGGCGGAGCTCGAGCGCGCCGCCAAGGCGGCGCCCTCCCCGCGCGGCTTTCTCGCAGCAATCGAAGGCACCCTTGCCAAGGGGCAGTTTGCGCTGATCGCCGAGATCAAGAAGGCGAGCCCGTCGAAGGGCCTGATCCGCGCCGACTTCGATCCCCCGGCGCTCGCGCGCGCCTATGCGCAGGGCGGCGCCTGTTGCCTGTCGGTCCTGACCGACGCGCCTTCGTTCCAAGGCTCCCCGGATCATCTGGTGGCGGCCCGCGCGGCGACGGATTTGCCGGTGCTGCGCAAGGACTTCATGTACGACACCTATCAGGTGATGGAAGCCCGCGCCTGGGGCGCGGACTGCATCCTCATCATCATGGCCGCGGTCGATGACGCCGCGGCGCGCGATCTCGAGGGCGCCGCGCTCGCGCTCGGCATGGACGTGCTGCTCGAGGTGCACGACCGCGCGGAGCTCGAGCGGGCGCTCACACGCCGCTCGCGCCTCCTCGGGATCAATAACCGAAACCTCAAGACCTTCGAGACCACGCTCGCGACCGCGCAGCGCCTGGCCCCGCTGGTGCCCCGCGATCGCGTGGCGGTCGGCGAAAGCGGCATTTTCACGCCCGCCGATCTCGATGTGCTGGCGTCCTCCGGCATGTCGACATTCCTTGTGGGCGAGAGCCTGATGCGGCAAGCCGACGTCGAAGCGGCGACGCGCGCGCTGCTTGAGCCGCGCCGCCGCGAGCAACGTCCGCTCGGCGCCGCGGAGTAGGATCGTGGCACGCGCGCGCAAGCTCACTCATCTCGCGGCAGCCGGCGAGGCACGCATGGTCGATGTCTCGGGCAAGGCCGTGACCGCGCGCGTTGCCGTCGCGGAGGGTCGCGTGGTCATGACGGCAAAGACCCTCGACCTCGTGCTGTCAGGAAATGCCAAGAAGGGCGACGTTCTGGGCGCCGCCCGCATCGCCGGCATCATGGCGGGAAAGCGGACCCATGAGCTGATCCCCTTGTGCCATCCCCTGCCCGTTTCCAAGATTGCGGTCGAGATCGCGCCCGACCGGAAATTGCCCGGCCTCATCGTGCGCGCGACCGCCCAGGTGGCCGGCCAGACCGGCGTCGAGATGGAGGCGCTCACTTCGGTCGCGGTCGCCTGTCTCACCATCTACGACATGGCCAAGGCGGTCGAGCGCGGCATGCGTATCGAGGGCATTCGCCTGCTCGAGAAGCGCGGCGGCAAGTCGGGGCACTATCGCGCGGAAGATAAGTAGCGCAGTCGGAGATCGAGCCGTGGCGTCGATGACGGTAGCGGAAGCACTTGCTTTGGTGCTGCGGGAGGCTGCCCCGCTGCCGGCCGAGTCCGTGGCCTTGGCGCAGGCGCATGGCCGCGTGCTCGCCGATGATCTCGCGGCGCTGCGCACGCAGCCGCCGGCCGACGTCTCCGCCATGGACGGCTATGCGGTGCGCGCCGCCGATATCGGCGAGGTGCCGGCAAGCCTGGCGCTCGTCGGCGAAGTCGCGGCCGGACGCCCGTTCGCCGGCACGGTGGGGCCGGGCGAGGCGGCGCGCATCTTCACGGGCGGCGTGATGCCGGCGGGCGCCGATACGGTGGTGATCCAGGAGCACACCAGCCGCGCCGACGGCCGCGTGCTGGTAGAGAAGCCGACCGACAAGGGCCGCAATGTCCGCCCCAAGGGGCTCGATTTCGCGGCCGGCACCGTGCTGCTGCGCCGCGGGCAGCGCCTCAGCGCCCGCGACGTGGCGCTGGCGGCGGCGATGAACCATCCGAAGGTGGGCGTGCATCGGCGGCCGAAAGTGGCGGTGCTCGCCACCGGCGACGAGCTGGTAATGCCCGGATCGACGCCGGGAGCTGGCGAGATCGTCTATTCCAACGGCTTTGCCACCCTTGCGCTGGCAGAGCGCGAAGGCTGCGAGACCCTCGATCTCGGGATCGCGCCCGACCGGCTGCCGGAGACTGCCGCGGCGATCCGCAGCGCCCGCGCCAGCGGTGCCGATATCCTGGTGACCTCGGGCGGGGCGTCGGTCGGGGACTATGACCTGGTGCAGCAGGCGCTCGGCGGCGAAGGCCTCGCGCTGTCATTCTGGAAGATCGCCATGCGCCCGGGCCGGCCGATGCTGCATGGGCGCCTCGGCGCCATGCACGTGCTGGGCCTGCCCGGCAACCCGGTCTCGGCCTTTGTGGGCGCCTTCCTGTTCCTGGTGCCGCTGATCCGGCGGCTCATGGGCCGCACCGACATCGAACGGGTGCCCGAGCCGGCCGTGCTCGGCTGCGACCTGCCGGAGAACGACGAGCGGACGGACTATCTGCGCGCCACGCTGCGCCCCGGCCCGGACGGGAGCCAGATCGCGACCCCGCACCCCCTCCAGGACAGCTCCATGCTGGTGCCGCTCGCCGCCGCCGACTGCCTGCTGATTCGCGCGCCGCATGCGCCGGCGGCCCGCGCCGGCAGCCCATGTGCGATCCTTAAGCTCGGACTTTAGCGGCCAATACGCATTGTCACGAAATAGGGACCCCCAATCAGTGACGCGCCCTCCGGGCATCGATAAGGATGGTTTGCAGCGTGCGGGCGCGTTCCATTTTTCTTTTCTTGTTCTGAGGCTTCGTGATTCTCGTTCGGTCTGCGCGGCATGGGATGATCATGCTTTGATTGGTTGTGCCTGTTGAGCACAGCCCCGGGCCGACAGGTACGCGGGCGTTCGCCGGATAGGGGGAGGATCATCCCGCACCGCGTACAAGACGATCCTTCCCCAATTTGTAGCGGGCGAGTGTGAAGTAGTTCAAAGTGACGTGGGAAAGCCCGGACATGACGCGGATTCGAAGCCCCGAACGGAACTGAGTTTACCGCGCAGGCATGATCGTACCGCGGCCCGGTGCCGATCAACCTCGCTGAAGGCGGCGACGGCAAGGGGGGGTATAAGATGCCCGACGGGCCCTATTAGCTGGGCGCAATATTGGCGCGATCGCGCCTGGATCGCGCGTGTCAAGGCAGACCACGCGAAGGACCCTCGATCCAAGCGCATAATGCTTGGCATCGCGGATTCCTATGAGCGTTTGGCCCAGCGGATCGAGCAGCGTTTGCGTGATGCACAAGAATCAAAATGAAGGCACGCCATGCCGGCTAACCACTGCCGCGGCCCGCCGATGGCGCTCGCCAACATGCGGGCGGTTTTGTTTTAGTGAGATTGTCTGGCCTCGTCGGACTGATGGCACCCCTCAATTAGGCGCACATGATCGTTTGCCAGGTTCCTCAAATCGCGCTGGGTCGGCAGGTCGGTACATTGCTCCGCTATCAGCAAAAGCCGCACGACAAGTCTCTCCAGCGTCTCTCGATAAGTCTCCTGGTCAATGATTTCATGGCGCGGGGCGTGTTCTGGCCCTGCGCCCGCAACATCATCAGCGTCGCTCTGAAACCTGCGGCGAACTCGAGCAAATAATGTGGCCTGCCGCTGTCGTTTATCCTCTTCCGCCGATGCGGTTTGCTTGCTCTCCAATGCTCCCCGGATTGCGCCAGAACCGATTGGGTTCCATTTCAACTTCTCCGCCCATCTGGTCATCTTTGTTCCTCCGTTCCCTGTGTTCCTCCTTCTCGTTCAGAACGTAAAATTATAGTTCCTGCCTTTGAAGTTTGTGAAGTTTATGTGGCCGAAGACCAAGGTATCCTCGTAATCCACATCAAGCGCCACCTCACCAACGCCCGCTGGTCGCGAAAGGTCCGCCTGTATCCACCGCCAAAGAACCTCAGGCCCCTGCCGCAAGCGAGCGCAAGATCAGGCGCAATAGCCAAGCCCCGCCAGCTTGGGGCTGGCGGAACTGCTCGGCGATCTTGCGCACGCCGGGCCGCTCAGGCACTCGCAGAGCCTCCTGGATTCGTTCGCGCACCTCGGGGGCAAGCGGCGGAGGGCGGCCAAGGCGCTTGCCCCTCTATGGGCCCGCGCAAGCCCGGCGTGGAACTCGTTGCTGGATCATCGAGCGCTTGAAGTCGGCAAAGACGCCCATCATCTGGAATAGCGCCTTGCCGCGTGGCGTGGTCGTGTCGATGCCCTGCTGGTGCAGTTAGAGGTCAACCTTGGCGGCATGCACACCCCCCCCACGGACAACTCCATGCTGGTGCCGCTCGCCGCCGCGGACTGCCTGCTGATTCGCGCGCCGCATGCGCCGGCGGCCCGCGCCGGCAGCCCATGAGCGATCCTTAAGCTCGGACTTTAGCGGCCAATACAGTTGTTCACGTCAAATTAAATGGTTGCGGAACACATATCGAACAGATAGTGTCTGTTCATGATTTGTTTCTGCGGCCCGGCTCAAGCGAAATCCCGATCGGAGAATCCCGCCAGGATGCTCAGTGGGGATCGCAAGCCTACGGCCGCCTCTGCGGGGGAAATGCCACGATGCTGACACGCAAGCAGTTCGAGCTTTTGCGCTTCATTCACGAACGGCTCAAAGAGGCCGGCGTGCCGCCGTCTTTTGACGAGATGAAGGATGCGCTCGATCTGCGCTCGAAATCCGGCATCCATCGGCTGATCACGGCGCTGGAGGAGCGTGGATTCATCCGCCGGCTGCCCAATCGGGCGCGTGCCATCGAGGTGATCAAGCTGCCCGAATCGGTCGCCCACGGCATCGCGGGAACGCGCGCGCGGGGATTCACCCCGAGCGTGATCGAGGGCAATCTCGGCCGTGTGCGCGCGGCCTCGGAGGATGACAGCGGCCGGCCGGTGGCGGTCCCGGTCATGGGCCGCATCGCGGCGGGCACGCCGATCGAGGCGATCCAGACCAAGAGCCATGTCATCAACATGCCGCCCGACATGCTCTCTCCCTCGGGGGAGCATTTCGCCCTCGAGGTCCGCGGCGATTCGATGATTGATGCCGGCATTCTGGACGGCGACATCGCGCTTTTGCGCCGCAGCGAGGAGGCGGATACCGGGGACATCGTGGTGGCCCTGATCGACGAGGAGGAGGCGACGCTCAAGCGCTTCCGCCGGCGCGGCGCTTCGATTGCGCTCGAGCCAGCCAATACCGCCTATGAGGTCCGCATCCTGCCGCCCAATCGCGTGCGCATCCAGGGCAAGCTGGTCGGGCTGTTCCGGCGATATTAGCCTCCTGCCCCGGCGCTGACCTTGGCCCAGGTGTCGCGCAACCCGACGGTGCGGCTGAACACCAGCCGGCCGGGCTGCGAATCCTTGTCGCGGCAGAAATAGCCCTGCCGCTCGAACTGGACCGCCTCGTTCGAATTGGTGCCCGCAAGGGCGGGCTCGAGCCGGCAATCCTTCAGCACTTCAAGCGAATCCGGATTGAGATCGGCCGCGAAATTGCCGGCATTCGGATCCGCGCGCGTGAACAGCTGGTTGTAGAGGCGCACCTCTGCCGGCACTGCGTCCGCGGCCGCGACCCAATGCAGGGTCGCCTGCACCTTGCGCCCATCGGGCGCGTTGCCGCCACGGGTTGCCGGGTCGTAGGTGCATCTGAGCTCGACCACCTCGCCGGCGGCATTCTTCACCACCTCCCGGCAGGTGATGAAATAGGCGTAGCGCAGACGCACCTCGCGCCCGGGCGAAAGGCGATAGAATTTCTTCGGCGGCACTTCCATGAAGTCGTCGCGCTCGACATAGAGCTCGCGGCCGAAGCGGATGCGCCGGACCCCGGCGGCGGGGTCGTCGGGGTGGTTGACGGCATCGAGCTCCTCGCCTGGACCGTCGGGATAGTTCTCGATGACGACCTTGAGCGGGCGCAGCACCGCCATCCGCCGCTGCGCCGTCCGGTTCAGCACCTCGCGTATGGAATGCTCGAACATGCCGACGTCGACCATGCTGTTGGCCTTGGCGACCCCGATCCGCTTGACGAATTCGCGGATCGCGGCCGGCGGCACGCCGCGCCGCCGCAGCCCCGCCAAGGTCAGCATGCGCGGATCGTCCCAGCCCCCGACATGCTCTCCGCGCACGAGCTCGGTCAGCACGCGCTTGGACAAGAGCGTATAGGCGATGTTGAGGCGCGCGAATTCGTACTGGCGCGGCCGCGAGGGCACCGGCAGGTGGTCGAGGAACCATTCGTACAAGGGCCGATGATCCTCGAATTCGAGCGTGCACAGCGAATGCGTGATCCCCTCGATGGCATCGGACTGGCCGTGCGCGAAGTCATAGCTCGGATAGATGCACCACTTCGTGCCGGTGCGCGGATGATTGGCGTGCAGGATGCGATAGAGAACGGGATCGCGCATGTTGATATTGCCGGCCGCCATCTCGATCTTGGCGCGTAGCACGCGCGCCCCGTTGGGAAATTCACCGGCGCGCATGCGCTGGAAGAGATCGAGGTTCTCGGCGACGCTCCGGTTGCGGTAGGGGCTGTCCTGCCCGGGTTCGGTCAAGGTGCCGCGCCGCGCGCGGATCTCATCCTGCGACTGGTCGTCCACATAGGCGAGGCCGGCGCGGATCAGGTGCTCGGCCCAGGCGTAAAGCTGCTCGAAATAGTCGGAGGCATGATAGAGGTGCTCGCCCCAATCGAAGCCGAGCCAGCGCACGTCCTCCTTGATGGCATCGATATATTCCTGCTCTTCCTTGGTCGGATTGGTGTCGTCGAAGCGCAGGTTGCAGCGGCCGCCGAATTCCTCGGCGACGCCGAAATTGAGGCAGATGGACTTGGCGTGGCCGATATGCAGGTAGCCGTTCGGCTCAGGCGGAAATCGCGTCACCACGCCGGCATGGCGCTTGGATTCGAGATCGGCCGCAATGATGTCGCGGATGAAGTCGCGTCCCGCCTCCGCAACCAGTGTCTCGCCTGCCGCCATGCTCGCAAATCCCTTGACCGCGCCGCGGCGCTCGCCTGCCGCCGCAGCCTTGCTATGTGCCAAATCCGCATGCGGGCGCCAAGATGCATGCCTGCCACAGATCGCGCGTCGCCGGGGCGGATGCAACGTGAATTGTGGTGACACCTGTTCCGGCACCTATGGTACACGGCTCGCGGCCAGGCTGCCGGAGCCGCCGATCCCCCGCAGCCCAGCCCGGCGGAGGCTCCGCAAGATGAGGACACATGAGCGAGACCGTCGTCACCCGCTTTGCGCCTTCGCCCACCGGATTTCTCCACATCGGAGTAGCCCGCACGGCGCTGTTCAACTGGCTCTATGCCCGTGGCCGCGGCGGCAAGATGCTGCTGCGGATCGAGGACACCGACCGGGAGCGGTCGACCCAGGCAGCGATCGACTCGATCTTCGAGGGCCTGAAATGGATGGGTCTCGATTGGGACGGCGAGGCGGTCTATCAGTCCGCGGGCGTGAAGCGGCATCGCGAGGTTGCTGAAGCGCTGTTGGCGGCAGGCCTGGCCTATCCGTGCTATTGCACGCCGCAGGAGCTCGAGGACATGCGGGCCGCCGCCCGCGCCGAGGGCCGCTCGGTGCGCTATGACGGGCGCTGCCGTCACCGCGATCCGGCGACGGTGCCGGAGGGGCTGAAGCCCGCGATCCGACTCAAGGCCCCGACCGAGGGCGAGACGGTGATCGAGGACCAGGTCCAGGGGCGCGTGGTCTGGCAGAACCGCGACCTTGACGACCTCGTGCTGCTGCGCTCGGACGCGACGCCGACCTACATGCTGGCGGTCGTGGTCGACGATCACGACATGGGCGTGACGCATATCATCCGCGGCGACGATCACCTGACCAACGCCGCGCGGCAAAAGCACATCTACGACGCGCTCGGCTGGCGCGTGCCGGTGATGGCGCATATCCCGTTGATTCACGGCCCCGATGGCTCGAAGCTGTCGAAACGGCATGGCGCGCTCGGCGTCGACGCCTATCGGGCCATGGGCTACCTGCCCGCCGCCATGCGCAACTACCTGGTGCGCCTGGGCTGGAGCCACGGCGACCAGGAGATTTTCTCGACCGCCGAGATGATCGCCGCGTTCGACCTGCCGCAGATCGGGCGCGCGCCGGCGCGCATCGACTTAGCCAAGCTCGAAAGCAACAACGGCCACTACATGCGTGAAACCGCCGATGCCGACCTGCTGACCGAGCTCGAGCGGGTGTTGCCGCACATTGCCGGCGGCGCGGAGCTCGCCGCCAAGCTGACCCCGGAGCTGCGCGGCAAGCTCGTCGCCGCCATGCCGGGGCTCAAGGAACGGGCCAAGACCCTGATCGAGCTGCTTGACGGCGCCCGCTTTTTGACGAGCGACAGGCCGATCGTCCTCGACGACAAGGCCGCCGCACTGCTTTCCCCCGAGGCCAGGATCATGCTGGGCGAGATCGCCGCCGGGCTCGAGGCGGTCGAGCCATGGACCGCCGAACGGTGCGAGCAGGCGTTGCGGACCTTTGCCGAGCGCAAGGGCGCCAAGCTCGGCAGCGTGGCGCAACCGCTGCGCGCGGCGTTGACCGGACGCACGACCTCGCCCGGCATTTTTGACGTGCTTGCGGTGCTCGGAAAGTCGGAGAGCCTCGCGCGGCTGCGGGATCAATTCACCGGCTGAAGCTCGCGCGGTTACCTCAGACAGCGATCACGAATCGGCTATCGCTATTCTGGGTGGCAGTGCCTGTCTTGCAGCGCACACAAGGATGGGCTACGCAACCAAACGGGGCCGCCGTGGCGGGCTTGTCCCGACTCCTGCGGAGCCATCGCCTGGCCGCCAGCGCCAGGTGACCCGTCAGTATGCGACCCGTTAGTGTGCGGCCCGTCAGCATGCGACCCGTCAGGCGGCGCAATCCGAGGGTACAATCATGGACGCGAAGACCGGCTCCAATACCAAGAGCGGCAAGCTCACGATCGGCGACAAGGACTGGAGCTTCCAGATCTATGACGGGACCATCGGACCGTCGGTCATGGATATCGGCAAGCTCTACGCCCAGGCCGGTATCTTCACCTACGATCCCGGCTACACCTCGACCGGAAGCTGCGAATCCAAGATCACCTATATCGACGGCGACGAGGGCATTCTGCTCTATCGCGGCTATCCGATCGAGCAGCTCGCCGAGCACGGCGACTTCCTCGAGACCTGTTATCTCCTTCTCTATGGCGAGCTGCCGACGCCCGCGCAGAAGGCCGATTTCGACAATCGCGTGACCCATCACACGATGGTGCACGAGCAGATGAGCCGGTTCTACCAGGGCTTCCGGCGCGACGCCCATCCGATGGCGGTGATGACCGGCTGCGTCGGCGCGCTTTCGGCCTTCTATCACGACTCGACCGACATTTCCGATCCGCACCAGCGGATGGTGGCATCGCTGCGTATGATCGCGAAAATGCCGACGATGGCGGCCATGGCCTACAAATATACAATCGGCCAGCCATTCATCTATCCGAAGAACGAGCTCGACTACGCCTCCAATTTCCTGCGCATGTGCTATGCGGTCCCGTGCGAGGAGTACAAGATCAACGGCGTGCTGTCGCGCGCCATGGATCGCATCTTCATCCTGCACGCCGACCACGAGCAGAATGCCTCGACCTCCACGGTGCGGCTGGCCGGGTCGTCCGGCGCCAATCCGTTCGCCTGTATCGCGGCGGGCTGCGCCTGCCTGTGGGGACCGGCGCATGGCGGCGCCAACGAGGCCGCCCTCAACATGCTGCGCGAGATCGGTACGCCCGACCGCATCCCCGAATATGTGCGGCGCGCCAAGGACAAGAACGATTCCTTCCGCCTGATGGGCTTCGGCCACCGCGTCTACAAGAACTACGACCCGCGCGCGAAGATCATGCAGAAGACCTGCCACGAGGTTCTCGCCGAGCTCGGCATCAAGGACGATCCCCTGCTCGATGTGGCGCTGGAGCTCGAGCGGGTCGCACTGCACGACGAATATTTCATCGAGAAGAAGCTCTATCCGAATATCGACTTCTATTCGGGCATCACGCTCAAGGCCATGGGCTTCCCGACCACCATGTTCACGGTTCTGTTCGCGGTCGCCCGCACGGTGGGCTGGATCGCGCAATGGAAGGAAATGATCGAGGATCCCGACCAGAAGATCGGCCGGCCGCGCCAGCTCTATACCGGCCAGACTCGCCGCGAATACCAGCCGATCTCGCGACGCAAGTAGCGCCCGCCGCCAGAGCATATCCCGATCGAATGGATCAGGACGCGCTCCGCTTTTTTTGCGCTGGCGCATGTCCTTTTCGGAAAACCGGTATCCACCCCCGCCTTCGCAGGGGCAAGCTTTTTCCGGTACATGCGCTAGTGGCGGTCAGCGCCGCCCCCCGCCGTCGGCGGGCGGCTTGGCCAGGCCAAGCACGATATCGGCCGCGCGCCGGCTCGGCGATGCGGATAGCGCGTCCTCGACCGCATCGAGGCGCATGATCGCCTCAAGCCGCGTGAAGGCATCGAGCTGCGCCCGCCGTTGCGGGCTGTCGGCCAGCAAAGGCGACAGCGCGTCCACGAGATTTTGCGGCGTGCAGGCGCGCTGCAGAAATTCCGGCACCACGTTCTCCGCAAGGATCAGGTTGGGGAGGATGGCCGATGGCACCTTTATGGCGAGCCGCGCCACGATCTCCTCGAGCCAGGAGACTTTGTAGGCCGTCACCATGGGGACGCCGGCGAGCGCGAGCTCGAGCGTTACGGTGCCGGACTTGGCGAGCGCTGCCCGTGCGGTGCGGAATGCCGCGAGCTTGTCCTTGGCTTCGACCACGATGCGCGGCCGCAGCGGCCAGTCCGCGGTCGCGGCCGTGATCCGCGCCTGCAGGTGCGGCAGCGTGGGAAGCACGATGTCGAGCGGCGAGCGGCCGGCCGCAAGCAGCGTCAGAGCCTGCCCGAACGTCGCCAGCAGGCGCTCGATCTCTCCGTTCCGGCTTCCCGGCAGGACGAGCAGGAGCGGCGGCGCGGCGCGGCGGCGCTCTGCTTCCGCGGCGCCGGGCCGCAGCTCGGCCAGGCGTTCCAGCAGCGGGTGTCCCACATAAGTGCAAGGTGGCCCGCCCAGGCGCCGATGCGCCTGCGGCTCGAACGGCAAGAGCGCCAGCACGTGGTCGACATAGCTGCGCATGGCCCGCGCGCGGCCGCTCCGCCACGCCCATACCGAGGGCGACACATAGTCGAGGATCGGGATCGAGGGCGCGGCGGCGCGCACGCGCCGCGCCACCCGGTGGGTGAATTCGGGACTGTCGATGATGACCAGCGCGGCCGGCCGCGCCGCCACCACCCGTTCGGCGGCTGCGCGAATGCGCCGCAGGAAGCGCGGCAATTGCCGCGGGATCGCCGCAAAGCCGATGATCGCGAGATCGTCGATCGCAAACGGGCTTGCCAGTCCCTCCGCGGTCATCTGGCGGCCGCCCACGCCGGCGAAGCGGACGTGGCCGCCGCCGCGTTCCCGCAGCGCCCGCATCAAGGCGGCGCCCAGCTGGTCACCTGATTCCTCGCCGGCCACGAGGGCGATGACGAGGCCGCGATCGGGCGGGTCAGGCGACCACATCACGGGTCCTTGCCCGGGTTGCGACCCGGCGGCGTCCCGACGATGAAAATCCGCGACCGGTCGGCGGCCTGCGCGACGCGTTCGGGCTCGGCGATGATGGCCTCGCCGGCCACCACCGCGATGCCGTCGAGGCCGGCGCGCGCGGCGCCCGCAATGGTTTTCGGCCCGATCGTGGGCAGATCGATCCGGCGATCCTGTCCGGACTTGGGCGCCTTGACGAGCACGCCGCCGGAGGAGCGGATGCGCCCTTTGCGGCGCAGCTCGGCGAGCTGCGCCAGCATCTCGTCGGTGCCCTCCGCCGCCTCGACCGCGAGAACGTGACCGCCGGCGACGACCGTCGCCTGACCGACGTCGAACCGTCCGATCGCGTGCAAGAGCGCGAGCCCGAGTGCCATATCGACCCGGTTGCTTTCGCTCGGCTGCAAGCGGCCGACCGCCCCCTCCGGCATCAGGATTTCCGGCGCGATCTCGTGCGCCCCGACCGGCCGAAAGCCGCAATCCTCGAAAATCTTCATGAGGCTCGACATCAGATGGTCGTCGCCGCCCTGGAACATCCGAATGATGCGCGGCGCTACGCGCAGCGCCGCCAGATCCGGCCAGATCTGCCATAGCGTCGGTCGAACGACCGACCCGATGAAGACCACGTCGCGGCAGCCCTCCCGCGCGGCGGTGCGGCAAAAGCGGCCGAGCTGGCCGAACCTGACCCAATAATGCGGATAGGACGCGACCAGGTTCGGGTCCGCCCATCCGCGCAGCGCGAACAGGACGACGCCGCGGCCCCGCCGGCAGGCCGCGTCGGCGACCGCGAAAGGCAGGCTGCCGGCCCCGCAGATGATCGCGAGCGGTCCCTCGCTCTCCGGCGCGCTTGCCATGCCCTCACTCATGCATCGCAGACGCCTCCTCGCGGTCGCTGGCGTGGCGGCGCGGCGGCATCATGGGCGGACGCGATCCGCCCGCGCGCAGAAAGTCGATGAGCTTGCCGACCAGCGGGTCGGCCGCGTAGTCGGCCGCCGCCCCCGCGAGGCGGTCGCGGAATTCGCCGGCGCCGAAGAACAAAGTGCGGTAGCATTGCCGCAGGCGATGCATCTCGGCGCGACCCAGGCCGCGGCGCTTGAGACCGACGATGTTGAGGCCGACAAGCTCGGCTTTGGGGCCGAAGGCAAATCCAAACGGAATGACATCGCGGGTAATTCCGCTCAGGCCGCCGATCATGGCACCCTCGCCGACGCGCACGAACTGGTGCACGGCGGCCTGGCCGCCCAGGAACGCGCGGTCGCCGACGCTGACGTGGCCGCCCAGCACCGCGTTGTTGGCGAAGGTGACGTCGCTGCCGACGTGGCAATCGTGCCCCACATGGGAACCGACCATGCAGAAGCAGCGGTCGCCAACGGTGGTCAATCCGCCGCCGTCCTCGGTGCCGGTATTCATGGTGACGCCTTCGCGAATATCGCAGCCGCTTCCCACGATCAGGCGGGTCGGCCCGCCCTTGTACTTGACCGATTGCGGCGGAGCGCCGAGCGAGGCGAAGGGATAGATCACGGTTCCGGCCCCGATCGCGGTGTGGCCCGCGACATGCACATGGGCGATGAGCCGGCAACCCTCGCCGATCACCGCGTTCGGCCCGACGATGCAATAAGGCCCGATCGACGCGCCCGCGCCGATGACCGCGCCCGGCTCGATCCGTGCCGTTGGATCTATCATGGATCTATCATGTATCTATCATGGGTCGACCATGGGTCGATCATGGCCATCGCCGACCTCACGACAGCATGGCGCCGACTTCGGCTTCGGCGACGATCTGCGCGGCCACGATCGCTTCGCCGCGGAACCACCACATGTTCCTTTTCCGGGCGATCTTGGTCATGTGATATTCGATCGTGTCTCCGGGCAGCACCGGCTTGCGGAACTTCGCCTTGTCGATGGTGAGGAAGAAGACCTTGGGCGCCGCGCTCTGGCTCGCCAGCGACAGGATGCAGATGGCGCCCGCGGTCTGCGCCATTCCTTCGATCAACAGCACGCCTGGGAATACCGGATTGCCGGGAAAATGACCGAGAAACTGCGGCTCGTTGATGGTCACGTTCTTGATCCCGACGGCGGCCTCGTCGCCCCGGATGCTGATGATGCGATCGACCATCAGGAAGGGATAGCGGTGCGGCAACGCCTTGAGAATGGTCGCGATGTCGGCTGCTTCGAGCGTGGTGGCCGGCTCGCTCATGCCGCCCTCCTCATGAGCCTTCCTCGCGCTCCGCGGTCTTCTTGGCCGCCTCGGAAGGGAGAGCCAGTCGCTCCAGGGCCGCGACCTCGCGGAAGAATTGCTTCACCGGCTTCGCCGGCGCGCCGACCCAGCGCGCGCCCGCCGGCACGTCGTGCATGACCCCGGATTTGGCGCCCAGCGCCGCGCCGGCCCCGATCGTTATGTGGTCCGCAATGCCCACCTGCCCCCCTGTCACGACGTGGTCTCCGATGACGGCGCTGCCGGAAACGCCGGTCTGCGACGCCAGGATGCAATGCCGTCCGATCACGACATTGTGGGCGATCTGCACGAGATTGTCGATCTTGCTGCCCTCGCCGATCACGGTATCGCTCATCGCGCCGCGGTCGATCGTGGTGTTCGCTCCGATCTCGACGCCGTCCTGGATGATGACCCGACCGATCTGGGGAACCTTGACGTGGCCGGCCGCGCCCATCAGGTAGCCGAACCCGTCCTGTCCGATGCGGCAGCCGGAATGAATGATCACCTGGTCGCCGATCAGGGCGTGAACGATCGAAACGCCCGCTCCGATCGCGCAGCCTCGTCCGATATGCACGTTTGGACCGACGACGGCGCCGGCGCCGATCAACGTGGCGGCGCCGATCTCCGCCCGCGGCCCGATCACGGCCCCGGGATCGATGGTCACGCCATCCTCCAGGCGCGCGGTCGGGTGGACGCTGGCGCCGGCGGCGATGCCTTGCGCCTCGAACAAAGACGAGGGCCGCAGCGCATCCGGAAACAGCGCACGCGCGACCTCGACGAAGGCACGATAGGGTTCGCCGATGAGGAGCACGCTCACGCCGGCGGGCAGGAGATGGGCGAGGCGCTCGCCGGTCAGGCAGCCGCCGGCTTCGCAGCTCGCGGCTTGCTCGGCGAATTTGGCATTGTCGAGAACGCAAAGATCACTCGCCGCGGCGCGATCGAGTGCGGCAATACCGCTGATGCGCCGATCCGGCTCGGCGCCGCGCTGCAGCGCCGCCCCGGTGAGCGCGGCGATCTCGCGCAACGTCAGGCCGCCTCGCCGCTTAAAGAAGAACGCTTCGGTCATGCGGCCTTGTCCCGGCCCGGCCGGCCGCCGCGGTCAGAGCGTATCCCGATCGAATGGATCGGGATACGCTCCGTTTCTTGTGCGCTGGCGCATGTCCTTTTCGGAAAACCGGTATCCACTTTTCCGGAACATGCGCTAGAAGCTCGTGCCGCCGCCGAATCGGAAAATCTGCGTCCTGTCGTAGCTGCGCTTGGTGATCGGGTAGGCAAGATCGAACCGGAGCGGCCCAAACGGCGATGCCCAGATCAACCCGACACCGGCGGCGGAATTGATGAACATGCTGTCGGAAGAGGCGGTCATCGTTTCCCCCGTCAAGGGCGAGAACGTCGGCCCCCTATAGCTCCACAGCGAGCCGGCATCCACGTAAGCCGCGACTTTGAGCCCGATCTCCTTGGGCACGAAGAAAAGCGGCGACTGGAATTCAGCGCTCGCTCCCCAATAATGGGTGCCACCGAGCGCATCATTGGTGGTGCCGATCGTCAGGTCGCGCGGCCCGATGCCGGCCGGCGCGAAGCCGTGAACCAAATTCGGACCCATCTGGAAGTTGTCGAGCATACGCACGCCGTTCGCTCCGATCTGCCCGAAGTCGACCGAGCCGTTACCCCATCCCTGAATGGTTCCGGCCTGAAGATGCACGACGCCTACGATGTCGGCGATCACCTCGAAGTAGCGTTTGATCTCGGCGGTTTCGCGCAGGTACCTGACATTGCCGCCGACGCCGGCGAGATCCTGGTTGAACGAGGCCGCAACGCCGGAGGTCGGATTGCGATTGTCGTCGACCGTGTTGTAACCGAGCGTATAGCCGACCAAGGACGTCAGCGCGGCGCCGGTCGCAAGCTCCACCTTCACCGGCAGCGAGGCTTCCCCGTCGGCGTAGCAATTCTGATTTATCGTTCCCGTGCCAGCGGTTCCCGGGAAGGTCGTTGCCGCAGTGGTGCCGTTCGCGGTCGCGGTCGGGAATGTATTGATGAAATCCGGGTTGATGTTGTTGCAATTGTTCAAGAAGTTCGGCAGCACGACCTTGGTCTGATAGATCGAGTAACGCAGCTGCAGCGCCAAGTCCTCGCGCAACGAAATGCCCAGCCTAAGGCCCGCGCCGAGCGTGTCGGTCTGGTAGGAGATGAAATTGGTCGGCAATTGCTGCCTGCCGTACAGGTCGAGCCCGAGCGCCAGCCGGTAGCCGAGCAAATACGGCTCCACGAACGAAAATTGGGCGCCCTTGGAGTGCTGGCCGTAGGCCACCGAGATTTTCGACGCCAGGCCGAGCCCGAAGAGATTGCGCTCGCCGATGCTGGCCTCGGCCAACGCGCCGTCCGAGGTCGAATAGCCGCCCGAGACCGAGACTTCGCCGGTGGACTGATCCTCCACGTTGACGTTGAGGACCACGCGGTCGGGCGCCGAGCCCGGTTCGGTGGTGATCTTGACGTTCTTGAAGTAGTTGAGGTTTTTCAGGCGCCGTTCGGCGCGGTTGATCAGCGCCCGATTGTAGGCGTCGCCCTCGGCGACGTCGAACTCACGCCGGACCACATAATCGCGGGTCTTGGAATTGCCGATAATGTTGATCCGCTCGATATAGGTGCGTTGGCCCTCGTCGACCGTGAAGAACAGGTTGATGGTCCGCGCCTGGTTGTTGCGATCCGCTCCCGGGCGCACCGACGCGAACGCGAAGCCCTGTTTGGCGGCCTCGATCGTCATATCCTCGACCGACTTTTCAATCGCCTCGGCGTTGTAGACGTCGCCCGGCGACATCCGCAGGCGCGGCTCCAGCAGATGCGGGTTGAGCGAGGGTATCTTCGAGCGCACGTCGACGCTGCCGATCCGATACTGCTCGCCTTCGTCGATCGTGAACGTGATGATGAATCCCTGCTGTGCCGGGTCGAACTCGCCGACCGCCGACACGACCCTGACATCGATATAGCCGTGCTTGAGATAGAAGCGCCGCAGCAGCTCGCGATCGGCCTCGATTCGGTCGGGGTCGTAGATGTTGGCCGTCTGCAGGAAGGCGAGCAGGCCGGTTTCGACGGTCTTGATCTCGTCCTTCAAGCGGTACGATGAATAGGCGCGATTGCCGGCGAAATTGATGGTCTTGACGTCGGTCTTGGGGCCCTCGCTGATCTCGAACACGAGATCGACACGGCTGTTGGGGCGCTCGATGACCTTCGGCTCGACATGAACGTCGAAGCGTCCGCCGCGCCGATAGACATCGACGATGCGCTGCACGTCGGACTGAACGGTCGCGCGCGAGAGCGTGCCGCGCTCCTTCGATTGGATTTCGCCTTTGAGCTGGTCTTCCTTGACCTTCTTGTTGCCCTCGAACGCAATCTTGTTGATGACCGGGTTTTCGACCAGGGTCACGACGATATGGCCGCCGGCCTGGCTGATGCGCACGTCCTGGAACAGGCCGGTCGCGTACAGAGCCTTGTAGGCGTCGTCGATCGCCTGCGGGTCGAGGCGCCCGCTCGGCCCCGGCTTGAAATAGGAACGCACGGTCGCGGCTTCGACGCGGCGATTGCCTTCGACCACGATCGAGCTGGCCGCAGGCGCGTTCGACGGTTGCGCTTGCGCATAGGCAGCGCTCGCCGTCAGGTTGACGGCCGCCACGCTCAAAACCATCCCCCCGAGGACGAAGCCGGCGATGCCCAGTCCCCGAACAAACCGTACACAAAGGTTCATTCGCACCCCGCCCTCTTTCCCCTTATTGGCCCCTCAATATAGAGGGGCGATCGAACCGGTCAGACCCCGCTTCTAGCCGGTTTCCGCGCCGATGCAAATCAGGTGATTTGCACCGTTTTTCCTTTATCGCCAGAGAGTTGCCGATCGGCAACGCTCTCACGACATCAGTCGATGCCAAACTTCGCCAAGATGTCATTCTTCGTCGCAAATAACATCAGCATCACAACGATCGCGAGCCCGATGCGGAAGCCGAATTCCTGCGCCCGTTCCGAAAGGGGGCGCCCGCGAACCGCCTCGACCGCAAAGAACAGAAGGTGACCGCCATCGAGCAGCGGTATCGGGAACAGGTTGAGCAGCCCGATCGAGGCCGACAGGAAGCCGGAGAGATAGAGCAGCTGGGCGATCGCGGTGCCGAGACCGCCGCTGTCCAGGCCGGATTTCCAGGCGTCGCCGGCGGCCTCCGCGATTCGAATCGGACCACCGAGCTGGTTGGCGGATTCGCGTCCGACGATGACGCCGGCGACGAAGCAGAGCGACCGCTCGATCACGAAGTAGGTCTCTTCCACTCCCAGAACCAGCGCGGCGTCCGGGCGCTCGGTTTGCAGCTTGACCTCGTCGGCACGCGTTTTCTTGATGCCCAGGACGGCGTTGCAGAAGCCGCTCGTCGCCGGCGTGGCCTTGATGTCCGTTCGCGCGCCGCTGCGATCAACCGTGAGCGTCAAGGTGTGTCCTGAGCTTCCAGCCACGATGCGTTGCATCTCCGCAAAGCCGCTGACCGGGCGGCCATCGATCGCGACAATGAGATCGCCCGCCTGCAGACCGGCGGCGGCGGCGGCACTTTCGGGCACCACCTCATCGATCCGGGCCGGTACGACCGGCCTGCCGATGGACATGAAGATCCCGGCAAAAAGCACTATGGACAAAATGAAATTGGCGACCGGGCCGGCGACCACGATGGCCGAGCGCGCCCCCACATTCTGGTGCACGAAGCTCACGCGCCGCTCGTCCTCGCCCATGGCGGCGGCGGCCGCGTGATCGGGGACGCTCGCGGCGTTCTCGTCCCCAAAAAATTTTACATAGCCGCCGAGGGGAACGGCGCAGACCTTCCAGCGGGTATCGTGGCGGTCGTTGAAGCCGAACAGTTCCGGGCCGAAGCCGATGGAGAAGGTCACCACCTTAACCCCGCACCAGCGGGCCACGAGAAAATGGCCGAGCTCGTGGAAGAACACAATTATGGTTAACACGATCAGGAACGGAATGATGCCAAAAGTGGCCAAACCGTGCAAAAAGTCATAGCTCATCGCGTGCAGACCTCCCCGCCCCGGCTTCCTCACGCTCCCTGCCGAACACTCTAGGATGCCTTTGCGGCAATTTCGGGCAAGAGCTCGCGTGCCAATAGTCTTGATTTTTGGTCAATGGCGATCGCCTCATCGACGCTCGCCGGTTCTCGGGTAAGGTCAGCGGCGACCGCGGCCTCGAGCGTCGATTCGACCAGCGCCGCTATCCCGGTGAATCCGAGCCGGCGCGCCAGGAATTCCTCGACCGCGACCTCGTTGGCGGCGTTGAGCACGGTCGGGGCGCCGCCGCCGGCCTCGAGCGCCCAGCGGGCGAGCCGCAAGGCCGGGAAGCGCGCCAGATCGGGTTCCTCGAAGGTCAAGGTCGCGGCCCGCGCCAGATCGAGGCGCGGCGCCGGCCCCGCCAGCCGCTCGTCGGGCCAAGCCAGGCAGTGCGCGATCGGAATGCGCATGTCGGGGCTGCCGAGCTGGGCGATCAGCGAGCCGTCGCGGAACTCGACCAGCCCATGGATGATCGATTGCGGATGGACCAGCACGTCGATCTCATCGGGCTTGAGCGCAAAGAGATGGTAGGCCTCGATCACCTCGAGGCCCTTGTTCATCAAGGTCGCGGAATCGATCGTGACCTTGGGCCCCATCGACCAGTTGGGATGCCGCAGCGCCTGTTCGGGCGTGGCGGCTCTGATCTCGGCCGCCGTCTTGGTGCGAAACGGCCCCCCGGACGCGGTCAGGATCACGCGGCGCACGTCCGCGCGGCGGCCCGCGCTCATCGCCTGGAACAAGGCATTGTGCTCGGAATCGACCGGCAGCACGGTCGCGCCGCACTGCGCGGCACGGCGCATGAAAAGACCGCCGGCGCAGACCAGGCATTCCTTGTTGGCAAGCGCCACGATGGCGCCGCGCTCGGCGGCGGCGAGCGTGGGCTTGAGCCCGGCCGCTCCGGTAATCGCGCCGATCACCCATTGCGCCGGCCGCTGGGCCGCCTCGATCAGGGCATTTTCCCCCGCCCCCGCCTCGATGCCGGTCCCCGCCAGCGCGTCCTTGAGCTCGCGATAGGCGAGCGGATCGCCCACCGCGGCGAAGCGCGCACCAAGCTCGCGCGCGAGCGCGGCCAGAGGCGCCGCCTTGGTGTTCGCGCTCACCGCCTCGACCCGATAGCGCCCGTTCTCGCGCTTGATCAGGTCGATGGTGCTCGCGCCGATCGAGCCGGTCGCCCCGAGCAGCGTGACGCTGCGTTCGCGTGACGCTGCGGAAAGCCCGGGCTGTGAATTGGGCATTTGTGAATCCATTTGAGGCACCAGGAGCTTTCGGGTGATTGAGTTACCAGATTAACAGGCCGCGCGCGGGTCCTTCGAGCCCGCCACGCAGGATGCCGATCGCTGCCGCCACGGCAGCCGCAAAGACGAAGCCGTCGAGGCGATCCATCAAGCCGCCATGGCCCGGTATGAGGTGGCTTGAATCCTTGGCGCCGAACTTGCGCTTCAAGAAGGATTCAAACAAGTCACCGGCCTGAGCGACGCAGGACAAGAGCGCCGCGATCAGAGCCAGCGCAAGCGCTCCCGCGAGGCCGGCAAGCTCGGCAAGCGCGATCGCGCCAAGCACCGCCGCCGCCAACCCGCCGATCGCTCCCGACCAGGTCTTTTTCGGGCTGACCTGCGGCAGCAGCTTCGGACCCCCGATCAGGCGGCCGACGAAATAGGCCACGATGTCGGTCGACCAGACGATCGCGAACACGAACAGCATCGCCAGAAAGCCGTCTTCACTGTCGGAGCGCAGCACGATCGGCGCGATGGCGATTGCCGCCGCGTAGGGCACGCCGCCCGCAACCCATCCGCGATGCCGCAGCGGCGCAATCGGCGCGGTCGCCATGAGCCCCAGCGCGATGACGATGAAAGCGCCCATCAGGCGGCCGGCGCCGGCGAGCACGAACGAGAACACCAGCGCGGCGGCGCCGACCATGACGACCGGGCGCCGCTCCTGCCCGGCGACGAGCGCGCTCCATTCCCAGAATACGCCGATCGCCGCGAGGCTCCAGAAGATCGCAAACGGCCAGCCCCCGACATAGGCGGTCCCGGCCGCGAGCGGCGCCAGGACGAGCGCGGAGCCGACCCGCAGCGCCAGCTCCGTGCCGCGCGGCTTGACCGTGCTTGCGGGTGTGGCGGGGTCCGCCACCGCTCACGATCCGGTATTGGCGACGAGCCCGCCAAATCGGCGCTCGCGACCGCGATATTCGACGATGGCCTGCTCGAGCGTCGCGCGGTCGAAGTCCGGCCAATAGACCGGCACGAAGACGAGCTCGCTATAGGCCGCTTGCCAGAGCAGGAAATTGGACAATCGCTGCTCGCCGCTGGTGCGGATGATGAGGTCGGGGTCCGGCAGGTCGGGAGCATCGAGATAGGCCGCAAGCTTCTCGGCGGTCACGTCGGCTGCGGCGGCGCGGCCGGCCGCGACCTCGACGGCGAGCCGCCGCGCCGCGCGCGCGATCTCCTGCCGGGCGCCGTAATTGAAGGCGACGACCAGCATCAGCTTGTCGTTCTCCCGGGTCAGGTTCTCGGCTTCCTCGAGCAGCGCCTTGATGTCGGGTGCGAGATCGTCGCGTTCGCCGATGACGCGCACCTGCACGCCGCTGCGGTGCAGGTCGGCGAGGTCGTTGCGAATGAAGCGGCGCAACAGCCCCATCAGCTCGCGGATTTCCGACGGCGGCCGCGACCAGTTCTCGGCGCTGAAGGAGAAAATCGTCAATATGCCGATGCCGAGATCGCCGGCGGCGCGCACCGTGCGCCGCAGCGCCTCGACGCCGCGCCGGTGCCCCTCCCCGCGTGGCAGGCCGCGCGCCGCTGCCCAGCGCCCGTTGCCGTCCATGATGATGGCCACGTGCCGGGGTATGCTGAATTCGCCGATCGCAACCGGCGCCGCCGCCTTCGACATGTCCATCATGGTCACACGGTGAGGATTTCCTTTTCCTTGCCGGCCAGCATCTTGTCGATCTCGCCGATCGCCTCGTCGGTCACCTTCTGCACCTGCTCGGCGGAACGCTTCTCGTCGTCCTCGCTGATGTTGTGGTCCTTGAGCAGCTTCTTGAGCACATCGAGGCCATCGCGCCGGACATGACGGACCGCGACCTTGGCGGCCTCGACGTATTTGTGCGCGACCTTCACCAGCTCCTTGCGCCGCTCTTCGTTGAGCTCGGGGATGCGCAGGCGCAGGACTTGGCCCTCGGTCGAGGGGGTAAGACCCAGATGCGAAGCCGCGATCGCCTTCTCCACCGCATGCACCATCGAGCGATCCCAGACCTGCACGGAAATGAGGCGCGGCTCCGGCACGCTGACGGTCGCCAGCTGATTGAGCGGCATGTGGCTGCCATAGGCCTCGACCTGGATCGGCTCGACCAGGCTCGCCGACGCACGGCCGGTGCGCAGTCCGCCCAGCTCCTGCTTGAGCGCCGCGATCGCGCCTTGCATTCTCCGCTTGAGCTCGTTGATGTCGTGCGTTGCGCTCGCCATGGCAATCCCCTGAAATCCGATTTCGCTTACCGCGTCCTTGCAGGCCCGCAAATGCCGGAGCCCGCAGACTTGAACCCTCAAGCCACGGGCGAGGGCTTACGAGCCGACGAGCGTAGCGCGCCCTTCTCCGCGCAATGCCGCCGCGATCGCGCCCTGGTCCCGGATCGAGAACACGATGATAGGCATACGGTTTTCCCGGGCAAGCGCGAATGCGGTGGCGTCCATGACCTTGAGATCCTGCGCCAGCGCCTCGTCGTGGGTCAGCCGGTCGTAGCGCTTGGCGTGGCGGTCAAGCTTCGGGTCGGCGCTGTAGACCCCGTCCACGTCGGTCGCCTTGAGCACCGCCTCGGCGCCAAGCTCCGCCGCGCGCAGGACGGCGGTCGTGTCGGTGGTGAAGAACGGATTGCCGGTGCCCCCCGCCAGCAACAGCACGCGGCCTTGGTCGAGATGCCGCGCCGCCCGGCGGCGCTCATAGATCTCGCAGACTTCGGGCATGGCCAGCGCCGCCATGGTACGCGCCGGGACATCGAGCGCCGCGACCGCGGCCTCGAGCGCCAGCGCATTCATCACGGTCGCGAGCATTCCCATCGTGTCGCCGGTGACGCGGGGCAGGCCCCGCTTTGAGGCGCTCACGCCGCGAATGAAGTTGCCGCCGCCGACCACGACGCCCAGCGTGACCCCGAGCGCGCGCGCGGCCACGAGATCGGCGGCGATGCGCTCGAGCGTGGCGGAGGCAATGCCGAAGCCGGTGGAATCCGCGTCAGGGCCGCCGGCCAGCGCTTCGCCGGAGATTTTCACGATCACGCGACGATAGATGGGCTTGGGCATGGCGTGCTCGCTTTCGTCCGCGCCTCTTGCCGCAAGCGACCGCGGGGCGGAGGCGCCGGGCCGGTCGAAGCGGCGGATTATTCGGAATCCTGCTTTTCGATCCCTTCGCCGACCGCGTAGCGCACAAAGCCCGTCACCTTGACCGGAGCGCCGACCTTGCCTTCGGCTTCCTTGATCGCCTGCGCCACGCTCCTTTCCGGAGGGTGGATGAAGGTCTGATCGAGCAGGCAGACTTCCTTGTAGAAGGTCTTGAGGCCTGATTCGACGATCCTGTCGATGACATTGGCAGGTTTTCCCTGCGCCTTGTACTTGTCCGCCAGCACCTCTTTCTCGCGCCGGACCGTATCCGGGTCGAGGCCCGCGGGATCGAGCGCCTGCGGATTGGCAGCCGCCACATGCATCGCCACCATGCGGCCGAAGCGCTTGAGCTCGTCGGCGTCGCCGGTCGATTCGAGCCCCACCAGGACGCCGATGCGGCCGAGGCCGTCGGACACCGCGCTGTGCACGTAGCTCGCGACCGCGCCCTTGCCGACCGACAGGCACGCCGCCCGCCGCAAGGTCATGTTCTCGCCGACCTTGCCGACCGTGTCGGCGAGCGCCTCCGCAACCGTGATCGAGCCGGCCTTGGCCTGCTTGATTTTCTCAACGTCGGGCCCGGCGGTGAGCGAAATGTCGGCGATCATCTTGACCAGTCCCTGGAACAGGTCGTTGCGCGCGACGAAATCGGTCTCCGAATTGACCTCGACCACGCACCCCTTGGTGGCACCGACCGCGGCCCCGATGAGGCCCTCGGCGGCGATGCGGCCGGCCTTCTTGGCGGCCTTGGCTTTACCTTTCTTGCGCAGCAGATCAACCGCCTTTTCCAGCTCGCCGCCGGTCTCCTCCAGCGCCGACTTGCAATCCATCATGCCGGCGCCGGTCTGCTCGCGCAGCTCCTTGACCATCTGTGCGCTGATATTGGCCATCGGTGATTTCCTTGATGCCTTTCGCGGCCGTGACGGGGGACAAGATCCCGGGCGCCGGCCGACATGCACGTAGCAAGCCCGATCTCGGAGGAGGCCGAGATCGGTACGGGCGAACCTATTCGGCGGAGAGTTCCTTGGCTTGCGCGATCCAGCCGTCCATGCGGCCGGGCAATCCGACCTCCTCGCCGATCTTGTGCGCCGCCTCGGGTCCGAGCGCGGCAATCTGCCAGTAATGGAAGATGCCGAGGTCGTTGAACTTCTTCTCGATCGCGGGCGACACGTGGGCGAGCTTCTTGAGGTCGTCGGCGACGCCGCGGGGACCGGAGAGAACCTCGTAGCCGGCGCTGTCGGCTGCCGGCGGCAGCTCCTCGGGGATCGGCTCATGCGCGGCGCCGGCGTCGACGCCCATCTCGCCCTGGGCGCGCGAGATGCCGTCGATCGCCGCCCGGGCGACGAGATCGCAATAGAGGTTGACGGCGCGGCTCGCATCGTCGTTGCCCGGCACCACATAAGTGATCCCTTCGGGATCGCAATTGGTGTCGACCACGGCCGCTACCGGGACGCCGAGACGGCGCGCCTCCTTGATGGCGATATCCTCCTTGTTGGTGTCGATCACGAACAGGAGGTCGGGCAGCCCGCCCATATCCTTGATGCCGCCGAGCGCCCGGTTGAGCTTGTCGCGCTCGCGCTGGAGCGTGAGGCGCTCCTTCTTGGTGTAGCCTTGGGCTTCGCCCGAGCCCAGCATGTCGTCGAGCTTGCGCAGGCGGTTGATCGACTGGGAGATGGTCTTCCAGTTGGTCAGCGTGCCGCCGAGCCAGCGCGAATTGACATAATATTGCGCGCAGCGCTTGGCCGCGTCGGCGATGGAATCCTGCGCCTGGCGCTTGGTGCCGACGAACAGGATGCGCCCGCCCTTGGCGACCGTGTCGCTCACCGCCTGCAGGGCGCGGTGCAGCATCGGCACCGATTGCGCGAGGTCGATGATATGGATGTTGTTGCGGACCCCGAAGATGTAGTCCGCCATCTTCGGATTCCAGCGGTGGGCCTGATGGCCGAAGTGAACGCCAGCTTCCAAAAGCTGGCGCATCGAGTAATCGGGTAGCGCCATAGTGCTTCTCCGGTTGAGCCGCCGCGGACCCGTGAGCCCCTTCCCTGACGACGGGATGGGCCACCGGACGGCCAAAAGCCAAGGTCCGCGTGTGAGATAGCGCGGCTTATATAGGTCACGACCGGCAAGAGCAAGCATGTTTGCGGCCCGAATAAGGGTCGCGGGTGGGTCATCCGTGGCCCATGCGCAGCCGCCGCATGCGGCCGATTAAGCATCGCGCGGCCGGGTCATTTTCGTATAAGCTGCCCGCCTCCGGTCAAGAAAACGCAAGGGAGGAAGATCGTGTCTGCAAAGGGCATTTCCACGGCACTTGCATCGCTGGTCGTCGCCGCCATGGCGGTGCCGGCGCTCGCCGCCGACGTCACCGCCGAGCGCCTGCTCAACACCACCGCCGAGCCGCAGAACTGGCTCACCGTGCATCACGACTACAACAATTCGCGCCACTCGCTGCTCAAGGAGATCAATCGCGACAACGTCAAGGACTTGAAGCTCAAGTTCATCTTCTCGATCGGCGGCCGCGCGACCGGCGGAACGCTGCGCGGCAAGGAGGAATCGACCCCCTTGGTGGACGACGGCTTTATGTACGTTGCCGACACCTGGGATCGCATCATGAAATTCGATGTCCGCAGCGGGACCGAGGCGGTGCCGCTGTGGCGTTACGATCCCAAGATCACCCAATCGCGCACCAATCGCGGGATCGCGATGTACGGCAACAAGGTCTTCATCGGCACCAACGACATGCGCATGATCGCGATCAATCGCGACAGCGGCGAGCTCGCCTGGGAGGTGCAGGCGCGCGCGCCCACCGATCCGGTGACCGGCACGCCCTCGCCCAAGACGCAAGGCTTCACGGCGGCCCCGTTGGCGATCAAGACCAAGGGCGGAAAGGAGCTCGTTCTGCAGGGCGAAAGTACCGGCGGACAGCTCGGCACCCGCAGCTGGATCGGCGCCTGGGACATCAATACCGGGCAGCTCGCTTGGCGCACCTTCACCATCCCGGCCCCCGGCGAGCCCGGCTCGGAGACCTGGAAGGACAACCACAATGCCTGGCGGGTGGGCGGCGGCGGCGTCTGGCAGACCGCCTCCTACGATCCTGCGACCAACCTTCTCTATTACGGCACCGGCGACGCTTTCCCGAGCTTCGACCCGGAATTCCGCCCGGGCGACAACCTGTTCACCGCCTCTACCATCGCGCTCGACGCCGATACCGGCAAGATCGTGTGGTATTTCCAGGAGACGCCGAACGAGCATTGGGATTTCGACACGCCGAGCCCCAAAATGCTCTACGAGGTCAACGTCAACGGCGAAACCCGTAAGGTGGTGGCGAACTTCTCGCGCAACGGCTTCTACTACACCCTCGACCGCACCAGCGGGCAGTTCCTGCGTGCCGACCAGTATCAGGAGAAGGTGAACTGGACCAAGGGTATCGACGCCAAGACCGGCAAGCCGGTCGACTATGATCCGAGCCGCGGCGTGCAGCTCTATGCCGGCGTCGGCGGCATGCGCGGCAAGCCCGGCCAGGAGGCCTGCCCCTGGTACAACGGCTCGCCGACCTTCTTCCCGCCGACGCTCGACCAGAAGCGCATGATCGCCTATGTGGCGGGCGGCGAAGGCTGCTGGGCCGGCACCAACGTCAAGACCCCGCTCGACGAGACCAAGGACTATGTCGGCCTGCCGCCGTGCTGCCAGGAGCAGGGACGGATCACGGCGCACGGCGCGATCTGGGCCATGGACCTGCGCACCGGGAAGATCGTCGGCAAGACCCAGTTCCCGACTCCGAGCGAGTCCGGAATGCTGAGCACCGACGGCGACCTCCTGTTCTCGGGCCATCCCAACGGGCATCTGGTGGCTTACGATTCGGACACCGTGAAGGAGCTCTGGAGCTTCAGCGTGGGCATGCCGATCACGGCTCCCCCGATGACCTATAGCGTCGGCGGCAAGCAATACGTTGCGGTGGTCGCCGGCGGCGCGACCGGCGTCCGCGGCGGCGGCCTCTACCAGCCCTCGGCGATCGTGGCGGTCTTCGGCTTCTGATCGGCCGCGGAACGCTCAAATCACGGCCGAAGCCGGATCTCGGCTTCGGCTTTCATGACGGTCGGAACAACCCGATGGCAGAGATTTTGAACCGGCGCCGACGCACGTTCCTGCTGGCGGCGGCGCTCGCCACCGGGCTCGGTCTCGGCGCGCATGCGCAGGAGCTCGCGACTAAAATCTGGGACGTCAAGCTCGGCACGCCGGTCGCGGAGCTGCCGCTCGATCAGTTCGTCGATCCGGCCTGCGGGACCAATGGCGGGCCGCCGTCGCGGGTGCTGGCAAGATTTGCGGATTTCGCGCTCTGCCCGCTCGACAAGGCGACCGGCCTGCACGAAGTCTGGTTTCGCTACGACGACGAGATGGAATACATCGCCCGCGCCCGCCGTTCCGAGATCATGATCCGCCTCTACCAGGCCAATGTGTTGGGCGGCCAGCCGATCATCACCTCGTTGTTGATCGATGATGCGGGCTTGGTCGAGGGCTACCGCATCGTCAACGATCCGCGCGCTGCCGGCAGCACGCGCATCGAGGCCTACGGCTTGGTCGAGCTGTTCAAGGGCATGGTCGCGCCCGGGCTGGACTGCACCGACCTGCCGCCGGCGGCGGGCGAGCGGCCGCTCGACGACCTGTTCGTCAAGCAGTCGTGCGAGACCAGGGCCGGCGGACAGGTGACCCGGATCGAAGCCCGCCGCTATTACAAGCCCGGGCAATATCTGGTCGATCCCAACGACAACCGCATCACCGAGAACGAGTTCGAAAGCTCCGCGCGGGTCGAGGTCTTTCGGCTGCCGGCGGGGAAGTAGCGGGCATCGCCCTCATAGTTCCCCCGCCTGGAGTGGGATGACTTTTCTTCGAATCGTCATCCCGCTCTACATTATTGGTGGAGCATGACCCCCGCTTTCGCGTCGCTTTCGCGGGGGCAGGCCTTTTCCGAAAACCGGTGTCCACTTTTCGGGATCATGCTCTAAGTTATTGATATCTTGTAATTTATGTCACTGATGAATCGTGTTGTCCGGCATCATCGCCCCGGTCAGGATGGTTCCGGACTGATTGGCGTTGGTGAGATTGGCCGATCGCAGCACCGCATAGCTCATGTCGGCCGCGCTCAGATCGGCGACCCCGAGGTCGGCGAGAAAGAAGATGGACTGGCGCAGCGCCGCG
>DATDGG010000435.1:0-12687 GCA_036522235.1 Xanthobacteraceae bacterium
TCGTTCCCTGGAAATTCGCCGCGTTTCGGCCGGGCTGCGGCGGTTGCCACGCCGACAAGTATCGCCCGATGTTACATCCGAAGTTCGAGCGGCCCGTGAAGGTCTACTACCCGATCACGGAACTGCGCGACTGCACCGGCGCCTGCCACGTTTTCGCCGACAACACCCAAAGAACAGTGCTGACGCGCCAGTCCGGCGTCCACCGATCTGCTGGAGGTGGCTGGTGATGGCTGGAGGCGGTCATCACCGGTTTCTGGCGCTCGTTCTGGCGGGATCGATGCTGTTCGCATTGCACCCGGCTTCGGCTCAGCCGGTCGTCGATCGAACCTTGGCCGGCGCGCAATTCTCCGTCCAGCAGAGCTGCGCAATTCTCAAGGTCAATTTCAATGTCCGCATTCGCTATGCAAGCCATTTTCCGCTCGATCGGGGTGATGAGGTGCGGATCACGGTCAATCCGATCGATCGCAGCCAGGCGGCGGCGCTTGCGCTACTGACATCGCGGCGTGAGGCCGCCACCGTGCCCGACGGCGCCGCGCTTGCCGGCATCAAGGCGATCGACGTCGAGACTCAGAACCTGACCGGACCCGTGCTTCGGGTTCACTTCGATCGTGAGCTGGCCTATCAGGTCGCCCCCGGCTCCGACACCCAGAGCATTGTTGTTGCAATTGCCAGGGGAAAGTCCTCTTCGGCGGCGTGTCAGCCGATATTCCCTGAAGCGACCTACGGAACGCCTGCAGCGAGCAACACGCGCGGTTCGGAGCCCGGCGCAACGATTCGTGCGAAAAATGAATCCGCCGGCACGCCTTCCGGCTCGGACCTAAGGGCAATCGCCGCCTGGATGGACGAAGGGCGGACGGCGCTGAAGCACAACAATCTTGGCAGTGCCATCCAGCTGTTCGCAAAGGTTCTCAAGTATCCGGAGAACCAGTACAGCGCCGAAGCCCAGGAGCTTCTGGGCCTTGCGCATCAGAAGGCAGGCCAGCTCAACCAAGCGCGCGCCGAATACGAAGATTATCTCCGGCGTTATCCGAGCGGGGAGCAGAGCGAGCGGATAAGACAGCGCCTCGCCGGCATCGTCACCGCGAGCGGAGAACCGAGTGTGCTGCTCAAAGCGCCAAAAGGGCAGCCGGGGGGAATGCTGCCGATTGGCAGATTTTCGCAGTCCCGTGAGACGACCTGGACGCTCGTGGGGAGCGCATCGACCTTCTACATTCGTGACGACAGTTTCCGCACCGTGCGGGACCCCTCGGTCGCGCCCGATCCCAACGCGAATCCGGACGATCACGCCGTTCATCAAAACGAGATGCTCACCACTCTCGATCTGATGGGGACGTGGAACAATGATGAGACCAAGGGAAGAATCCGGTTTTCCGGTGGTGAAGAGCACAGGTTTCAGGATTCTACCCAGCGGGACGAAACGGGTCTTGCGGCGCTTTCCGTCGAAACTCTGGTGAAGGATTGGAACTTGAGCACCGTGGCAGGTCGCCAGACCCTCAATGCCGACGGAATACTTGGTCGCTTTGATGGCGCGCTGCTGAGCTGGCAACCTCTTCCAATGTTGAAGGTCGATCTCGTCGGCGGGGCGCCGGCGAGCAGTCGCTATGATCTTCCGTTCAAGAACGAGAGATATTTCTACGGCGCGGGCATTGGCCTGGGGCCGTATTTCGGAGGACTGGAGGCGACCCTCTACGCCATCGAGCAACGTGACCGGTGGCTGGTCGATCGGGAGGCGATCGGCTCCGATTTGCGGTACGTCGACCTGAACAAGTTTGCATTCGGCAACGTCGATTACGACATCCGCCTGCAACGGCTCAATGCGGCGGTCTTCTCGGGCTCCTGGACCCTGCTCGACAAATCGACCATCTATGGGGGCGCGGACTATCGCCGGACACCCTATCTGTCGACCTGGAATGTCTTGCTCAACCAGCCTTTCGCCACCCTCTACGACATGCTCAGGGCGCAAACCGAAACCACCCAGCAGCTGCAACAGTCCGTCATCGATCAAACCCCGATATACAAATCGGCCATGATCGGCTTTTCGCATCCGCTGTCGGACAGGCTGCAGATTGCCGCGGATGCCACGATCGTGAACCTGACTCAACCTATCCCGCAGACCGCGGCGAACTCCTCTCTTCTGGCGACGCTTCCTGCCGGAAACGAGTACTATTATTCCCTACAGCTCATCGGCAGCGACATCATCAAGGCTGGCGATATGTTTATCGGCTCCCTGCGCTATGCTCAGCAGCCGATGTTGAAAGAATACGTGCTGGACTTCAACACAAGGTACCCGCTGACCAATGATTGGCTCCTAGGTCCGCGGCTGCGGCTCGGCTATGCGGTCGGCAGTGGGACCGATCTCAAGCAGTACACCGTGCTTCCCTCGTTCCTGGTCGACTATTACTGGAGCAGCGATCTGAATTTAGAGCTCGAGGTGGGCGCGCAGTGGGTCCGTTCCATGCAGTCGGGCATCAAGACCAATGACGTCGAGCTCCTGGCAACGGTCGGATTGCGCTACAGTTTCCACGCGGACAGCAGCAGCGCAAATGCGGCCGACGACAAGAGAAAGCTGGTAACCCCGGCTGCCGCTGCGCTGTGCCGGTACAATACCCGTCCCGACGGCAGCAATTGCGTGTTGCCGTCGCCGGGCAGCCGGTGAGGCGGTTGCGCGGTCTGCGCGCGCAGGAAGGCAAAGCGGACCTTATCGCGCGCAAGGTCAGCACTACATGGTTGCCGACTCAATTTCGCTGTACGTGATAATCGGCAACACCTCGCGAGCACGTCATTTGCTGTAGGACAAAACCCTGATCGCGCGCGCTCCAAATCTACCTCCTCAAATCTACCTCTCTGAGCAAAACGAACGCTGCGCCAAGCGCGCTCAAGTACCGTTGCGGCCGAGTGGTCCAAACAATATCCAACCAAGGTCTCTCGACCGCCGCTATGTCGTCATACTCCCCTCTCAATAGCGCTGTCTCCTTGCTGCCTGTGAGGCATGACAAGACGCGAGCTCCTGTGCGCGGGGTTAGCGTGCAGGGCGTGTCGGGTATGCGCCGACGGTGCGCTCAATTCGAGATTTGAGAAGTCGGCGGGTGAACAAAGGGGAGGCTTTTCCATGGCTCTGACAGCAACGGACTTGTTCAACGATGCGACCACCCGTGAGATCGGCGGCGTCGGCCCGGATCAGGTCAACTTGATCGTCTCTGACCTCATCGGGGTCCAGCAGATGTTGACCGCGGCAGACCCGACGATCAACAACCTCACAGATCTGCACACGCACGTCATTATCAATCAGCTCAATGAAGAGATTGCCTCCATTGAGAACGCGAATTCTGCGGCCGGCACGCTGGTATTGGGAACCGACCTCGGACAATTCGTTGGGCGCGCGATCAACGACATCCATCGCGACATTATCGACATCGCGCAGGCTGATGCGGGCGTTCAGGCGTTGTTCAATCCGACGCCGCTTCCGCCTGTGAACAGTGCACCGGCGCCGTTCCATGACAATACCGACCAGACCGCCTTTCTTACGCAATGGATCCAGGACAGCAACCATCTTGGGCAGGCGGCGATCACGATCGAGAACAACGGCTTCGCGGGCGACATTGCCGGGCTGGTCCAGCAAATTCAAACCTTCGAGAACAGCTCGAACGCCTTCGACCAATCGCAAGGCGGCCTGTTCTCAGCGCGCTTCTGGAACGAATTGCGGGCAGACGGCACCGCCGGCACGGCGGCGAACGCGCTGATCGAGGGTCTGCAGAACCACAATGCCGGCGAAGTCAACGCGGCCGCGCAGCAGCTCGCGGCGAACTCGGCGGATGTGTCAGGCAACAACCTCATGGCGGATGGCGGAAACTACGCGGCCGTGGTGGCGGCCGCCCAGGCGACGGCCGTGACGCCGATCGCAGCGGCGGCTGCTGCAGCGGGAGCAGCGGCAGGAGCGGCTGCAGCAGGAGCCGGAGCCGCAGCAGCCGGCGCAGGAGCAGCAGGTGCAGCCGCCGCCGCTGGCGGCGGTCTAACGGCCACCGACCTGTTCAACGATGCGACCACCCGTGAGATCGGCGGCGTCGGCCCGGATCAGGTCAACTTGATCGTCTCTGACCTCATCGGGGTCCAGCAGATGCTGACCGCGGCAGACCCGACGATCAACAACCTCACAGATCTGCACACGCACGTCATTATCAATCAGCTCAATGAAGAGATTGCCTCCATTGAGAACGCGAATTCTCCGACCGGTACGCTGGTGTTGGGGACGGATCTCGGACAATTCGTCGGGCGTGCAATCAATGACATCCATCGGGACATCATCGACATCGCGCAGGGCGACGCGGGCGTTCAGGCGTTGTTCAACCCGACGGTGCTTCCACCGGTGAACAGTGCACCGGCGCCGTTCCACGACAATACCGACCAGACCACCTTCCTTACGCAATGGATCCAGGACAGCAACCATCTTGGGCAGGCCGCGATCACGATCGAGAACAACGGCTTCGCGGGCGACATTGCCGGGCTGGTCCAGCAAATACAGGCCTTCGAGAACAGCTCGAATGCCTTCGACCAGTCGCAAGGCGGCCTGTTTTCGGCGCGCTTCTGGAACGAATTGCGGACAGACGGCACCGCCGGCACGGCGGCGAACGCGCTGATCGAGGGTCTGCAGAACCACAATGCCGGCGAAGTCAACGCGGCCGCGCAGCAGCTCGCCGCGAACTCGGCGGATGTGTCGGGCAACAACCTCATGGCGGATGGCGGAAACTATGCGGCCGTGGTGGCGGCCGCCCAGGCGACGGCCGTCACACCAAATCCAGCCGGAGCAGGCGCCGGAGCGGGTGCAGGTGCAGGTGCAGGTGCAGGCGCCGGAGCGGGTGCGGGAGCCGGTGCGGGCGCAGGTGCCGGAGCGGGCGCAGGTGCCGGGGCAGGCGCTGGAGCGGGCGCCGGTGATGGAGCAGGCGCTGGGGCGGGAGCAGGTGCAGGCGCAGGTGCCGGGGATGGAGCAGGCGCCGGAGCAGCCGCCGGAAATGGAGCAGGAGCGGGCGCCGGAGCAGGCGCTGGAAATGGGGCGGGAGCGGGCGCCGGAGATGGCGCAGGTGCCGGCGCCGCAGCAGGCGCTGGAGCCGGAGGGACATCTCCTGCGCCCGGGGCTGCAGACAACGGAGCGGGCGGTGGGAGCGCCGGTTCGCACCAAGATACAATGTCGAACGCCGTCGCCAGCGACGTCGCAGCCCTCATTCACGCTCTGCAGGCCGGGAATTCGAGCGCGGTCGATGCCGCGGTTGCGGCATTGGGAACGGACGTGCGTGCCGGCGGCGCGGCGGCTGACCTAGGGAGCGTTGGCGGCAACGTCGGCGCCGCCCCAGCTATCGCCCAGGATCATCACTTCGAGCACATGTGGGGCTGATCTCTCCTCACCCGAGCTCCTGACATTGTGTCGCGAGAAGCTCAGCTGGATGTTCCGAACTAATAGTTCGGAGCACCCGGCTTGGGCGCTTTAAGGCTCGCGCTAGGCGGAAACAGTCCCGAACGCGGGCTGGCGACCCTCGCGACCCAGGATGCTGCGTGTAGGCACCGCGCGGCCGCTCTGCCGCTGAAATCGGACAAACAGGTAGACCACGAGCTTGATGATCGTTCGCGTCATCGAGCGCCGCATCAGCTCGCGGGCCTGAAAGCGCAGGATGACCACATGGGTCTTGCGCAGCTCGGCCTTGAGGCGCTGGATCTCGGCCGATTTTCTGGCGACTTCGCAGAGCTGGCTCGCCGTCTTCGCCTGCATTTCCCCTATGGCGGTTTCGAGCCGCAGGATCGAGACCGCGAACTGGGCACGCAACTGATCCTCATGGGCGCGCCGGTCGATCACGGATCTCGGCCGCGCGCGGCTGAGGCGCCGCACCGTGAGCCGAACCGCGCGCTCGTGGATGAGCGGCGCCAGCATGGCCATGAGCACACAGGCCGACAGGAAACCGATGCCCAACAGCATGATCGGGTAAAGCATGCCACAGCCCTGTTGGCGGAAACCATAAATGACTGGAATCGCGCGCGAATCAGCGCAAATGCCGAATCATTGTTGGGCGTAATGTCTAAAGGCTTGCTTAAAGCCGGCCCGGCATGGCTGGGACGCGCCGCCGGCCCTGGAAACCGCGGCCGACCTGGAGCATATTTCCCGCATGGACGCCCTGACGTTGCAACTGATGACTTGGCTTTCCGACCGGCCGCGCACCTATGGCGAGGTCATGGAGGCCTGGACCACCACCTGTCCCAAAATGCCCGTTTGGGAAGATGCGGTAAGCGACGGCCTCGTCCGACTCGAAGGCGCGGGACCGATGCGCGCGCGCCGGGTGTGCGTGACGCCGCGCGGCTGCGCCTTGCTCAACGGGCATGATGTCAAGCAAACACCGGCGCCGCACCGAGCCACGGCGTTCCATCGAGCATAAGCTCGACGGTCAGCACCGCGAAGCCGCCATCGGGAAGGCCGTCCCGCTCCGGCGCGCGCGCGGAGGCGATGGCCTCGAGCGGATAGCTGCCGACGGGACTTTCCGCCAACCAGCCGATGAGCTTCGCGCCGGGAAGCGCGCTGAGACGCGTCGTCAGTTGCGCGCCGATCGGTTGGCCGGGCACGAACGAAGCCGCCAGGTTCTCAAACCATGCATCGGCGCGGGCGACGGCTTCCGTCCCGGTCTTGGCGAAGGTGCGGGTGCGCCGCACCCAGCTTCCCTTGTAGGCGACCGAGGCGCGTAGCGCGAACCGGTCGGCCAGCGGCAGCGGATCGGAAACGCGGATCATGCGCCGATCCGCCGCGAGGTCCGGTGCGACCGCGATGTAGGCCTCCTCGGCGCCCTTGAGGCGCGCCTCTTTCTCGACCAGGCCGGCTGCCGCGCCGGCGTCGCTCACGCGCGCGGGATCGATCTGCGCGAGTGCCGAAAGCGCCAGCGCATCGGCGCGTTCAATCAATCCGCGTTCCGCGCCATCGATGCGACGCCGCAGCGTTGCAAAGGCGGCGCTGCCGTCCATCAACTCGAGGGCAGGCGCCGCGCCGGTGATCTCGTCATAGAGCCCGCCCGGAAGGCGCTCGAGCTCCAGCACGCCGACGCGCCGCGCGCCCTCGGCAGTGAGCCGCACCCCCAGGGCGGCGCCGGGCTTCGGCGTATTGACGATCTCGCTCACCGGATTGGTCGACGCGATCCAGTTGGCGACCCGCTTGGAGAGCGCGGTCGCGAATACCGGCGCGCCCGATCTTGGCACCAGTAGAAGCCCGTCGGACCAATAGGGCGTGAAGCCGGTCAGGTAGGTCACCGCGCTCGGCTGCACCAGATTGGTGTAGCAGACAAAGCCGTCGAGGCCGCCGCGCGCCATGGCGGCGCGCAGGCCTTCGATGCGCGCCGCGAGCACGCTTTGCGGCAGCTCGTTCTCATCCCGTGCCATCAAGCCGCGGCGCATCGCAGATCCCCGTCAGGCGCTCACGCTGAACAATTCGCGCGGCGTTGCGGTCAGCACCTCGCAACTTTGCGCGGTCGCGACCACCACATCGCCCAGGACCATATAGCCGACGACCGGATGGTAGGTGTTGGGGTGCACGATCAATGTCATCCCGGCGTCGATCCGGGTGCTGACGTCTTCCAGGATATGCGGCTTGCTGTCCGCGAACAGGCCGACGCCATGGCCGCGCACCCGCGTATAGGCGTCGGTCACATAGTCGCCGAGCCCGTGCGCGCGGAACACCTCGTTCTCCGCGCGGGCGATGTCGGCGGCGGTGATGCCGGCGCTGACTGCCGCGATGCCGGCCTCCATGGCGGCGCGATAGAGCGCGAAGGCCGACAGTTGCTCGCTCGTCGGCGCGCCCACCACCAGGGTGCGGCAAATCTGCGCGTAATAGCCGTCCACGCAGGGCGTCAGCTCCGTGGTCACCAGGTCGCCGCGCTTGAGCCGCTTGCCGCTCGGCGGCGCCATGCCGCGCACCTCCGGCCCGCCGACCCCGATGATCTGGAAATTGTCGTCGACACCGCGCGTCCGGTAGAACGCCTCGATCTCCGCGATCAGCTCGTAGTCGGCGCGGCCCGGACGGGCGGCGTCGCGGAACACCGCGTAACCCTCATCGGCGAGCCGCGCAGCGCGGCGGATCGCTTCTACTTCGGACGCAAGCTTCGCCATCAGCAGGCGGTCGATCAGCGCGGTCTCATCGCTGAGCTTGAGGTCTTCGCGGCGCGCCGCGATTCGGCGCGGAATGAGCCGATGCGGGGCAGCCCCGACGCGCTGATTGCGGAAACGGTCGAGCGCGCGATCGACTTCGCCTGCAAGGTCCGCCGCGTAGATCACTTCCAGATCGGCGCAATCGATCTCGGCGCGGTCGACCTCGAACGGACTGTCGAGATAGAGCGTCAGATGCCCGTCCGCGCGCACCAGCGCGAGCGCCTGGCCTTCGAGAATGCCGAAGTCGGCGGCATAGCGCAGATAGTCGTTCTGCCAGGCATTGCCGTAGACCAACAGGAGATCGAGCCCGGCCTCCGCCATGGCGTCGATGAGGCGCGTCCTGCGCTCAGTCGCAAGCGGGCTCGGCATGCGCGGCGCTTAGAGCGTATCCCGATCGATTGGATCGGGATACGCTCCGCTTTTTTTGCGTTGGCGCATGTCCTTTTCGGAAAACCGGTATCCACTTTTCCGGGACATGCGCTTCAGTCCATGCTCACGCCGCTCGCCCGGATGGGCGCGGCCCATCGGGCGATTTCGCTGACCACGAATTTCGCCAGATAGTCCGGCGAGCGGCGCTGCGGCGCGACCAGGTCGGCCCCGATGTCCTTGAGGCGCGCCTGCACGGCGGGCGTATTTACGGTCGCTTCGAGGGCGTCGTGCAGCTTCTGCACGATCGGCGCCGGCGTGCCCTTGGGCAGGAAAACCGCGTACCAGGTGGAGGCGTCGAAATCGGGCAGCCCTTGCTCCTTGGCGCTCGCGACCTCCGGCAAGGTAGGCGAACGCGCGGTCGACAAGAGCGCGATCGGCTTCACCGTCTTGGCTTCGATCTGCGGCAGCGCGGTCGTCACGATGTTGCACATGTAGTCGATGCGGCCGCCGAGCAATTCCTGCATCGCCGGCCCGCCGCCGCGAAACGGCACGTGAGTGACATTGACCCCGATGGCGGCATCGAGCAGCACGCAGGCGAGGTGATTGGCGGCGCCGGCGCCGGCCGAGCCGTATTGCATCCTGGCCTGGTTCTGCTTCGCGTAGGTGATGAACTCCGGCAAATTGTTGGGCGGCAAGTCCTTGCGGGTGACTAGCACGGTTGGTTGCTCGGCGATCAAGCCGACCGGCACGAAATCGGTCGCCGCATCGTAGAGCGGATGCTTGTACAGCGTCTGGTTCTGGGCATGGGTCCCGGCGATGCCGAGTACGAATTCATAGCCGTCGGGCGACGCCTTGGCGACGCGCGCGCTTCCCAGCATGCCGCCGGCGCCGGGTACATTCTCGACGATCACTTGCTGGCCCAAGATCTCGGACAGGCGCGCCGCCAGGATGCGTCCCATGACATCGACCGATCCGCCGGCGGCGAACGGCACCACTAGGCTGACCGGCCGGGTCGGCCAGCTCTGCGCGGATGCGCTCGCGATCGCTTGCAGCGCGGCGGTGAGCGCGATGGCGGCGCGAAGGAACGGCCGTTGCATGGTCAGAGCTTCACCGGAACGAACTTGTCATTATAGATCGACTTCGCTTCCGGCACCGTGTCGAGAATGCCGAGGTCCTTGAGCGAATTGCGGATGACATCGATGGCGACGGGGTCCCAGGCGCCGTCGGCCGAGAAGCTGCCGATCTGGGTGTCGTAGATTTTGGACACCACGCTCTCGCGCACGTCGATGGTCTTCGACTCGGACTTCACGGTGAAATCCTTGTTGGCGCGCATGAAGGCGACGGTCTTGAACCAGCCGCGCAGGAAGCGCGCGAGCAACTCCGGTCGCTTCGCGATCATGGTATCGGTCGCGAAGATGACGTGGGTGTAGAAGTGCTTGGCGATGTCGCCGAACAGCAGCACGTTGCGGCCCTTGCCTTGCTCCTCGAGCTCGAAGCCGTTGGCCGATTCGATCACAACGCCATCGAGCTCGCCGCGCGACATGGCGGCGAGCCGCCCCTGCGCCGAGCCGAGCGCCTCGATCTTGATGCCGTTGCTGCCCCAGCCTTGCTGGCGCGACAATTCGCGGGTCAGCCAGTCGGTGAGCGAGCCGGCGGTGGTGACCCCGATGTGCTTGCCCTTGAGATCGGCGACGGTCTTGATCGGCGAGTTGGCGAGCACCGAAAGACAGAGATTGCTCGGGGGCCCGTACATGGCGGCGACCCCGATCGCCGGCACGCCCTTGGCGCGGAAGCCGAGACCCGGTCCCGAGCCGACCGCGACATCGATGCCGTCGGCGGTAAGCGCCTGCTGGATGCGCGCATCGCCGGCGAAGCTCAAGACTTGCAGGTCGATGCCTTCCTGCTCGAAGATTTTGGCCTGAATGTCGACCTCGGCCGCCCCGAATGCGAAGGAATTGGGAACCGCCTTGCCGAGCCGGACCTGGTCGAGCGCGCACGCCGCGCTGGCGGACAGCGCGAGTGGCGCGACTAACAGTGCGGCAATCAGGTGCCTCTCGAGGAATGGGGACATCCGGCGTTCTCCCAGCCAGATAGTGGCATGTCGCTTGTAGGGTGGGCAACGGCCTCTTCGCCGTTGCCCACCCGTCGGACGTCCCGGTGGGCACGGGGCTGCGTGCCTTTGCCCACCCTGCGGGTTCGGTCTGGTATAAAGCCGCTTGGAGATTTCGCCGCAATCCGAAGGACGAGAACAATGACGCTGATCATCAATAATGACGACGTCGCCAAGGTGCTGACCATGGAGACCACCTTGGCGGCGCTCGAGGAATCCTATCTGGCGCTGGCCGCCCGGATCGCGGTCTGCCGGCCACGCATCGACATCCGGATTCCGACCAGCGATCCAGCCAAGAACTACCAGTGGGGCACCATGGAGGGCGGGTCGACCGCGGGTTATTTCGCGATCCGGATGAAGTCCGACATCATCTATGAGACGCAGTACAATGGTGTGACCACGCAGGAAAAATATTGCACAAGGCCCGGCCTCTATTGCGGGTTGATCCTGCTCACCTCGATCGAGAACGGCGAGTTCCTGGCCTTCGTCAATGACGGCCATCTGCAGCACATGCGCGTCGCCGGGGACGGCGGCATCGGGGTGAAATATCTGGCGCGACAGGATGCCGAGGTGGTCGGCATGCTCGGTTCCGGCGGCATGGCGCGCACTCATATGCAGGACTTCACCCGCGTTCGCACCATCAAGAAGCTGCAAGTGTACAGCCCGACCAAGGAAAACCGCGAGGCTTTCGGCCGCGAGATGGCCGCGAAATACAATATCGAGGTCAAGGTCTGCGACCGGCCCGAGGATGTCTACAAGGGCGCGCAGATCGTCGCCGCGCTCACTGATTCGGCCGTGCCGGTGCTCGACGGCGCTTTGCTGGAGAAGGGCGCCCATATCGTCAATATCGGTGGCAGCGGCAAGCCGGATGCCGAGAGCCTCAGGCGCGTCGATGTCTATCTGCGGTTCGGCGACGCGCCGGCGCCGGTCGGCCGGCCGGAGCTCGGCGTCGACGATGAGTACCTCGGCTGGGAGGCACGGCCGGACCAGCGCAAGCACGGCGACGGCCGCCTTGCCGGCCGTGCCCGCGGGGCCGCGACGACGGGCCGGCGGGTGTCGCTCGCCGACCTCGCCGAGGGCAGGGCCACGGGCCGCACGTCGGCCGACGAGATCACTTATTCGGAGCGCGGCAATCTGCAAGGCGCGCAATTCTATGCCGTCGCCGGCAAGGTCTATGAGCTCGCCAGGAAAGCCGGCCTCGGCCGGGAAATTCCGACCGAGTGGTTCTTGCAGACCATCAGGAACTGACACATTTAACGAAGGCTTATGTCCGAACGCGAGATCACTGTCGGCGTCATCTCGGATACCCACGGGCTGCTGCGGCCGCAGGCCGTGGCGGCGCTGCGCGGCTCGGATATCATCATCCACGCCGGCGATGTCGGCAATCCCGATGTGATCGAGGCGCTTGCCGGCGTTGCGCCGACCTTTGCGGTGCGCGGCAATGTCGACACCGCGGCGTGGGCGGCGGACCTTCCGGTGACGGAGCTGGTTGAGGTCGGCGCGCGGTGGTTCTTCGTGCTGCATGAGATTTCTCAGCTTGATCTCGATCCGGCGACTGCGGGCTTTGCGGCGGTGGTGTTCGGGCATTCGCATCAGCCGCTGATCGAGACGCGCGCGGGCGTCCTGTTTCTCAATCCCGGCAGCGCCGGTCCGCGCCGGTTCAGCCTGCCGATCGCGGTGGCCAGGGTCGCCGTGTCGGACGCCGGCATGCGTCCGGAAATCGTGGAACTGCAGGTGTAGAGCGAAGGCTTCCGAAGGAGACTGCGACCATGGACAACAAGCACTACGAGGTCACCCACACTGACGAAGAGTGGCGCCGCCTGCTGACACCGGAGCAATACCGGATCATGCGGACGCATGGCACCGAGGCGCCCGGCAGCTGCGCGCTGAACTTCGAGAAGCGCGCCGGCATGTTTTCCTGCGCGGGCTGCGGCCAGCCGCTGTTCGTATCGGGCAAGAAATTCGAAAGTGGCACCGGCTGGCCGAGCTTCAACGATCCCCTCGCCGGCGCGATCGACAGCACGGTCGATCGCAGCTAC
>DATDGG010000436.1:0-1899 GCA_036522235.1 Xanthobacteraceae bacterium
TGTTGCTCGGCGACAAGGTTTTGCAGATCCAGCAGGAGCTCAAGCAGACGACCCTCCTGATCACCCACAACATCACCGAAGCCGTGCAGCTGTCCGATCGCGTCCTGGTCATGACCTATCGGCCGGGTAAGCTGAAGCGCATGGTGGAGATCGACCTGCCGCGCCCGCGCACGTCGGAGATCGTCTCCAGCGAAGCCTTCGGGCGCTATGTGGCGCAGATCTGGGGCGACCTGCGCGAGGAGGCGAGCCGCGGCCTGCGCGACGATGAGAAGCACAAGCTCGAGCGGAACAGCCATTCATGAGCGGACGTGCGGACTTTGCCAGGGAGAGGCTGCTGCCGGCCGGGCTGGGATTGGGATCGCTCGCGGTCGTGGTCGCGCTCGTGGAAGCGCTCATCCGCGCCGGCCTGATCAGTCGCTTCATCGTGCCGATGCCCTCGGAAATCTTCCTGGCCTTCCCGCGCATCGTGAGCGAGGAGGACGTGCTGTCGCGCTTTTTGCTGACGATTTCGGAGGCGTTCTCCGCGAGCATCCTGGTCGCGGTTTTCGGGATCGCCGGCGGTGTTCTGCTGCATCGCTTTAGTCTGCTGCGGCAGGCGACCGAGACCTGGGTGGCCGCCGTCGCGGCGGCGCCGCTGGTGCTGATCTATCCGCTCTATCTCGTCATCTTCGGCCGCAGCGCCACCACCATCGTGATGATGGGCTTCACCGCCGGCGTCGCCCCGACCGTGCTCAAGACGCTCGAGGGCCTCTCAGGCACCAGGCGCGTCCTGGTCAATGTCGGCCGCAGCTTCAATCTCACGGGAGCGCAGCAGTTCTGGAAAATCCTGTTTCCGTCCGCGCTGCCGACCATCTTTGTCGGCTTGCGGCTCGGCCTGATCTTCGCCCTGATCAATATCGTCGGGGTCGAGTTCCTGATCAATTTCGGCGGGCTGGGGCAGCTTATCAACGAGCTGTCCGAGCGCTACGATCTCGCCGGCACCTATGCGGCGATCTGTTTCGTGGTGCTGGTCAGCATCTGCGTTTTCGTCCTGATGGAAAGGTTGGAGCGATGGCTGAGGCCGGTCGACTGACCGCCGACCGGCCGCGCCGCGCGCTGCTGCGGCCGGTTACGGTGCTGCGTGTTCTCATCATCGTCGCGGTGCTGGGGACATGGGAGCTCGTCGCCGCCTCGGGCCTGCTCTATCGCGACGTGGTGCCCTCGCTCGTCGCCATCGCGGGCGCGCTCATCAAGACGTTGAGCGATCCGGCCTTCTACGTCCACCTCGCCACCACCTTCTACGAGATCGGTCTCGCGCTCTTGATCGGCGGCTTGAGCGGCCTCGCGGTCGGGCTGGCGCTCGGCGCCAGCAAGCTCCTGGCGCGGGCCTACGAGGCCTATCTCTATTATCTCGGCCCCACGCCCAAGATCATCTTCTTTCCGGTCATGATCATGTGGTTCGGGGTCGGCGCCGGCTCGAAAGTGGCGATGGGGGCGATCTCCTGCTTCTTTCCGATCGCGCTCAACGTGGCGGCCGGGATGCGCGAGATCGACCCGGTCTTGATCCGCGTCGGCGCGAGCTTCCGCGCCAATCCGTGGCAGATGGTGACCAAGATCTACCTGCCGGCCATGCGCCATCCGGTGATCAACGGGTTGCGCATCGGGCTCGGCGTCGCCCTGATCGGCACGCTGCTTGCGGAAACCAAGCTCTCGAACCGCGGCATCGGTTTTCTGGTGATCCAGGCCTATAGCCTGTTCAACATGCCGCAGATGTATTCGCTCTTGATCGTGCTGTTCGTGATCTCGATCGGCGCCAATGCGCTGATCGGCCGCCTCGGCGGTCTCGACAACATCAAGCGCTGGTAGTTTTGGAATCCAATGAGGTGAAAATGTCCGTTGTGCCGTCGATGAAAACGAGCG
>DATDGG010000437.1:0-15361 GCA_036522235.1 Xanthobacteraceae bacterium
GTCGTGGAAAAGGTGAAGCGCCGCGTCGGCGGCCCCACCGGCAAGGCCGAAGCCCCGGCTTCCGCGCCGGACGGCGCGACCGCCAAGCGGACCGCCACCGCCCGACCCGCGGTGGTCCCGCCCGCGGCGGCGCCCTCGACGGTGCCGGCCCAGGCGCCTGCGGCGCCGGCCCCCAAGCCCTCCGGCGTGGTGCTGCGCACCCTGACCGAAGACGAGCAGAAGGCGCGCGTGCACGCGCTCGCCGATGCCCGCTTGCGCGAGGCCGAGGAACGCAAGATCGCCGAGGAGGAGGCCCAGATCCGCCAGGCCCGCGAGGCCTCCGAGCGCACCGAGCGCGAGGCCGCCGAGGCACGCAAGCGCGGCGAGGAGGATCGCCGGCGTCACGACGAGGAGACCAAGCGCAAGGCCGAAACGGAAGCCAAGAAGCGCTTCGGTGAGGATACCACGGCCGCCCGCCCGGCCGCCCGCCCGGTGCTGGAGGCCGATGAGGAAGAGGCGCCGCGCACCCGTCGCGGCGGCGTCGCGCGCCCGGCCGCGGCCCCGAAGGTCCCGCGCAGCGGCGGCGAGAAGCGCCGCGGCCGCCTCACGCTCGTGACCGCGCTCAGCGCCGACGAGGTGCGCGAGCGCTCGGTCGCTTCGTTCCGTCGCCGCGTCCAGCGCATGGCCGGCCATCGCGACGCCGAGCCCAAGGAAAAGCTCATCCGCGAGGTGACCATCCCGGAGACCATCACCATCCAGGAGCTCGCCAACCGCATGGCGGAGCGCGCCGTCGACGTCATCCGCCTGCTCATGCGGCAGGGCCAGATGGTGAAGATCACCGACGTGATCGATGCCGACACGGCACAGCTCCTGGCCGAGGAAATGGGCCACACCGTCAAGCGGGTGGCCGAATCCGACGTGGAGGAAGGCCTGTTCGACGCGAGCGACGATCAAGCCGCCTTGGTGCCGCGGCCCCCGGTCGTCACCATCATGGGCCATGTCGACCACGGCAAGACCTCGCTGCTCGATTCCATCCGCTCGACCGAGGTGGCGGCCGGCGAGGCCGGCGGCATCACCCAGCATATCGGCGCCTATCAGGTGACCGCGCCGTCGGGGCACAAGATCACCTTCATCGATACGCCGGGCCATGCGGCTTTCACCGCCATGCGGGCCCGCGGCGCCAAGGTGACGGACGTGGTGGTGCTGGTGGTGGCGGCCGATGACGGCGTGATGCCGCAGACCGTCGAGGCGATCCAGCACGCCAAGGCCGCCAAGGTGCCGATGATCGTCGCCATCAACAAGATCGACAAGCCGGGCGCCAATGCGGATCGGGTGCGCACCGAATTGCTGCAGCACGAGGTGCAGGTCGAATCGCTCGGCGGCGAGGTGCTCGACGTCGAAGTGTCGGCCACCAAGAAGCTCAATCTCGATCGGCTGCTGGAGACGCTGGCGCTGCAGGCCGAGCTGCTCGAGCTCAAGGCCGACCCGAATCGTCCGGCCGAAGGCACCGTGATCGAGGCCAAGCTCGATCGCGGCCGCGGTCCGGTCGCCACCGTCCTGGTGCAGCGCGGCACGCTCAATCCCGGCGACATCGTGGTGGCGGGCGCCGAATGGGGCCGCGTGCGGGCGCTGATCTCCGACACCGGCAAGCCGCTCGTGGCGGCCGGCCCGTCCATGCCGGTCGAGGTGCTGGGCTTCAACGGCACGCCCGACGCCGGCGACCGGCTGGCGGTGGTCGACAGCGAATCCCGCGCGCGCGAGGTCACCGACTACCGGGCGCGGCAGAAGCGCGAGAAGATGGCGGCGCGCGCGACCGGCATGCGTGGCTCGCTCGAGCAGATGATGAGCCAGCTCAAGAGCGCGGGGCGCAAGGAGTTTCCGCTCCTCATCAAGGGCGACGTGCAGGGCTCGATCGAGGCCATCGTCGGCGCCTTGGACAAGATGTCGACCGACGAAGTCGTCGCCCGCGTGATCTTCTCCGGCGCCGGCGGCATCACCGAATCCGACGTGACGCTTGCGGAAGCGGCCGGCGCCGCGATCATCGGCTTCAACGTGCGCGCCCACAAGGAAGCGCGCGAGGCGGCCGAGCGCGCCGGCATCGAGATCCGCTACTACAACATCATCTACGATCTGGTGGACGATGTGAAAAAGGCCATGTCCGGCCTGCTGGCGCCGACCCTGCGCGAGACCATGCTGGGCAACGCGACGGTGCTGGAGGTCTTCAAGGTCTCCAAGGTCGGCAACGTGGCGGGCTGCCGGGTCACCGACGGCACGGTCGAGCGCGGCGCCAATGTGCGCCTCATCCGCGACAACGTGGTGGTGCACGAAGGCAAGCTGTCCCAGCTCAAGCGCTTCAAGGACGACGCCAAGGAAGTGCTCGCCGGCCAGGAATGCGGCATGGCCTTCGAGAACTACCAGGACATGAAGGTCGGCGACGTCATCGAATGCTACCGGGTCGAGACGATTCAGCGTTCCTTGTGAACAGAAGCCACGAGCCCGCGCTCGTTCGCCTTTGATTTATTTGCATGGCACGCCATCAGCATCGCGGTACCGCGCGACCTGCGTCGCAACGCCAGTTGCGCGTCGGCGAGCTGGTGCGCCATGCGGTATCGGAAATGCTCGTCCGCGGCGAGGTGCACGACCCGGTGCTGGAAGGTCACCTCATCACCATACCGGAAGTCCGCATGACGCCGGATCTGCGGCTCGCCACGATCTACGTCATACCGCTCGGCGGGCGTGACAAGGACGACGTGCTGGCCGCGTTCGAGCGCAACAAACGGTATCTGCGTGGCGAGATCGCGCAGCGCGTTAACCTGAAATTCGCACCTGACATCCGCTTCCAGGTCGACGAACGATTCGACGAGGCGGAACGAATCGAGAAGCTTTTGCGAACACCGGCGGTGCAGCGCGATCTCGAGCACCCCGGCGACGGGGACAAGGGAGGCGCGTGATGCTGAGCTCGGTCGCGCGTTGGGCGGGCTACGGGGCCTTCATGATCGAAGGACTGGTGGGCGCGGCCCTGCGCGGGTTCTTGGTGATCATCGCACTCGTCATCACTTACGTGCTGGGCGCGTGGGTCTATGAGGAGGCGCCCTGGTACGACCGCGCGGTGATCCACGCGCTTGGCAGCGCCCCGCGCCCGGCGCCGTGGGGCGGCGACGCGACCGAGAAGGCCGCGAGATTCTTTCCAACCGGCATGGCGCGCGAGGCCGCGCGAGCATTGCTCGGTAGAAACGGATTTTCATGCTCCGGCGCGGCGTCGCCAAATCAGCTCAACTGCAGTCGCACCACCCAGCAACTCCCGTGTAGGGCAGACTATTCCGTCGAGCTTACGTTTGACGAAGATCAGAGGATCGCGGACCGCAATGCCTCCTATTACTACGCCTGCCTGTGAGCCGAAGCTCGATCAAATGACCATCGCGGCGCCCGCACAGAAACCGACAGTCAAACGCCCCAAGCGCGACGTGAACGGCTGGCTGGTGCTCGACAAGCCCGTCGGCATGACATCGACCCATGCGGTCGGCGTCGTGCGGCGGTTGTTTGCCGCCAAGCGCGCCGGCCATGCCGGCACGCTCGATCCGCTGGCGTCCGGCTGCCTGCCGATCGCGCTCGGCGAGGCGACCAAGACGGTTCCGTTCGTGATGGACGGCCGCAAGACCTACCATTTCACCGTGCGCTGGGGCGAGGAGCGCGACACCGACGATGCCGAAGGCGCAGTCGTGGGGTCGAGCCCGGCGCGGCCTGAGCCCGCAGCCATCAGCGCGCTACTGCCGCGCTTCACCGGGACCATCGCGCAGGTGCCGCCGCGCTTCTCCGCCCTCAAGATCGAGGGCGAGCGCGCCTACGACCTCGCCCGCGAGGGCCGGGTGGTGGAGCTCGCGCCGCGGCCGGTCGACATTCATCGCCTCGAATTCGTGACCATGCCGGACGCCGACCACACGGTGCTGGCCGCCGAATGCGGCAAGGGCACCTATGTGCGCGCCTTGGCGCGCGATCTCGGCCGCGAGCTCGGTTGTCTCGGCCATGTGTCGGCGTTGCGGCGCACCGCCGTCGGCTCGTTTACCGAAGCTTGCGCGCTCGGTCTCAACGCCTTGCAAGCGGCGTGCCCCGAGGGCGCCGATGCGGTTCCGGCGACGCTGCTCCTGCCGGTCGCGGCCGGCCTCGCGGCGCTGCCTTCGCTCGCGGTGAGCCGCGCCGATGCGGGCCGTCTCGCCCGCGGGCAAGCGGTGCTGTTGCGCGGCCGCGATGCGCCGCTGATGGAGGGCTTTGTGGCGGTCTCCGCCCAGGGCGCCCTGGTGGCGCTGGCCGAGGTCGAAAACGGGGAGCTGCGCCCCCGCCGCATTTTCAACGTGCCGCGCGGGGCGTAAATTCCGCTGGCCTCGGGGGAATTTTCGACTATATTGCGGCGCGGTCGCGCTGGCCCTTCGCCGGCGCGAGCCGTTTGTGGGCGACCCCGCTGGACGACATCCCGGCCCGGCCGCCGTTCGTGGTTTTACTGACAGATAAGGAGACCCGATGTCGATTACAGCCGACCGCAAGGCGGACGTCATCAAGACTTATGCGACCAAGTCCGGCGACACGGGTTCGCCGGAAGTTCAGGTAGCGGTCCTTTCGGAACGCATCAATAACCTGACGGAGCACTTCAAGACCCACGTCAAGGACAACCATTCCCGGCGTGGATTGCTCAAGCTTGTGTCTCAACGGCGCCAGCTCCTTGATTACCTCGCTCGCACCGATGAAGGACGTTACAGATCATTGATCGAGCGGCTGGGTATTCGCCGCTGAGCTTTTGTGCGTGGCTTGAGCCGCGCGCCTGCCGCGCTTGCTTGAAGGCAAGCCCCAAAGGCAGGCGCTATCGCCCGGCAGCGAGGCCGCTGCCGATTTGAGTGACGGGCCGATTGCATCGCCCGTCCGTTCACAGGAGGGCCCGAAGGCCATGGCAGGATCGCCGGATGCTGCATCCATTGGCGCCACGCGCGCGCTGCAGCGTCTTGCCGTCTTGCCGATGGCTTTCGCCTCCGCTCCCCCTCTCTCGCCTCCCCGGCAAGCCGGGAAAGGTCGGGGTCGGGGATCATCATGAAAGACAACCGCAATGTTTGATATCCATCGTGTTGAGCTCGATTGGGGCGGGCGCAAGCTCGTGCTCGAGACCGGCAAGATCGCCCGCCAGGCCGACGGCGCCGTCGTGGCGAGCTACGGCGAATCCAAGGTGCTGGCGACCGTCGTAGCCGCCAAGGAGCCGAAGGCAGGCATCGATTTCCTGCCGCTGACCTGCAATTACTTCGAGAAGACCTATGCGGCCGGGCGCATCCCCGGCGGCTATTTCAAGCGCGAAGGCCGCCCGAGCGAACGCGAGACGCTGGTGTCGCGCCTGATCGACCGGCCGGTGCGGCCGCTGTTCGCCGAGGGCTGGCGCTGCGACACCCAGGTGATCGTCACCGTGCTGTCGCACGATCTCGAGAACGATCCCGACATATTGGGGATGGTCGCGGCCTCCGCCGCGCTCACGCTTTCGGGCGCGCCCTTCATGGGCCCGATCGGCGCCGCCCGCGTCGGCTTCATCAACAACGAATACGTGCTCAACCCGCAGCTCGACGAGATGCCGGAGAGCCACCTCGATCTGGTGGTCGCCGGCACCCAGGACGCCGTGCTGATGGTCGAGTCGGAAGCCAGGGAATTGTCCGAGGAGGTGATGCTCGGCGCCGTGATGTTCGGCCACCGGCATTTCCAGCCGGTGATCCAGGCCATCATCCAGCTCGCCGAAAAGGCCGCCAAGGAGCCGCGCGACCTCGTGCTGGCGGACAACGCGGCGCTCGAGAAGGACATGCTGGCGCTGGTCGAGCAGGACCTGCGCGCAGCCTACGGCATCCCGCACAAGATGGAGCGCCACAAGGCGGTCGAGGCCGCCAAGGCCAAGGTCATGGGGCATTTCCTGCCGGAAGGGCTCGCGGACCCACCCTACACCAAGCAGCACGTCGGAGCGGTCTTCAAGGAGCTCGAAGCCAAGATCGTGCGCTGGAACATCCTCGATACCGGCCGGCGCATCGACGGCCGCGACGTCAAAACCGTGCGGCCGATCGTGTCCGAGGTCGGCATCCTGCCGCGCGCCCACGGCTCGGCGCTGTTCACCCGCGGCGAGACCCAGGCCCTGGTGGTGGCCACCCTCGGCACCGGCGAGGACGAGCAATACATCGACGCGCTGCCCGGAACCTACAAGGAGACGTTCCTGCTGCATTACAACTTTCCGCCGTTCTCGGTCGGCGAGACCGGCCGGCTCGGCTCGCCCGGCCGGCGCGAGATCGGGCACGGCAAGCTCGCCTGGCGCGCCATCCGCCCGATGCTGCCGCTGCACCACGAGTTCCCCTACACGATCCGCGTGGTGTCGGAGATCACGGAATCCAACGGCTCGTCCTCGATGGCGACCGTGTGCGGCACCTCGCTCGCCTTGATGGATGCGGGCGTGCCGCTCAAGCGGCCGACCGCCGGCATCGCCATGGGGCTGATCCTCGAGGACAAGCGCTATGCGGTGCTGTCCGACATCCTGGGCGACGAGGACCATCTCGGCGACATGGACTTCAAGGTCGCCGGCACCGAGCGCGGCGTCACTTCCCTGCAGATGGACATCAAAATCGCCGGCATCACCGAGGAGATCATGGGGGTGGCGCTTACCCAGGCCAAGGACGGCCGCATCCATATCCTCGGCGAGATGGCCAAGGCGCTCACGCAGGCGCGCGCCGAGCTCGGCGAGCACGCGCCGCGCATCGAGGTGTTCTCGATCCCGGTCGACAAGATCCGCGAAGTGATCGGCACCGGCGGCAAGGTGATCCGCGAGATCGTGGAGAAGACCGGCGCCAAGATCGACATCCAGGACGACGGCACCGTGAAGGTCGCCTCCGCCAATGGCGACGCCATGAAGGCGGCGATCAACTGGATCAAGTCGATCGCCTCCGATCCGGAGGTCGGCCACATTTACGAAGGCACCGTGGTCAAGGTCATGGATTTCGGCGCCTTCGTGAACTTCTTCGGCGCCAAGGACGGCCTGGTGCATATCAGCCAGCTGGCGCCGCGCCGCGTCCAGAAGGTGACCGACGTCATCAACGAGGGCGACAAGGTCAAGGTGAAGCTCCTCGGCTTCGACGAGCGTGGCAAGGTGCGGCTGTCGATGAAGATGGTCGACCAGCAGACCGGCGAGGACCTGGAAGCCAAGCAGAAGGCCGAGGGCGAGCAGCACCGCGAGGCCGCCGGCGGGGAGTGATCGATCTCGTCCACGACGACGATCGCAAGCGCGGCCGGGGCATCACCCCGGTCGTTTTGCTTGGTGCCGTCTACTCAAGGTCGGGCGGGCCGCAGGTACAGGCGGCGTGTGCTCCCGAAAAATCGCGAAAGTTTCGATCCGTCGCGCTTTTGTAGATTACCGCTCCGGCGAGAAACATGACCAGAATACAGGGTAGCACCAGCTCATATACAGCAACATATTTATCGATACAGCGGGATCGCTTGATGAACGCATCTATGATGTTATTTAGCTTCGTGACCTGCCGCGATCTTTCTTTTTCCTCGCTCTCTAGCGCATCTCTCTTCTGAACAAGCGCTGCCAGCGCAGGACCGGTCGAGTCAACTTTCCGCAAAGCATCTTCTATCTCTTTTTTTGGATTCATGCCGGCGAGCGGCCGCTATTGTCGATTGCGCTCTTTGATCAATCTCCGTAGCCGCGGCAAAGCTGATCAATCGGCAGGCCTTCAGGTCTCTCCATGCAAGAAACAGGAATTTCACCAACAAGAATACAGAGCTTACGGACAACAGAATGACAGCGGCCGTTGCTGAGACCATGACGACAACAACAATTTCAGCCAAAGTCGGCTTGTCGATAGTGACGAGGCCGAACAAAGCCGCGATTCCTATCCCGGACACAGAGCGTAGGAAGAGTCTGGGCAGATCGCGCCTCAACGGTGAGACGGCCCTTCAGCAAATCATTGAATGGCGAAGCGAGGGCCCTCATATTATCGACGAGCGAGAACGGATCATCATTGGAGGAATCAGTCACAAACGGACCTTTCGATTTTCGTCTCATCGCCCACGACCGGGCGCCTCCGATTACCTTGGTAAATCGTCCTTACTGATGGACGTCTTCTCGATTCGTTCCTTCGACCCACATTGTGCGCCGCTTCGCTAGTCCGCCCCGGTCACAAACCGCTCGCCGCTTCCCCCGTTGAGCTCGCCCGCCTTCGCCAGCGCCTCGGGGTTCGGCATGGTGATGATGTTGTAGCCGCAATCCACGAAATGGATGTCGCCGGTCACCCCGGTCGAGAGATCAGACAGAAGATAGAGCGCGGCGCCGCCGATCTCGTCGAGCGTCACGCCGCGGTGCAAGGGCGAGTGGCGCTGCTGGAACGAAAACATCGCCCGCGCATCCGAAATTCCGGCGCCCGCCAGCGTGCGGATCGGGCCGGCCGATATGGCGTTGACCCGGACGTTGGCGGGGCCGAAATCGACCGCGAGGTAGCGCACCGAAGCCTCGAGCGCCGCCTTGGCGACCCCCATGACATTGTAGTTCGGCATGGCGCGCTGGCCGCCATTGTAGGTCAAGGTCACCATGGCGCCGCCCGCGGGCATCAGGGCGGCGGCGCGCTTGGCCACCTCGGTGAACGAGAAGCAGGAGATCAGCATGGTGCGCACGAAATTCTCGCGCGTGGTGTCGGCATAGCGGCCCTTGAGCTCGTTCTTGTCGGAGAACGCGATGGCGTGGACCAGAAAATCGAGCGTGCCCCATTTCGCCGCGATCGCCGCGAACACGGCATCGACCGATGCCGCATCGTCGACATCGCACGGCAGCACCAGATCGGAGTTGAGCGACTGCGCCAGCGGCTTGACCCGCCGGCCGAGCGCATCGCCCTGATGCGTGAAGGCGAGCGCGGCCCCATGGGCGGCAAGCGTGCGGGCAATGCCCCAGGCGATCGAATGGTCGTTGGCGACCCCCATGATCAGCCCGCGTTTTCCCTGCATCAGCGCCGGCATGCTAACACCCACCCTTGCTTGCGCCCCACCTGCGCCGTGCCTTCCTTATCGAGATCGCCGGGACAAGCCCGGCGATGACACTTAATCTCACGCGTCCGGCCGCTTGAACACGACCGACGCATTGGTGCCGCCGAAGCCGAATGAATTCGACAGCACGCAGCCCAGCGTCACGCCGTCGCGCCGCTCGCGCACGACCGGCATGTCGGCGAAGGCCGGGTCCAGCGTCGTGATATTGGCGCTCTCGCAGATGAAACCGTTGTTCATCATCAGCAGCGAATAGATGGCCTCCTGCGCGCCGGCGGCGCCGAGCGAATGTCCAGTCAGCGACTTGGTGGCCGCGATCGGCGGCACCGCGTTGCCGAAAACCTCGCGGATCGCCTCCATCTCCTTAAGATCGCCGATCGGCGTGGAGGTGGCGTGCGGATTGATGTAATCGACCGGCGCACGCACGTCCTTGAGCGCCATGCGCATGCAGCGCACCGCGCCCTCACCGGAGGGCGCCACCATGTCGTGGCCGTCGGAGGTGGCGCCGTAGCCCGCCACCTCGGCATAGATGCGGGCGCCGCGCGCCTTGGCATGGGCGAGTTCCTCCAGCACCAGCACGCCGGCGCCGCCCGCGATCACGAAGCCGTCGCGATCGATATCGTAGGCGCGCGAGGCCTTGTCGGGCGTCTGGTTGAACTTCGACGACATCGCCCCCATCGCGTCGAACAGCACCGAGAGTGTCCAGTCGAGCTCCTCGGCGCCGCCCGCGAAGATCACGTCCTGCTTGCCCATCTGGATCACCTCCATGGCATTGCCGATGCAATGATTGGAGGTCGCGCAGGCCGACGAGATCGAATAGTTGACGCCCTTGATCTTGAACCAGGTGCCGAGCGTCGCCGAGGTGGTCGAGCTCATGGCCTTGGGCACCGCGAAGGGACCGACGCGCTTGGGCCCTTTGCTGCGCGTGATGTCGGCGGCTTCGACGATGGTGCGGGTCGAAGGCCCGCCCGAGCCCATGATGATGCCGGTCATCTCGTTCGAGATTTCGCTCTCCGCAAGACCGGCGTCGCGGATCGCCTGCTCCATGGCGATGTGGTTCCAGGCCGCGCCGCCGCCGAGGAACCGCATGGCGCGGCGGTCGACCACGCTTTCCGTATCGAGGTTCGGGGCGCCGTGCACCTGGCAGCGAAAGCCGAGCTCGGCGTATTTGTCGGCGCGCACGATCCCGGACTTGGCTTCGCGCAGGCTCGCCAGGACCTCCTGGGTGTTGTTTCCGATCGATGAGACAATGCCCATGCCGGTGACGACGACCCGTCTCATGCAAGCCCCTTCAGCACTTTAGAGATTCCGCGATTCCGCCAGAGACTTCGCCCGCCCCTCACGCACCGCTCGGCTGCATCTCATCCTGACGGAACAGGCCAACCTTGAGATCCATCGCCCGGTAGATGATCGAGCCATCGGCCTTGAGCCAGCCGTCCGCAATGCCGAGCACCAGCTTCGAGCGCATGACCCGCTTGATGTCGATGCCGTAGATCACCTGCTTCATGGTGGGCAGCACCTGTCCGGAAAACTTGACTTCCCCCAAGCCCAGCGCCCGGCCCTTGCCGGACGAGCCGACCCAGCCGAGGAAGAAGCCGAGCAGCTGCCACAGCGCGTCGAGCCCCAGGCAGCCCGGCATCACCGGGTCGCCCTTGAAGTGGCACGGGAAATACCAGAGATCGGGCTTCACATCGAGCACGGCGCGCACCAGGCCCTTGCTGTGCTCGCCGCCGACCTCCGCGATCTCGGAGATCCGGTCGAACATCAGCATGGGGGGCAGCGGCAACTGGGCATTGCCGGCGCCGAACAATTCGCCGCGGCCGCAAGCCAGAAGGTCGTCATAGTCGTAGCTCGAGCGCCGGTTCATCAGCATTGCGTCTGCCTGTTCGCTTGCCCGTTCGCGCGTTTCGCGTGTGTCGACCGGCAAAATTCCTGAAGTCTTAATATATGCGGTTCAGGGGGCAAAGCCAGACATCCCGCCCCAATTGTGCCCACCCCGGTCGATGCGACCGCCCCGGACCCGCCGGCGAGGTCACAATTGGCCGGCAGTCGGCGCCTTCTGGCCGGGCCGTAGGCCGCAGTTGCGCTATTCGGGGACCACATGTTACAAACGCAACGATCCTCCGAAGAGACCGCTATTGTGGGGTTTAGGACTGCCCATGACCCGGCCCAGTGCACCGCCCAGTACACCGCCCGTGACACCGTCGCGAACCATGGTTTTCACGACTGCGGCACCAGCGAGCGATCCGCCGCCAATGCAGGCGCAACGCCCCGCGCTCACCGGTTGTCCCTGGCATGACGTCAAGGCGATGCTGCGCGACGTCGGGCTGCGACCCACCCGGCAGCGCATGGAGCTCGGCTGGCTGCTGTTCGGCAAGGGCGACCGGCACATCACCGCCGAGATGCTTTACGAAGAGGCCAACAAAGCCAAGGTGCCGGTGTCGCTCGCAACCGTCTACAACACGCTGCATCAATTCACCGAGGTCGGGCTGCTGCGCCAGGTCGCGGTCGACGGATCGAAGAGCTATTTCGATACCAACGCGTCGCAGCACCACCATTTCTTCGTCGAGGAAGAGAACGCGCTGTTCGACATTCCGGATGCCGATGTCTTTGTCGGCAGGCCGCCCATCCCGCCCGACGGCTACGAGATCGCGCGCATCGACGTGGTGGTCCGCCTGCGCCGCAAGACGCGGCCGTAGCCTCTCCGGCCGCAACGTGCCTAGGCCGCCCCGCCCGGCGTCAGGTCAAAGACCCGATCATGGAACTCGGGCAACGTGGCGCGATGCCCGACGCTGATGATCGTCGGGTGCCAGGGCAGATCGCGCAACAGCTGGTAGACCATTTTCTGTCCCGCCTCGTCGAGCGAGGCCGTCGCTTCGTCCAGGAAGATGATCGCCGGCTCGGCCAGCAATATCCGGGCGACCGCCAAGCGCTGCTGCTCGCCACCCGACAAGCGCTGCGCCCACAGATCCACCTTGTCGAGCTCGGGGGCGAGCCGCTCGAGGCCGACCTTCTTTAGAACGTCGAAAAGCTTTTCCTCCGGCACGCCGGCTCCCTCGTCGGGGTAGAGCAAGGCGTGGCGCAAGCTGCCGAGCGGAATGTAGGACTTTTGCGGGATGAAGAACGCGCGCCGCTGGTCGAGCCTGACGTGGCCGCGCCCGAACGGCCAAAGGCCGGCGATGGCGCGCAGCAGCGTGCTCTTGCCGGTTCCGGTGGGTCCCCGGATGAGCAGGGCCTGGCCCGGCGCAACGTCGAAATTCAGCCCCTTCCGCAGCAGCTTTCCGTCCGGAAGATCGAGCGCCAGATCGGCGACCGCAACGCCCTCGCCCGCCCGCTCGATCTTGATCGGTTGCGGTGCCCGCGCCGCCGCCTGGATCTCGTCGACGTGCTCGCGGAACGTCGCCAGCCGATCCAGAACCGCCTTCCAGTTGGCGATATCGTTGTAAGAAGTGATGATAAAGGCGAGCGAGCCCTGCAACTGATTGAAGGCGTCGGCGACCTGCTGGATCGCTCCAAGTGCCAGCCGTTCGGCAAAATAGCGCGGGGCCGCCACCAGATACGGAAACACCACGGCGGCCTGCGCCGAGCCATTCTGCGCAAAGCCGAGAATCCGGGTCCGCACCATGATCGCCCAGAAGTTCTGGAAGACGTTGCCGAACCGATCCGAAAAGATTTCGAGCTCGCGCGGTTCGCCCCCGTAGAACGCCACGCTCTCGGTATTCTCGCGCAGCCGTACCAGGCTGAAGCGAAAGTCGGCCTCGAAGCGTTGTTGCGCGAAATTCAAGCTGACCAACGGCCGCCCGAGCCAAATGGTGACCCAGGTTGCAACGCCCGTGTAGATCAGCACCACCCAGAACATGTAGCCCGGGATCGAAAGAGTTCCGAAGCCGCCGAGCGGCACGTCGAGCGGCCCGGACAGGTCCCAAAGGATGACCGAGAAGGACACGGCCTGCACCACGCTCGTCAGCAGGCCGAGCGACAGGTTCAGAGTTTGCGACGGAAAGAGATTGAGATCCTCGGCGATGCGCTGGTCTGGATTGTCGGTGCTGTCGCCCTTGAGCTGGAGACGATAGTAGGTCTTGTCCGCAAGCCATTCGCGCAGATAGACGTTGGTCATCCACCGCCGCCAGCGTATCTGCAACATTTGCTGCAGGTACACGCCGTAAACAAACAGAATAATGTAGGTGCCGGCGAGCACAGCGAACAATCCGAGTTGATAGAAAAACGCGGCTTCATCATAGTTTTGGAGCGCATTGTAGAAATCGTTGCGCCACTGGTTGAGCCGAACGGTGATTGCCACGTCAATGAGATTGATCGCCAACACGGCAACCAGCAGCCCGCGCGCCACCCAACGCTCCTCGGAGAACCAATACGGGCGGGTGATGGCCCAGGCTTCTTTCAGCACGTTGCGCGTTGAACGGTCCATTTTGCTGCATCCAGTTTTGGCGGCGCCAGCCCGGCCAGCGGCGGTCGAGGCAGGATGTGCATTAGCGATCGTTCTGCGTCAATCACCGCGTTACGACCGCAACCGCGGCGCGCTCGGAGATCGCAGTGTGCTGAAGGCTGATTTGGATCAGACGGCCGCGCGCGCCGTTCCGACACGATGCGCCGGAAAACGCAAGATCAATCGATCTTCTCGTTGGGATAGACGCCCCACAGGCGCTCCTGCGCGATGAAGCCGTCGAATCCCGGCCCGGAAATGCGGCACCAGGTTCCGCTGCAATGCTTCACGGTGGCGAGCACGCCGGGCTGCAAGCGCGCCACCAGGGAGGCCTCCGGGTCGGCCTTGTCATAGAGCGGCACCAGCTCGTCGGGCTGCTTCGCCGCCACCAGCGCGGTGCGCCGGCCGGACAGCAGCGAGTGGTAGACCCAGCCCTCGGACCCCTCCCAGTCGCGGATGCGCCGCCAATTGTCGGATTCGGCGGTGATCTCGACCGGCAGCCCGGCGCGGGTGAACACGACGGCGATCTCGTGATCCCGGGTGGGCCCGCCCCGCACGGTGACACGGTCGGGCTTGAGGCTGACGTAGCGCGGCACCGGCAGGCCGCTTGCGGCCCCGACCGTCATGTCGCCGGCCGCCCAGGCGGCGGATGCGGCCAAGGCGGCGGTCGCGGCCAATGCCGCCGCGCGGGCGAGAATCCCGATGACGGCCCGCCGGCGGGGCACCGCGGCGCGGACTTGGGAGGCATTTCGGGGAGCGGTTTGGGCCGGGATCATACGGCGGCGCGAGCACGGGAGGAGAGGCGTTGACGCGGCACAATGCTTTTTCTTGACCGGACCTTCTGATAAAAAGGAATCCATGATCACCCCGCCGTGAATGCGCCGAGTGTCGGCGCGCGCGGTTAAAGAGGCCTGAACGACCGACAGAAAAGCGGCGCGTGGGGCCGATTTGCCACGCCACGGCATGGCGAGGACAACTCTCCCGGGACCGCCGAATCCGACTTCCCTCCGCAAATGCGGCTGATCAACCGGGCCAGGTAGCAGAATGCCGAAACCCAAAAAGCCCCTGGTGGTCGTCACCCGCAAGCTGCCGGACATCGTCGAGACCCGCATGCGCGAGCTGTTCGACGCGCGCCTCAACCTCGACGACAAGCCCATGAGCCAGTCCGATCTTGCCGAGACGGCGAGGAGCGCGGACGTGCTGGTGCCCACGGTGACGGATCGCATCGACGCCGCCGTGCTCAGCAAGGCCGGCGACCGGCTCAAGCTGATCGCCAATTTCGGCAACGGGGTCGACCATATCGATGTCGCGAGCGCCGTGAGCCGCGGTATCACCGTGACCAACACGCCGGGCGTGCTCACCGAGGACACCGCCGACATGACGATGGCGCTGATCCTGGCGGTGCCGCGGCGGCTCGCCGAAGGGGCCGGCATATTGAGCTCCGACAAGCCGTGGAGCGGCTGGTCGCCGACCTGGATGCTCGGCCACCGCATCTGGGGCAAGCGGCTCGGCATCATCGGCATGGGCCGGATCGGACAAGCGGTGGCGCGGCGCGCGCGCGCCTTCGGGCTGCAGATTCACTACCATAACCGCCGCCGCGTGGCGCCGCAGATCGAGGAGGAATTGGGCGCGACCTACTGGGAAAGCCTCGACCAGATGCTCGCCCGCATGGACATCGTCTCGATCAATTGCCCGCACACGCCGGCGACCTTTCACCTGTTGTCGGCGCGCCGCCTCAAGCTCGTCCGCCCGCAGGCCTAGATCGTCAACACCGCCCGCGGCGAGGTGATCGACGAGAACGCCCTTGTCCGCATGATCGCCGCCGGCGAGATCGCGGGCGCCGGCCTCGACGTGTTCGAGCACGAGCCGGCGGTCAACCCGAAGCTGGTCCGGCTCGCGCAT
>DATDGG010000438.1:0-3087 GCA_036522235.1 Xanthobacteraceae bacterium
TGATTGCCCTCCTATGTCAGACACCAGCGACCGCATTCCATATGCCGGCGCCGGCCGACACGTAGAGGGTGGAACCCACCGCGCCGTCAGTACGTGAGTAGAGCGACCCACCCGGAGCGATGGCCAGTGGCAGCCCGTCGCCGGAGTACCACGTCGGCCCAGCCGGGCCGGCAATACGGATTGCGCCATAATGATTGCAATTACCCGCCGGGTCGATGTCCATCAGCCTGGCTTGCGTCGCGACGCCTGTCCGCTGCCAGAAGGTGTGCGATGTTTCCGGCGCAAGGTACGTGTTGACGTAATCGACCTCGGCAGTGCCGCCGCCCAAATTCCAGCCGAGCGCGCCGCCATTGGCGGCTGGCGCGTTGACGCCGCTGGCATTGAATGTTGTCTCCAGCCAACCGCCATTCACCGTCGCGCCGTTCGGGAATGTCGGGGCCGCCAGAGCGGCATGCAGACCATCGCTGCCGTAGTAACCTACGTTGGTCCCGCCGATGTCGAACGCGAGAACGCCGCCGGAGCCAACCAGAATACGCACGTTTCCGTCTACGTAATTCATACCATTGACTTGACCGAACAAGTCGACATGACGGGTCAAGTCGGTGTCATTCGCTGCGCTGCCGCCGAATGCGATACCACCGGATTGATGGACCTGAAAGTTAGGCGAGCGGAACGCCCCCTGGGTAAACGTCACGGCACTGAAGTCGATGCCCCAGGCGCATTGATAGGCTGGCGGCGTGGGGTTGGCCGGCCCCTGGTAGCCGGGCTGTGTGCCGATCATCGTGCCGGTCGGTGACATCGGCCATGTGCCAGTGGAATTGCCAAACGAGATGCCGAGCCGCCATCCTGCTGTCGTATGGTTGATCTGGTTGACGAATACCAGCGCGTTATCGTCCACGGTGCCCTGGACCTCGTCAGAGTCGGCGAGGACGATTTTCAAGCCTTCCTTGATATTCACCGATGCCCCGGCGCGGCACTCAAGGTCGAGTTCCATCGCCGCCATACTACCCCAGCCGGAAGCGTTTTCATTCAATGCCGCCATGAACTGCGCGCCGAACACGTTGTTATTGCCGCCATTGTCCGGCACATTGGCAATCGACCAACCGACGATAGCAGTCATAAAGTTGTTGATCGCAGTCGCGCCGGGCGTGACCTCGACCGTCATTTGGCAGTTAACGCCATTGCGATGGCCGGTGAACGGCAGGGGCGGCCCCACCGGCGGATTAAGATCGCCAATCGAGGCGCCGATATAAAGATAGCTCGCGCCGCCCGGGCCGCTCGTACCGCCCTGGAACGCGTCCAAACTGTCGCTGTGGATGAGGATCTGCGAGAAGTTGCATAGCGGTATGGGGGCGACGCCAGGTCGTGAGTCCTGCCCCATCATGTAGCCGTCCGCCGTGAACACCGCCGGGCTAGTGTCGACGAGATCCTCGTAGACCCGAAGCACGCCGTTCCAGCCGGTTGCTATGATTGGCCCGTAGGCTCTCAATGCACCCGTCGGGCCGATGTCCAGGAGAGGGGCGGGCGTGGTCGCAGTGCGTTGCCAGAACCGGTGCGATATCGTCGGCGTCGTCGTGTCGTTGAAGTAGTCGACCTCGGCATTGCCCCCTGTGGCGTTCCAGGCAAAGCTACCATAGCTGCCGACCGGCGGCGGCATGGTGGACGAATTGAACGTGGTCGTCAGCCACCCGCTGACCGCGACGGCGGCGGCATTCAACGTGCCGACCATGGTGCCGCCGGCGAGTGCCAGCACCGGCTGCCACGACGTGTTCGAGCCCATACGTCCGAACACAGCGCCGTCCGCCGGCGCCTCGGGGAAAGCGGGAACGCCAGCCGCCACCGTATCCACGTACAGCTTGGTGGCAAACTCAGCGTCGGCGGTGGGCAGCAGCTCGGTGGTGTAGATCGGCCCCGTCGCCGTATCGCCGGCCTTTAGCAGCGCGATCGCCTGCACCGCGGCCTCAGCGGCCGGGTCGATATACGGCGGCAGGATGATCGGCAGGTTGAGGGTCAGATAATTGTCGATCGCCGGCGCCATCACGTCGGAAATCCTGACCGGCGCATAGTACGGCCACGTATAGACAAACGGATCGCCGCCCGGCGGGTCGGCCTCATCGATCCGCGGTGCTGGCGCTGCTTTGGTGATGGCGTTCATGGCGCAACTCCCTCAAGCCCGGTCACCCGCGCCGATAGCTCACGGACCGCGGCCCACAGCACGCCCAGCAGATCGTAAATACCGAGGCTCTCGGTCTGGTCAGGATCGGTCCCCTGCCGCCAGCCGGCAAAGTTGTCGCCCATCTCTGCGCGGACCTCGGTCGACAGCATCCCCCAATGCAGCGGCGCATTCGCCGGATCGCCCGCGAACCGATAGGTGTGAACGCCGATCGCCTCCACATGAGCGAGGGGCCCGACCGGAGGCACCGGCACGATGTCGAATTTGCCGCGAGGGTCGGATTGCTGGTCGAAGTTGTACGCGGCACAGATCTCCCAGGCATTGCCGGCGGTCCCGCAACTTGAGGCGTTGTCGGCGTCTGGCCAGAGATTGTCATTGCCGTCGAACGACACGCCACCGATGACGGCGCTGCCGGTGGTGATGCCGCCCGGTGCTGCGATGGTGCCGATGACCAGGCTGCCGGCAGCATTGACGTTGCCGCCGCTCAGTGTCACGCCGCCGATCGTGCTGTTGCCGGCGTTGACGCCACTTGGCGCGGCTATGCTGCTGATGGTGAGGCTGCCGGCAGCATCGATATTGCCGGCGCTCAAGGTCACGCCTGAGAGGGTGCTGGCCCCCGCGTTGATGCCGTTAGGTGCCACCAAGCTGCCGGTGGTGACGCTGCCTGGCGCGTCCACGCTGCCGCCTGCCAGTGTCACGCCACCGATCGAGCCATTGAGGCCGTTGACGCTGCCGGCTGCCTGCAAGCCGCCGGCGGTGAAAAGGTCGCCGCTGAGTGTGCCGCCGGTCAGCGGCAGAAAGCCATCCACATATTGCTTGTTCGCTGCCTGGGCCGCCACGGTCGGCACACCGGCGCCCAGCACCAAGGGGCCGCTCAGCGTGCCTCCCGTCAACGGCAGATAACCGGTGATCGC
>DATDGG010000439.1:0-28460 GCA_036522235.1 Xanthobacteraceae bacterium
CAACATGCGAAAGGTCGATGGATGGCAGACGCTCGCCACCAAGCCAATCGATCAGCCAATTGACCTCGCCGCTTGATCAGATAGCTTCAATGCCGCGGAGATTACGCCACTCCGAATTCCAACCACCTTCCGGACGGCACCAAGCACGATTTGAATCTGTGAGCACGTTACACTTCTCGGGCACCTAAGAAAGTCGGCCCGATGACTCTTGCGCGAGAATTGCGCCGGCCGTGACATTTCCGCCACTACGAGCCCGCTAAGCGGTGCGGTTTCCGCCGGCGGCCCGCGGTCCTGCCTGGCCACCCGCCTCTGCGGAAGAATTGCGGCGACCGACCACTTATAGGAGTGCAAAAATGGATACCGAAAAGAACCCCAAAAACCCAGATGATCGGCTTCTTCGCGTCCGAGGTCGTCGCCAAGGCCCTCGGCTCCGCCTGGACGAAGTACCGCACCTCCGCCGACGCACTGACGAACGCTCGCGCGACCGCCAGAACGCCACCCCGCCCGTGGTTAAAGGGACTCTCTGGGTGACCCGGAGGGTCCCTTTCCTTTTTTGCGGACACCTATAGAGAAGGCGAGAGAGCCTCGCCAAGGAGCGCCCCACCGGGGGGACCTAGGCCACCTGAGCCCACGTGCAGAGAGCTTGCCAGGGGCCCTCTCTCGGGCGGCCCGCCGCACCAAACGTCAAGCGGGGGGTTGAACGCTGAATATCAAAAATTAATACGTGATATCAAATGGGTACGGCGGTCGTGGCTTCCTCGCGCACTGTGGTTATCGCGGGGGCGGGAATCGGCGGGCTGACGGCGGCGCTGGCGATCGCACGCCAAGGCTACCGGGTGGTCCTGCTCGAGCAGGCGGAGCGGCTGGAGGAAACCGGCGCCGGCATTCAGCTCTCGCCCAACGCCTCGCGGGTCCTCATTGCGCTGGGTCTGCGCGAGCGGCTGGCCGCGCATGTTTCGACGCCGCAAGAGCTCACGGTGGCGAATGCCCGCAGCGGACGCGTATTGGCGCGGGCGCCGCTCGGCGGCGAGGCCGAGCAACGCTACGGCGCGCCTTATTGGATCATCCATCGCGCCGATCTGCAGGCGGCGCTGCGCGAGGCGGTCGCGGCCAATCCCGACATCGTGCTGCGGCTCGGCAGCCAAGTCGACGACTTCGCCGCCCACGACAACGGCGTCACCGTCGCCGCCCGCTCCGGCCGCGAGACCATCGAGGAGCACGGCGTCGCTCTGGTCGGCGCCGACGGGCTGTGGTCGCGCGTGCGCCGCCGCCTCGGCCATGAAGCGCCGCGTTTCGCGGGCTGCGCCGCCTGGCGGGCGCTCGTCCCGGCCGATGCGGTGGTGTGCGAATTCAGCGTGCCGGCAGTCAATCTCTGGTTCGGCCGCGGCGCCCACCTCGTCTACTATCCGGTCAAGGGCGGGCGGCTGATCAACGTCGTCGCCATCATGCGCGACGACTGGCGCGAGCCGGGTTGGAGCGCGCCCGGCGATCGCGACGAGATACTGCGGCGCTTCCACGGCCGCGCCTGGCGAGGCCCGCCGCGCGAGATCGTCGGCGCCGCCGATCGCTGGCTCAAATGGGCGCTCTACGATGCCGCGCCGCTTCCGCATTGGGGCCGTGGTTGCGTCACCCTGCTGGGCGACGCGGCGCATCCTCTGTTGCCGTATCTCGCCCAAGGCGCCGCCATGGCGATCGAGGACGCGGCCGGGCTCGGTCAATGCATAGGACAAGCAAGCTTGGGACAAGCGAGCGGCGGCCTTGCGCCCGCGCTGCGGCTCTATGAGCGGCGGCGCCTCGCGCGCACTGCGCGGGCCCAGCGCGAGGCCCGTCGCAACGGCGCCATCTATCACATGAGCGGCCTCGCCGGCTTCGCGCGCACGCTGGCGCTCTCCGCCATCGGCGGCGAGCGCCTCATCTCGCGTTACGATTGGCTGTACGGCTGGACGCCGGTCAGCGAATGACGGTGTTGCTGCGCCAGGTCTCGTCCTGCTCGCATTTCTTGCTGCGGCCGGTCGCGCGGAGCAACTCCAGCTCCTCGCCGGCGGTGACATAATCGGCCTTGTAAGCGATGAAGCCGACGGCAGCTCCCCCGACCCCCTGGTCGGCGCGGTCCATCAGGAACTTCAATTCCTGCTGGCGACGCGTCCAGTTCTTGATCTCGCCCGCAATCTGCGCACAGCTGTGATAGGCATATTTTCCGGGCTCGGCGAAGAGCGAGAAGCTCATGTCGCTGCTCGACGAGCAGGCAGTCAACGCACTCGACATCGCGCAAGCCAGCAGCGCACTCGCCACGACTTGGGCGCGCGAAGCCGATCCGCGCGCCGCGTGCCCGCCTGCGGCAGCCGAAGCCTTGCGCCGCGGCCGCGGGCGAATTTCCTTAAACCTTGCCTGCATCATCCGCTTTTGGCCGGTAAATGCGCCGACAATGCGCCCGGGCGCTGGCCGATGACCGCGGGCGGCCGCAAAGCGCGCAGCCCCCTTACATCGACACGTCAAATGAATCCGCGCGCGCCACGCTCCAGGCATCGCGAAACCGCGGATCGCTGGTGCCGTCGAGAAGCTCACCCGGACGCAGTGTCGGATAGAGATCCGCGAAGGTCGCCACCTCCGGCCCGCAGACGCGGCGGCAGAAGTGCAGGGGGCGGAAATCGGCGGGATGATCGAGCCCGGCCGCGGCGGTGAGCTCGGCGAGCGCGTGGAGGGTCGAGCGGTGGAAATTGTACACGCGCTCGAGCTTGTTGGGGACGACCAGCGCGCGCGAGCGGCTCAGGTCCTGGGTGGCGACGCCGGTCGGACAGCGATCGGTGTGGCAGCTCAGCGACTGGATGCAGCCGAGCGAGAACATGAAGGCACGCGCCGCGTTGCACCAGTCCGCGCCGAGCGCAAGCGTGCGGGCGATGTCGAAGGCATTGGCGATCTTGCCCGAGGCGCCGATGCGGACGCGCTCGCGCATGCCGATGCCCACGAGCGCATTGTGCACGAAGTTCAGTCCCTCGCGCATCGGCATGCCCAGATGATCCATGAATTCGAGCGGCGCCGCCCCGGTGCCGCCTTCGGTGCCGTCCACCACGACGAAATCGGGACAAATGCCGCTCTCCAGCATGGCCTTGCAGATCGCGAGAAATTCCCAAGGGTGGCCGACGCAGAGCTTGAATCCGACCGGCTTGCCGCCGCACCACCCTCGCATGTCGGCAATCAGGCGCAGCAAGCCGATCGGCGTCGAGAACGCCGAGTGGCGGGGCGGCGAGATGCAGTCTTCGCCGGCGCGCACGCCCCGGATGGCGGCGATCTCGGCGCTCACTTTCGCGGCCGGCAGGACGCCGCCGTGGCCCGGCTTGGCGCCCTGGCTGAGCTTGATCTCGACCATCTTGATCTGTTCGTGGGCGGCCACCCGGGAGAACTTGTCGGCGCAGAAGGAGCCGTCTGCGTTGCGGCAGCCGAAATAGCCGGAGCCGATTTCCCAGATGATGTCGCCGCCACCTTCGCGGTGATAGGGGCTAAAGCCGCCCTCGCCCGTATCGTGGGCGAAGCCGCCCTTCTTGGCACCGCCGTTGAGGGCGCGGATGGCGTTCGGGCTGAGCGCCCCGAAGCTCATCGCCGAAATGTTGAAGACCGACGCCGAATAGGGCTTGCTGCAGTCCGGCCCGCCGATCTGGATGCGGAACGGCGCCCCCGCCACGGGCTTCGGGGCGATCGAATGGCGCAGCCATTCGTAGCCATCGGAATAGACGTCGTACTGGGTTCCGAATGGACGTTTGTCGAGCGCCATCTTGGCGCGCTGATAGACCACCGCGCGCTTGTCGCGGCTGAACGGCGTGCCGTCCTTCTCGCCCTCGAAGAAATACTGTCGCAGTTCCGGCCTGATCTCTTCCAGGAGAAAGCGCAGATGCGCCGAGATCGGGTAGTTGCGCAGCACCGCGTGGCGCGTCTGAAAAAGATCGCGCAGACCCAGCAGCGAAAGGCCGCCGAACAGGACGATCGGGACCAACAGCGCAGCGACCCACCCGCTCTGCGCCAAAGCGAGGCCGACGAGCGCGGTCGTTGCCGCAATGCACAACGTCAAAATGATGAAGCGTGGGTTGAACGGCAGGACAAGCGCGCGCATGCAAACCTCGCAAGCTCGGTGCGGCGGCCGCGACGCGATACCGTTCCGCCAAAAAGCCGAAAAATGCGCCGTAATTGTTAATTTCTTGTGATGCGCATTTCTACGCAGATCGATCGGGCGGGCTCACTCCCGGCCATCAGCGGTGTGTGCGGGTGGCACGCGACACAAATGTGACGGCCACCGGCGGCCGCGAACAAATTCGTCATGCCGATGTCAGACGCGCGTCAGAAACTTGGATCAGCCTCGCATGGCATTTTGCCGACAGAGGGAGCGACCAGATGAGCAGCAAGACCCGTCACGGCGGCGAGCATCACGAGGCCGCCGCCGAGCATCACGAGAGCGCCGCGCATCATCACCGCGAGGCGGCCAAGCACTACGGCGGTGGCGAGCATGAAAAGGCCGGCCATCATGCCCATGTCGCGCATGCGCACGGCCTGCACGCCACCCATCACGCCCACGAAGCCGCCAAGCATCACGCTGAGCATCACGGCGAGCACGTGGACGACGAGTGATCGCGATGAGAGCATTTTCCGCCGAAGTGGACACAGGTTCGGCGTAGAAAATGCGACAAACGCAAAGAATCTAGAGCGCATTCGGTCACCGACCTACCAAATCCGATTCAATCTCAACGGAATGGGCTCTCGTCGAGCGGGCCGTGCTCCCGCACAAAGCGCGGATCGGGCGGAGACGATCAGGCCGCCTTCGCCCGGCCGATGAATCCGGTCGCGTCGGTCTGCAGCGCGACCGCCTGCTGGCTGAGCTCCTGCGCGGCCTGAAGAATTCGGCCGGCGAGCTCGCCGGTCTGAGCCGCAAAGTCGTTGGCCGCCGCAATGATGGACGATACCTGCCGGGCGCGCGCCGCGGAATCGTCGACGTTCCGCGCAATGTCGCGGGAGGCGAGGTTCTGTTGACCGACGGCGTCGGTGATGGCCAACGAAATATCGTCGATCGCCCCGATCACGTTGGAGATCGCCGAGATTGCCGCCACCACGGCCTCCGTCGCCTGCTGCACGGACGCGGTTTCACGGCTGATGTCGGTCAGCGCCTGCGTGGTCTGCGCCGCCAGGCCCTTGACCTCCTGCGCGACCACGGCGAAGCCGCGGCCGGCGGGGCCCGCGCGTGCCGCTTCGATCGTGGCGTTGAGCGCCAGGAGATTGGTCTGCTCGGCGATCGCATTCACCAACGCGGTCACGCGGTCGATCTGCTCGACCGTGCGGGTCAATCCCTGCGCATTGGTCACCGCAATCTCGGCGCAGCGCTTGGCTTCTCCCACCACCGTCGAGGCGTTGACGGCTTGACCGCTGATGCTGCCGATCGAAACCGACAGCTCCTCGACCGCCGAGGCCGCCGCCCCGGCGTCGCGCACGGTCTCCTCCGCCGCCTTGGCGGCGATCAGGGATCGGCTCTCGGTTTGCTCGGCGATCGCCTTCATGGCGGCTGCGAACTTCTCGAGCTCGATCGCCGCATGGGACACGATGCCGACGACGCCGAGCACGTCGCGCTCGAAAGTGTCGACCAGCTTGGCGAAGGCCTCGCGTTTCTCGGTCTCGGCGCGCTCCTTGTCGACGGCACGCTGCCGCTCGAGGCGCTTGAGCGCGATGGCGTTCTCGCGGAAGACCGCGACCGATCGCGCCATGAGCCCAACCTCGTCGGGACGGGCGAGCCCGTGGATCTCGGTCGCAAAATCACCTTTGGCCAAATTGATCATGACGGCCGCCAAACGGCGCAGCGGCCGCGCCAGCGAATACTGGCTGAGCGCTAGCGCCGCCGCGAGCGTCGCCAGCGTCCCGCCGATCACGCTCGCCCTGGTCACGCCGATCGTCCAGCCGCGCGTCGCCTGCGCTTCCTGGACGGCGCTTTGCGAGCTCGCGCCGAGGATATTGATGAGCCGATTGAGGTGGGAGACGGCGTCATCGAGCGCGGCGACGAACTTGAATTCGAGCGCAAAGCCGGCCGCATCGCGCTTGCCGTCCACGGTCAGGCGATGGATATCCTCGGCGATCGCGTGCAGCGCTTCGAGCTTGCCGGAAAGGCGCGCGGCGTCCTCGGCGTGCTCGGGATCATGGCCGCGAACATTGTCGAGCGCGTTGCCGATGGCGTTGAACTCGCCGACCATGGAATTGGCCTCCTCGGCGACCTGCGCGCGGTCGGTGTAGGCGCTCATCTTGTAGACGCCGAGGCCGAAAGCGGTCAGCGCGCTCTTGGCCTCCGAAAGCGCGAGCCGCGCTGGGGCGATGTGCTGGGCGACGACGGCATCGGCCTCCTCGATCCGGTCGATGGTGCGCAGGCAATACCAGTTCGCGATCCCCGACAGGATACCGAGCGCGGAAATCAGGATGAGCGCCTTGTGGGCAATGGTGGGATTGATCCGAAGAAAGGGACGACGGTCCACGATGCACCTGGTTGGGCGGCTGAATTCGGCGGGCAGGTCTATTCGCTTGGGCCGTCATGTGCGCGATTCACGTTACCAACCTGTGAATGCTCCCGCTGACGCGATTTAGCGCGCGTTTGCGCCGATGCCGCATGGCCCGGCTGACATTCCCTTTTCCGTCGACCTTGCTGCGGCGCGGCAGAGCGCGCGCTTTGTCGCAATGGCCGCCCCGGCTCCGCGATTGCGCTTGCAGCGTCGACATAAACCCGCAAAATGGCGGCGGGAAATGAAGGCGCCATCGCGTTCGGTCGAAAAGAAGCGCGCGCCGGGAGGAAACATCATGCCGCAAGCCGACATGCCGCAAGCCGACCAAGCACGCGCCAGCTATGGCCGCTGGTACATTCTGGGGCTGATCTGCCTCATGTACCTCATCACCTATCTTGACCGCGTCAACATCTCGACGGCGGCGCCGGAGATCAGCAAGGAATTCGGCTTCGACAAGATCACCATGGGCTTCATCTTCAGTGCCTTTGTGTGGGCCTATGCCATCTTTCAGGTTCCCGGGGGCTGGCTCAGCGACCGGTTCGGCGCCCGGCCGGTTTTGGCGACGATCGTTGCGTACTGGTCCGTCATGACGGCAGCGACGGCGGCTGCGACCGGCGCGGTCTCATTCATCGTCATTCGTTTTCTGTTCGGGGCCGGCGAAGCCGGTGCGTTTCCGGGCGCCACCCGCGCCATGCAGCTCTGGTACCCGCGCAGCGAACGCGGCCTTGTGCAAGGGCTCACCCATAGCGCCAGCCGGCTCGGCGCCGCCATCGCGCCGGGGATCGTGGTGTTGATCGTGACCACGCTCGGCTGGCGATCGGTGTTCTATATTTGCGGCGCGATCGGTTTCGTCTGGTCGCTGTGGTGGTGGTTGAGCTACCGCAACCTGCCGGAGGAGCATGGCCTGGTGAACCGCGCGGAACTGGGACATATCCGCGGCTTCGGGGAAACCGGCGAGATCAAGCAGGCACACATTGAACGAGAGGCCGCCAACGTGCCATGGGGAACGTTGCTGCGATCACCCAACATGTGGGCGATCATGTGCGCCTATTTCACCTACGTTTATTGCCTCTATATTTTCCTCACCTGGTTGCCGTCCTATCTCGTGGACTTCAGGCATTTTACGCTGATCAAGGTCGGACTGTTCGCGTCGCTGCCGCTGCTTGCCGGCGTCGTCGGCGACACCGTCGGCGGCGTGGCGAGCGACTGGATCTTGAAGAAAACCAACAACACCAGGCTCGCCCGACGCTCAGTTGCGATCGTCGGCCTCTTGGGCTGTGCGCTCTTCATGGTTCTGGCGGGGACGACCGAGAACGCCTACACGGCGGTCTATTGCCTGACCGCCGCCATGTTCTTCCTGGAATGCACGATCGGCCCTGCCTGGTCGGTGCCCATGGATTGCGGCGGCAAGTATTCCGGGACCGTGTCTGGGATGATGAACATGGCCGGCAATATCGGCGGCGCGATCTCTCCGATCGTGTTCGGATACTTGGCCCAGTACGAGAATTGGGGGGCGCCGTTTATCGTGTCCGCCGTCTTGCTGGTCGGCGGCGCCGCGGTGTGGGCGTTCTGGCTCGATCCCGAGCAGTCGGTGGTCGAGACGCACGCGGTGCCGGTCGGGGTGCCGGCTGCAGCCGAGTAGCGCAAGCTGACGGCGGAGGAGCGTCGAAAGGGCGGCCTTGATCAGGTGCTCTACGGGCCGCAACCGCAGCCTGGTTTCAAGCTCGGTCGGCGTCGCGCCGGATCAATCCGGCGGCTTGGCGCCGCTGCGGCTCGACGCCGCCATGAACGAAGCCCGCGGGGGGTCGAGCAAGCCGGCATCGCCGGACGGCCGAACCGAACCGATCCAGGCGTCGTCGGGCTTCCATTTGTGCATCTGGCCGCAGGCCGGACAGCGCAACGGCACCGCGACACAGGGCAGGCTCTTGAGCAGAACCCACTCGGTCTTGAGGCCGGTCGGAACCGGGGCGCCTGTGCGCGGACACTGAACGAATATGTCAGCCAAGGCCGGGCTCCACATAATCCCTTAGGGACAATCATCCCTCAGCGACAATCGCCTGCGGACCAGCGCCGACAGCCGACGAGGCGCCCAGCACGCAGTCGCACGCATATCGAACTTAAATCGCACCCACGCCGGTTGAGCTCAAACTTGATCGAGCTCAAACATGTCGAACTCAAACAAACTCGACCCGACTTGACATTACTTTCGGCGGCGCCGGCCGCCGGCAGCTCAAATTTCAAGGTGATTCGCCGTCAAAGCCGGGGAGGAGTCCAGTGGAATCTTCGCCCCCGGTGGATAACTCGCCCGCTCGCCCGCCCGGGCGCGGCTGACCCAAGAGCGAAATGCGGCTCGGGGCATGCGACACCGGCGCCGTCATCGCAGAGTCATCTATCTTTTGTACACGAGAGAATCTTATCGCGCGGCCTCAGCCGTCGCAGCTTGGATCGGCCCCCACACATGGCTAGGTCTGAACATACCACGAAAGCCTTCGATACCGATCTGCAAGACCTCTCCCGCACCATGGCGGAGATGGGCGGGCTGGCCGAGCGGCAGATCGCCGAGGCGATCGAAGCGCTGACGACCCGCGACAGCGAGCGCGCCTGGCGGGTGATCAACGCCGACGCGACCATCGACAGCTTGCAGCGCACCATCGAGGAAAGAGCGGTCGAGACCATTGCCCGCCGCCAACCGGTGGCCATCGATTTGCGGCAGGTCGTCGGCATCCTGCGGATCGCGAACGAGCTCGAGCGCATCGGCGACCTCGCCAAGAATATCGGCAAGCGCATCATCGCCATCAACGGCGAGGACATGCCGCGCCGCTCGCTGCGCGGCGTCAGCCACATGGCCAATCTCATGCTGGGGCAGCTGCGGGACGTTCTCGACAGTTTCGCGCGCCGCGATGTCGCCAAGGCGGTCGATGTGTGGACTCGCGACCAGGACGTGGACCGCCTCTACACGTCGCTGTTCCGCGAGCTGATCGTCTGCATGATGGAAAATCCCGTCACCGTGAACTTCGGGATTCACCTCTTGTTTTGTACCAAGAATCTCGAGCGCATGGGCGATCATGCGACCAACATCGCGGAAGCCGTCTACTATATGGTGAACGGCCAGACCCTGTTGCGCGAGCGGCCGAAGGCGGACGTGACCAGCATGCTCACCGGCGCCATGAGCCATAGCCTGATGAGCCAAGCCTGACGCGCCGAGCCTGACGCGCCGGGCCTGAATGACTTGGGCGAGCGCGGCTTGCGATGCCGGCGCCATCAGGTGCTATCCTGGCGTACGCCGCCTGGTCGATCTGGCGGCCAGGCCGATGTCGACCGGCCTCGATCATGAATCCTCGATCATGAATCCGCAATTATGAATTCGCAATCGTGCTAGGATGGCAAAGATTCCTGCAGGCGCGCGAGCGGGCGCTCGCGGCCGAAAGCGAGCCGGCGAAATTTGCCGGCGCCGCGGCGGTCGGTCTCGAATATCTCGGCTCCCCCGGTGGCGGCACTGACGAATTGGCGCGTCTCATCGCCGCCACGGCGAGCGCGTCGCGCGATGCCGAGACGTTCTTCACCAGCGAGCAGCGACCGACCTTCCGCCGGCAAGGCGCGATGCTCACTTTCGACAGTCCCGGCGGCGGGGACGGACCCAACGGCATCGCGCGCGCGCAGATCTACGAATCCCGGCACCGTGATCGCGCCATCGTGCTGCTGCCCTACTGGAACGCGCCGCGCGCGGCCGCGGCGCCGTTCGGCGCGCTGCTCGCCCGCTGCGGCGTGACCTGCGTCCAGCTCAGCCTGCCCTATCACGACGAGCGCCGCACGCCCGGCTCAGGCTTCGCGCGCGAGCTCGCCTGCGAAAATCTGGGCCTGACGCTGCGCGCCAACCGGCAAGCCGTGCTCGATGCCCGCGCCTGCCTGAGCTGGCTCGAACGAGAGGGCTATGCCCGGATCGGCATCGTGGGCGTGAGCATCGGCGCCTCCATCGCCTCGATCGTCGCCGCGCTCGACCCGCGAGTCTCGGCCGCCGCCCTGCTGCTGATGGCCGACGACTTCGCCGAGGTTGTTTGGACCGGCAGCGCGACCCGCCATGTGCGCGCGAGCCTCGAGCGCGCTTTCAGCCGCGACGACGTGCGCGCCGCCTGGTCCATCATCAGCCCCGCAAGCCATGCGGCCCGCTTGAGCGCGCGGCTCGATCGGCTGTTGATCGTCTCGGGCGAGCTCGACACCGTGTTCCTGCCCGCCCTCACGCGCGATTATGTGGAGCGGCTGCGCGGTCTTGGTCTCCACCCGACCTGGATGCGGTATGGTTGCGGGCACTATACTTTGGGTCTGCCGTTCTACGCGGCGCGTTGCTTCCTGCGCACGCTTGCTCATTTGCGCGCCACGTTGTGAGATCCGCGCCGGTTGCCGGGTCGGCCCGCGCGTTTCTTACAGTCTTGTAAAGTTGCTTACAGGCCGTTGTAAGAAATGGATCGCAACTAGCTCAACAAATGCGATATTTCGTCGCGGGCTCGCGCCTGCTTCTGCCTCGTGCGCGACCGGCCCCCAAAGTGAAACCCGAAAACCGTCCACGTGCCAAGCACTGAGCAGGTGCAGCATCCGGGAGCGCAAGGCCCATTCTTTGAACAGCGTCACCTTTCACTCACCGCCCCAAGCCTAGCTCCGACGGTCAGCAAGAACGCCGCGGGCGGGGGTAAGGATAACACCTGCGCAGGGCCGCGTGCGTCCGGGCCGCTTGCATCAGAAACGCATTTCCTTATAATCCATTTGGCCTGATTAGTGGTCCTAAACATAAGGTCTAAGAGCGGAACCACGGAACTATCAAACACCAACCATCGCGCTCTCGAGCAGAAGCGTGAAATGTAACGGGAGGGGCAGTCATGAGACTGGCTACCATCATTAGCTCGCATTCAAAGACCATCGGACTGGCCGGCGCTTTGCTCGCCGGCACCGCACTTGTCACCGCGCTCGTCAGCGTCGCGCCGGCGGCCGAGCCCTATGTCGGATATCGTGTTACGAAAGTGATCCCCCTCCCGGGCAAGAACCCGCGCTGGGACCACGTGTCGGTTGACCCGGCGAACCGCAACGTCCTCATCGGTCGGCGCGATCTCGGCGTCTGGGTCTACAACATCGATTCCGGCGACGTGAAGCAGATCGACAACACCAAGGGCACCAACGGCGCCGCCATCGCCCCCGAGCTCGGGATCGGCATGAGCGACAACGGGAGCTTCGACAGCGTCACGATATTCGATCTCAAGACGCTGGCCGTGAAATCGAATATCAAGGTGACCAAAGATACCGACGGCGTCGGCTGGGAGCCGGTGACCAAGACCGCCTATGTCAACAACGGTGAAGACGGCTCGATCACCCTGTTCGATCCGGCGACCGGCAAGCTCGGCGAGACAATTGCCTTGGCCAACACCAAGAAGCCGGAATTCTTCGGTGCCGACGGCAAGGGGCGGGTCTTCGTCGCCCTGCAGGACAAGAACCAGGTCGCGGTGGTCGACTTCAAGACGAAGAAGCTCGCCACCACTTGGCCGGTCGACTGCCAGGCGCCCACCGGACTGCAGTATGAGGAAAAGAGCGATCGGCTCTTTGTGTCTTGCCGCGGCGCCAAGCCGGTGATGGCGGTGATCGACCCCAACTCCGGAAAAACCGTCACGACCCTTCCGATCGGCGTCGGCACCGACGCGGTGCTGTGGAACCCGGTCGAGAAGTTGTTGATGTCGCCCAATGGCGCGGCAGGCAACTTGTCGGTCATGAAGCAGGAAACCCCGGATTCCTACAAGTTGGTCGAGACGGTTTCGACGCGCATCAACGCCCGAACCGGCACGGTCGATCCGAAGTCCGGCGCGGTCTTCCTGGTGGCGCCCGAGTCGACGGCGCCGGCAGCGCCTGAAGGCGGCAAGGCTCCGCCCGTGCGGTACATTTCGGACACGTTCTCGATCATCAAGGTCGAGCGCGGCCAGCTCGACTAAGACGATCGACGGCCCGCTCGCTCACCCGAGCGGGCCGTCCAATGAAATGCCGAATCGGGCGCCGATTCGTCAGCAGGAAGCCGTGCGGGAATGTTTTCCCATCGACCGGCAAGCTGATGGTCGGGAATCGCTCCGTGGGGGGCTTAGGCAGGGGTCTTTGGCAGCGGTCTTTGTAGGGTTCAATGTCGCATTCGAGCGGCCAATCCACAGGCGGATTGGTACCAGAATAACCTCGAAGTGACATTTTGACTACACGTCCAGCCAAAATGTCAGGCACACGCGCCGACCGCCTGGACTCACGTTGCAAGACCGGTACGGTACCGTTTTGCCTTCCCACGATACCGTCGGAAGGCCCGGGGACGTCTGGCTTGCAGAGCGGTGGGGTCATGGGGCTGATCGGGGTGGCGACAATCGGTCGGGTGTTGCGTTGGTGCTGCGTCGGCGGCGCTGCGAGCTTCGCTCTGGCCGCCTGCGCGAGCTACCAACCTTTGCCCTTGGATACGCACGTTCACCTGAAGCACAAGCTTTCGGAGCTTGCGCATTCCGGCGTTCGCATCGACCAGCCGCTCAGCGTCTATGACGTCGCGGTGCTGGCGGTCGAGAACAACCCCGATCTCCTCGCGACCAGAACGCAGCGCGGCGTGGCGCGGGCGCAAGTGCTGGAGGCCGGGCTGCTGCCGAATCCCTCGATCAGCGCCAGCTACATGTTCCTTCTCAACCCCTCCCCTGCGGCGGGGGTGATTTTTGATGCCGTCAGCGCGGCCGTAACGCAGGATATTCAAAAGACCATAACGATGAAGGGCCGGTTGCGCGCCGCCCAGGCGGCCGCCCTGCAAGTCGATGCCAGCATTCTGTGGGAAGAATGGCAGCTGATCGGCAAGGCGCGGCTGCTGGTCTTCGATATCGTCCAGGGCGAGAAGTTGCGCAGGGCCCTGGTGGCCTACCGTGATACGCTGCAGGATCGATTTGAGCGCGGCCGGCAGGCACTCGGCCAGGGCAACGTCACTCTGGCGACGGTGGCGCCCGATCTGGCCGCGGTCGGCGACGCCCGCAAGGCCCTCAATGATCTTGATGTCATGCTGGACAAGAACCATCACGATCTCAACGCGCTGCTGGGCCTAGCGCCGGAGGTGCATATACCGCTCAAGACTCAGCTGCAGGTTCTGCAGGTCGATGCCAAGGCGGTCATGCGGGCGCTCGACGACTTGGCAGACCGGCGGCCGGACCTGATCGCCCTGCAGCTCGGCTATCGGTCGCAGGACGAGAAGTTCCGCGGCGCCATAGTGGGACAATTTCCCGCACTCACATTCGGACCGAGCTACTCCCGCGACACGTCCAATGTTGGTAGTGTCGGACCGCAGCTCACCATGGATCTGCCGATATTCGACCGTAACCAAGGAAACGTCGCGATCGAGAAGGCGACCCGCGATCAGCTGCGGGCCGAGTTTCAGGCCCGCCTGTCCGCGGCCCATAGTGAGGTTCTGGCTTCGCTCGCCGTCCAGCGCCTGATCGGGCGGCAATTGGAGCAAGAACGCGCCGAATTGCCGGTCCTGGAGGGCTTCGCCAAGCAGGCGGAAGATGCTATGAAAGCCGGCAATATCGACGAAAGAGCCTATGTTGACCTGGTGTCCGCCAGCTACACCAAGCAGCAGGCGGTCCTTACTCTCGAGCAGCAACTGCTCGAGCAGGAGGTTGCGGTCGCCACGCTCATCGGAGCTGGCATGCCGCGCGCCGCAATGCCGACGGAAGCTGCTTATGAGGAACTAGGTCAATGATCCGCTTCTTGCTGGGCGCCGTGACGGCGGCGCTGGTCTGCCTCTCCGGTCCTGCCATCGCCGACGAAGTCAAAGGGGCCGCTGCCGTCAAGGTCCAGGATCCAAAACGCGGGTCGATCCCCGAATTGATCGTCGCTTACGGTACCGCAACCCCTACATCGTCGGCCACGGTGACTGAAAGCTTCCAGCGCGACGGCCGGGTTTCGGAAATTTTTGTCGAGGTCGGCGATCAGTTCAAGATGGGAGACAAGCTTCTGGATTTCGGCGCCTCGCCGGCCGCCGTCGTCCTCTATGAGATGGCGAAGACGACCGAGGCCATCAAGAAGCGGGCGTTGGAGCGCAAGCAGCAATTGTTCAAGCAGCAATTGGCCACGCGTGATGACGTCGACAACGCGGACAAGGACCTCTCCGACGCGACGATGCAGCGTGAAATGTATGAGAAGATCGGCTCCGTCACGCCAAGCGAGATTCTTACGGCCCCGTTCGACGGCGTGGTGACGGCGATCGCGGTGAACAAGGGCGACCGCATTGCCGCCGGCGCGCCGCTGATGACGCTGTCGCGCACCGACCGCATCATCCTGAGCGTCGGGGTCGAGGCGTCGGCGCTCGACAAGGTGAAACCGGAACTGCCCGTCCATCTCACGTCGCTATTGCCGGGCCGCAAGCCGAGCGACGGCAAGGTCAAGCGGATCGGCAGCGCGATCGATATGAAGACCCGGCAGATACCCGTCTTCATCGAGATCGCGGATGGCATGGCGCTCTCCGGCGAGAACTTCAAGGCCGGGATCGAGGTCGGCAAGTTCCAGGGCTGGGTGGTGCCGCGCGATTCGATCGGCTCCAACACGAAGGGCACCTTCGTGTACCAAGTCGACGAGGGGCACGCCAAGCGTGTCTATGTCAACGTTATCGGATCGGTCGGCAAGAACAGCGTCGTCGAAGGCGATATCGACTCGCAAAAGGAATTGATCCTTTCCGGCAACTACCAGGTTGACGATGGCGATGCGGTACGGCCCGAGGAGGCGGCGCAAGAAGAAGAAGAGGAAGAGGACTGATGACTTTTGTCCGATGGCTTGAGTATCACTCCAGATCCATCTTCTTTGTCGCCCTGTTCCTGTCGCTGGCGGGCGCCTTCGCGGCGACGTCGCTGCCGGTCGGGCTGTTTCCGCAGGTCGCCTTCCCGCGCGTTCAGGTCTCGCTCGATTCGGGCGATCGGCCGGCCGATCAGATGGCGCAGCTGGTCACGCGCCCGGTCGAAGAGGCGTTGCGCGTCATTCCCGGCGTGCAGGAAGTGACCTCCGGCTCGAGCCGAGGCGGCGCGCAAATCTCGGTCGACTTCGGCTGGGGCCGCGACATGACTGCGGCGACCATCCAGGTCGACACCGCGCTCTCGCACATCATGACGTCGCTGCCCGCCGGCACCACGTCCATAACGCGGCGCATGGAACCGACGGTGTTCCCCATCATCGCCTATGGGCTGACGTCAGACAAGGTTTCGATCCCGGACTTGCGCGACTTGGTCAAGTTCCAGATCAGGCCGCTGCTGACCGCGGTTCCAGGCCTCGCCAAGGTCGACCTGGTGGGCGGGGCCGACGCCGAGGTGCAGATTCAGGTCGACCCGCACAAGCTCGACGCCTTCGGATTGTCGGAGGCGGACATCGTCTCCGCCCTGAGCTCCTCCAACGTGTTGCAGGCGATGGGGCGGCTCGAGGATCACAACAAGCTCTATATCGTCATCGCCAATTCCAGCATGAGCGAGACGGAGCAGGTGCGGGACGTCGTCCTCAAGTCCGACCAGCATTCCGTGGTGCGCATCCGCGACGTCGCCGAGGTGAAAGACGGCACCGTGCCGCAGTGGGTCCGCGTGGTCGAGGACGGCAAGAACGCGGTGCTGTTCCAGGTCTACGAGCAGCCCGACGGCAATGCGGTCCAGATCGCCAGCTTGGTGCGCGAAAAGCTCGCCGGGTTCAAATGGCCGGAAGGCGTGAAGGTCGCCAATTGGTACGACCAGAGCACGCTGGTCGTCGAATCGGCCGGCAGCGTGCGCGACGCGATTCTGATCGGCCTGGTTTTATCGGCTATCGTCCTGTTTCTGTTCCTGCGCAACTGGCGCGTCATTCTGGTTGCCGTGCTGATCGTTCCCGCGGTGTTGCTCACGACCGTCCTGCTGCTGCAGGCCACCGGGCAGAGCTTCAACATCATGACGCTGGGCGGCATTGCGGCGGCCGTCGGCCTCATCATCGACGACGTGATCGTCATGGTGGAGCATATCGCCCGCCGTGCCGGCGCCCTGCAGCGCCCCTATGACGATATCCCGGTCGGGCGTGAAGCCGTTCTGCCGGCCGGCCAGGAATTCCTGCCGCCGCTTACCGGATCGAGCTTGGCGACCATGATCGTGTTCATCCCGCTGGTGTTCCTGTCCGGCGTCACCGGCGCCTTCTCCAAGACGCTCGCCATCACCATGGCGGCAGCGCTGACGATCTCCTGGGCCATGGTGGCTTTCGTCGTTCCGCTGCTGTCGCGGGCGTTGATCAATTTTGAGACCTGGCATGATCCTGCCGCCGACAAGGTCGGCTGGTATGTCAGCACGCACGGCAAATTGCTCAACGGGCTCTTCCGCCACCGCTGGCTGCTGCTCGTGATTTTCACGCCGATCGTGGTGGTCGGTTATATCGCCTATCAGAACGTTCCCACCGGCTTCATGCCGAAGGCGGACGAGAGCGGGTTCATCATCGACTATATGACCCTGCCCGGCACCTCGCTCAACGAGAGCGATCGCGAAATCAAGCAAGTCGAGCAGATCCTGAGAGACACGCCCGAAGTCATAACATTCTCCCGCCGCACCGGAATGGGCCTCGGCGGCACCGACCTCGAGGAGCCCAATATCGGCGACTTCTTCGTGCGTCTGACACCGCAGGGCGGGCGGCGGCCGATCGACGAGATCATGCACGAGGTGCTTCTCAAGATTCAGACCAACGTGCCGGGCGTCGATACCGACATCAAGCAGCTGATGGAGGACCTGATCGGCGACTTGACCGCCGTTCCGCAGCCGATCCAGATCCAGCTGTTCGCCGACGATCCGGCCAAGCTCATCCCGACCGCAAAGCGGGTGGGAAATGCGATCCAGGTGGTTCCGGGCGTCACCGAGATGGAGACCGGCGTGGTGCTGGCCGGCGACGCGCTCAATGTCACGGTCGATCCCGTCAAAGCGTCGCTCGAGGGTATGACCACCCAGGATATCTCTTCCCAGGTCAATGACTACCTCAACGGCAATGTCGCCACCCAGCTCACGCAGCCGCTCAAGACGGTGGGTGTTCGCGTCTGGCTGCATCCGTCCTTGCGGCGGCGCGACCTGGACATCGCCAAGCTGCCGATTCGCGCCTCCGACGGCCACATCTTCCCGCTCGACCGGGTCGCAACGCTGGCGCCGGAGGCGGGGCAACCGGAAATCCACCGCGCCAATCTGCAGCGAACGGTTGCGGTGACCGCCCGCATCGAAAAGCGGGATCTCGTTTCGACCATCACCGACGTGCAGAAGGAGCTCGAGAAGCCGGGAATCATTCCCACGGGGGTCCATTATGAGTTCGGCGGCCTCTACAAGCAGCAGCAGATCGCCTTTTCGGGTCTCGCCAGGGTGTTCGCGGCAGCACTCATTGCCGAGATGATCCTGTTGGCGTTCCTGTACGAGCGATTTTGGCTGCCGATCATCATCATCGCCACCTCGTTGCTCTCGACCACCGCGGTGTTCATGATCCTGTGGGCGACCGGCGTCGAGCTCAACATCACGGCCCTGATGGGCATGACGATGATCATCGGCATATCCACCGAGATGGCGATCTTCTATGTGTCGGAATATACCGAGCTCGCCCATCACATGCCGGCGCACGAGGCGTTGCGTGAAGCGAGCAAGAACCGCTTGCGGCCGATCACGATGACGACACTCGCGGCGATCTTCACCTTGATGCCCCTGGCGTTCGCCTGGGGGCCGGGCTCCGGCATCCAGCAGCCGCTGGCATTGTCGATCATCGCCGGGCTGCTGCTGCAGTTCCCGACGGTGCTGCTCGCCATGCCGGTGCTCATCTCGTTCACCGTCCGCAGCCATCACACCGCGGCGACGACGCCGGCCGCCGGCGTGCCGCAGCCAACGCCGGCGGAGTGAGCTGCGAGCGGTGAAGAGCGAATAGCCGCGCCGCGCCGACTATTCACCGCTCACTCGAGAAAGCGCTCCGCGAAGTGGCAAGCCACCTGCCGGCCGTCGACGAGCCGCGCCGGAGGGCGTTCGTCGCGACAGCGTTGCGCCACATGCGGGCAGCGGGTCGAGAACACGCAGCCGCCGGGCGGATCGAGCGGCGACGGCAGCTCGCCCTTCGGCACGCTTGCGCCCTGCTCCCGGCCCGCCAGGCCCGGCGTCGCCGCCAGCAGCGCCCGCGTATAGGGATGGACCGGCCGCGCGAAAATGCGCGACTTTGGCCCCTGCTCCATCGCCAGGCCGAGATACATGACCAGGACGTCATGGGCGATGTGCCGGACCACCGCGAGATCGTGCGAGATGAAGAGATAGGCCAAGCCCATCTCCTCCTGCAGATCCATGAACAGGTTCAGCACCTGCGCCTGCACCGAGACGTCGAGCGCCGATACCGGCTCGTCGGCGACGACGAGCTTGGGATGCAGCATCAGCGCGCGGGCGATGGCGATCCGTTGCCGCTGCCCGCCCGAGAACATGTGCGGGTAGCGCCCATGGTGCTCGGCACGCAGGCCGACCTTCGCCATCATGGCCAGCGCCTGAAGCCTGCGCTCTCCCGCCGACAGATCGGTGTTGATCGCGAGCGGTTCCTCGATGATGGCGCCGATTTTTCGGCGCGGATTGAGCGAGCCATGGGGATTCTGAAACACCATCTGCACGCTACGGCGCAGTTTCTTCGCCTCCCCCGACGGGGGATCGATGGCATCGACGCCGTCGAGAACGAGCGTGCCTGCGGTCGGCTTTTCAATCAGGGTCACCAAACGCGCCAGTGTTGATTTACCGCAGCCGGTTTCGCCGACCACGGCGAGCGTGCGGCCTCCCATGATCTCGAAAGAGACCCCGCCGACCGCCCGCAGCCGTCGCGGCGCCGCCAACCAGCCTCGACCCACCTGATAGGTACGCTCGAGGCCACGGGCAACGACCAGCGCGCTCATGTGCCAGCCTTTGCGCCGATGAGCCCATCGGCCGCGATGCGGGCATCGCGGCCGCGGTCGCCGAGCGGATAGTGGCAGCGGACCTTGCCGCCCATCCAATCGCGAAGCTCCGGCCGAATGGCCCGTGCGCGCTCGGTTGCGTAGGCGCAACGCGGTCCGAACAGGCAGCCCGGGGGATGCTCGAGCAAGCCGGGCGGCGTGCCGGGGATGGTGGCCAGGCGACTGGCTTCCCCGTGTATGGGCCGCGCCGCGAGCAGCGCCGCCGTGTAGGGATGCTGCGGCGCCTGAAACAGCGCCGCCGTGCTTGCCTCTTCGACGATCTGCCCGGCATACATCACCGCAACCCGCTGTGCGGTCTCGGCGACCACGTCCATGTTATGGGTGACCAGGATGAGCCCCATGCCGCGATCGCGCTGCAGCGACACGAGGAGCGCCAAAATCTGCGCCTGGATCGTCACATCGAGCGCCGTCGTCGGCTCGTCCGCGATGAGGATGTCGGGATTGCACGCGATCGCCATGGCGATCATCACCCGCTGATTCATGCCGCCGGAAAGCTGGTGCGGGAACGCCCGGATTCGCTCCTCGGCGGCCGGGATGCCCACTTGCTCCAGCAATCCGACCGCGCGCCGCCGTGCCGCCGTGCGTCCCATCCTTTCATGAACGCGCAGGCTCTCGATCAATTGAAAGCCGATGGTGAGGCTGGGATTGAGGCTCGTGGTCGGCTCCTGGAAGATCATCGCGATGCTCTTGCCGGAGAGAGCGCGGCGCTCGCGGCGCGACAGCATCGCGAGATCGCGACCCTTGAAAGTCAGCCGACCGGCCGTGACCTGCGCCGGATGCGGCACCAGCCCCATCACGGCGAGCATGGTGAGGCTCTTTCCGGCTCCGGACTCGCCCACGACCCCAAGCACTTCGCCTGCCGAAAGACTGAGACTGACGCCGTCGACCGCGCGAGCCATGCCGGCGGCAGACGGAAACGCGACCGACAGATTTTCGACCTCGAGCAGACCCATCGGATTGATTCCTGGAGCTTCAGCTCTTCAGCTTCGGATCGAGCGCGTCGCGCAAGCCGTCGCCGACGAGATTGAAAGCCAGCACCGCGATCAGGATCATGAGACCGGGGAATGTGACGATCCACCACGCCCGCAGCACGAATTCGCGCGCGTCCGCCAGCATCGTGCCCCATTCCGGCAGCGGCGGCTGCGCACCGAGACCAAGATAGCCCAGCGCCGCCGCATCCAGAATGGCGGTCGAAAGGCCCAGCGTTGCCTGCACGATCAGCGGCGCCACGCAGTTCGGCAGCACCTCCCTGAGCATCAGGCGCAGCGTCCCGGCGCCGCTGACCTTGGCGGCGGTGACATAATCCTTGGCGGTCTCGGTGATCACGCAAGCGCGCGCGATGCGCACATAGTGCGGCAGGACGACGACCGCCACCGCCAGCACCGCATTCATCATGCCTGGTCCCAGGATGGCGACGATCACGACGGCGAGCAGCAAGCTCGGCAATGTCAACAGGATATCCATCAGCCGCAGGATCGCGATCTCGAGAACGCCGCGGAAAAAACCGGCGACAAGCCCAAGCGCGGTGCCGATGGCGACCGCGATCATCACCACGACCACACCTATCGCAAGCGACAACCGTGCCCCATGGATCAGGCGCGAAAGCATGTCCCGGCCGATGGCGTCGGTGCCGAGCGGATAGGCCCACGAGCCGCCCGCCTGCCAAACCGGCGGCAGCAGAAAGGCATCGTTGTTGGTCAAAGCGGGCGGATAGGGCGCAATGAGATCGGCAGAGATCGCGAGCAGCAGCAGCGTCGCGATCGCGGCAAAGCCGGCGACCGCGCCACGATTGGCACAAAAGGCGGACGCGAAGTCCGGCAACGAGCTCGGCGCTGCGGCCGCTTGCCCGCCCCGCAAAGCGGTCTCGATCTCCTGGACGCTCATCGGGAATGCCTGATGCGCGGGTTGATGATGCCATAGGTCAGGTCGACCAGCAGGTTGACCGCCATTACGACGGTCCCGATCAGCAGCGTACCGCCTTGCAGGACCGGATAATCGCGGCGATTGATGGCCTCGATCAGCCATTTGCCGACGCCTGGCCAGGAAAAAAGTGTTTCGGTCAGGATCGCGCCCGTGAACAGCACGCCGATCTGCAGGCCGATTACCGTGACGATGGGAATGAGGGCATTGCGCAGCGCGTGGACACAGATCACGCGGTATGCCGGGAGACCCTTGGCGCGGGCGGTGCGGATGTAATCCTCGCCCAGGACCTCGAGCATGGCGGAGCGCGTCATGCGCGCGATGACCGCGAGCGGCACCGTGCCGAGCACGACGGCCGGGAGGACGATGTGCGACAATGCCGATGCGAACGCGCCCCCCTCGTCCGACAGAAGCGTGTCGATCAGGAGGAATCCCGTGACCGGCTCGATGTAATAGGCGACTGCGATGCGGCCGGAGACGGGGGTGAGATCAAGCTCGACCGAGAACAGCAGGATCAAGAGGAGACCCCACCAGAAGATCGGCATCGAGTAGCCGGTGAGCGCCACGCCCATGACGCCATGGTCGAAAATCGAGCCCTTGCGAACCGCGGCCAGGATGCCCGCCGGCAGGCCGAGCATGAGCGCGAGCAGCATCGCGCAAAGTGCGAGCTCGACGGTGGCCGGGAACAGCGCCGCAAACTCCGACAGAACCGTTGCGCGCGTCACCATGGAGCGGCCGAGGTCACCATGCGCGATACGCGCAACATAGCGGCCGTATTGGACCAGAAGGGGCTGGTCGAGACCGAAGTCCCGGCGGAGCTGCTCGTGCCTGGCGGGATCGATCCCGCGTTCCCCCGCCATCGTCTCGATGGGATCCCCGGGAACCAGGCGAATGAGGAAGAAGGCCACGATGGTGATCCCGATAAAGGTCGGGATCACCATGCCGATGCGGGTGAGTACGAAGCGAACCATCAGCGACCGCAGCGGCGCGATCGCCGCCCCGGCAAGCCCGGTATCACGGCTGGATATCGACGCCGTAGAACGTGTGCCGGGCGAACGGGCTCAGCTTGAAGTCGATCACCTCCTTGCGCACCGGCACCAATTGCACCGCATGGGCGATCGTGAACCAGGGCGCCTGCTCCTTGAATACGACCTGTGCTTTTCGGTAGAGCTCGGTGCGCTCGCTTTGGTCGGTCACCGATTTCGCCTTCACGACCAAGTCATCGAACGGCTTGTAGCAGAACTTGGCGACGTTCCCGCCGTTGTTCTTGGCCGCGTCGCAACCCAATAGCGTGTGGAGGAAATTGTCGGGATCGCCATTGTCGCCGGTCCAGCCGAACTGCGCCATTTGCGGATCTCCGTTCTGGAGCCGCTTGCGATACTCGCCCCATTCGAAGCTCTTGATCTCCGCCTTGACGCCGATCTTGACGAGATCGGCCTGCATCAGCTCGGCAATACGGCGGGCGTTCGGATTGTACGGCCGCTGCACCGGCATAGCCCAGAGGTCGGTCTCGAAACCGTTCGGATGGCCGGCCTCGGCCAGGAGCTTCTTGGCCGCGGCGGGATCGAAGGCGTCATCCTTGATGTCGTCGTTGTACGACCATATGGAGGGCGGAATCGGGTTCTTCGCCGCGACGCCGGTCGAAAGATAGACCGCGTCGATGATGGCCTTCTTGTTGATGGCCATGTTCAGCGCCTTGCGCACGCGAACGTCGTCGAACGGCTTCTTGGTCGTGTTGTAGGCCAGATAGCCGACATTGAGGCCGGGCTGCTCCAGCACTTGGATATTCGGATTCTTGCGGATGACGTCGAGGTCCGCCGGATTCGGATAGGGCATGACGTGGCATTCGCCCTTCTGCAGCTTGGCCCAGCGCACGGCGGCATCCGGCGTGATCGAGAAGACCAGATCGTCGATCTTGGCCTTGCCGCCCCAGTAGTCGGCAAAAGCCCGGTAGCGAATGATCGCGTCCTTCTGGTACTGGACCAGGAAATAGGGACCTGTCCCAATCGGCTCCTGGTCGATCCGCTCCGGAGTGCCCGCTTTCATCATTGCGTCGGCATATTCCTTCGACTGGATCCCGGCATATTCCATCGCCAGGTCGGAAAGAAACGGCGCCTCGGCCTCGTTGAGCGTGACGCGAACCGTGTCGTCGTCGACCTTCTCGACCGACTTCAGCAGCGTCGCCATCCCCATGTCGTTGAAATAGGAGTGGTTCGAGCTGGTCACATTGAAATAGGGATGGTTCTCCTTCCATTGGCGCTCGATCGAGAAGATGATGTCGTCGGCGTTGAAGTCGCGGGTCGGCTTGAAAATGCGATTCGATTGCCACTTCACGCCTTTACGAAGATGGAAGGTGTAGACTCTGCCATCACCGGAAATGTCCCAGCGCTCCGCCAGGCCCGGCACGATGGTCGTGCCGCCGCGCTCGAAGTCGACGATGCGGCTGTAGATCTGGCTGTTGGCGTCGAAGGATGTGCCGGTGGTGTTAACGGCCGGGTAGAAATTCTCCGGGCTGCCCTCGGAGCAGAAAACCAGCGTCTTTGCGGACAGCGGGGCACTCGTCAAGAGCGCCGAGACGCAGAGCGCCATCGAAATCTGCAATTTGCGCATGGAAGCTCTCCCTGTGCATTGAGGCATTGCCAATGCCTGACGTTCAGTCACCACATTTGTCCAGGATATCGCCCTCGCCCTGCCATCAGCAATCCCGGCACGGCGCCGCCTGCACGAAAAAAGCCCTGTTTTTACGGCTTTCCCGTGCCTATATATGTGTCGAGGAGATTCGGCCTGTCTGCAGCGGCATACGTGCTGCCGCTCGTCGGGACAGGGTCGTCACGAGAGGAGACAGTATTGTCAAAGAATTCGAAAGACGTCATGGACCGTGCCGAAGCAAGCTTCAAGAAAGAAGAGCGCGCCCGCGAAGGGGCCAAAGCCATGCGCGATTATGAGGCGGAGAGCCGGGCGGTCAGTGCAAAAACGGCACGGCTGCGTTCCCTGCGACTGGCCAAGGAGGCGGCCGACAGGGAGGCCGAGCTCAAGAAGGGAAGTCGCTGATTTAAAGATCCGGACGCGTTGCGCCCCACTGGCGGGCCATCTTCACGAGACCCCCGGAAGTGATCGCCGAAGTGGGCCAAAATGAAACGGCCCGGCTTCTCGCCGGGCCGTTCGTTTTATGCTGCCGCTTCTGCGTGATCTAGGTTCAAAAGGGGTAGTAGCGCAGAGACGTCATGAAGACGTTGTCATTTGTCGAGACGGCACCGCCATTGCCCGGGAGTGTGTCGAAAGACTTGCGCACGATGTACTCATACTGCGCGCCCGCCGCCACGCGGCCGTACATGCCCTTGTAGACGTTCTGCCAGAAACCGGCAGCGATCATGTCCACCTCTTTGTTGATGGCGGTACAGTTGTTCGGGCCGACAGTGTTGAACGACGCCGCGGTCACGATTCCGCACCCGGTATTGACCGCAGGGTTGGGATTGCCAAATCCGGTGAGGCCGGCGCCAGAGGCAAAGAGATTGGAGTTGGCTTTTTCAAATCCTGCATAGCCGTAGAGGTCCAGGCCCTCCCACGGGTGAGCAACCGCTCCGACCAAAGCATGCAGCGCCGTGATGGGTGAAAAGGTACCATCCGAAGAAACAACGACGTCAGACAACTGGCTGGCGCCGTAACGTCCGATGCCCTGTCCATACAAGACCGAGCCCTGCACATCCAAGAACTTCGGCACGACATGCAGCAGCGCCGAGCCGCCGATGCCCCAGCCGGTGGTGACGTGCGAGCTCGCCGCGCCTACATTGGCAACCGTCAACGGGCAAGTCCCATTGGCGTTGACCACCGAGCAAGTAAACACGCTGTCGGTGAAGAAGCGAACAAGCCCGACGCCTTCGAAATGGCCCCACTCGGCCGGATCGAAGGCCACTTTTCCGATAATGTCGGGCGCAGTCTCCGTGTTGAAGTTGTTATTGAAACCGCCACTTCCCAGGAAGCTGTTGCCGGGGTTGGCCCAATTCACGACCACACCGTCCAACGTGCCGCCATTCCCGATGGCACCGGTGCCGGCAAATACCTGCTCGGCCGGGTTCTCCAGCGACAGGCCGGCCGAGAACGCCGGCCCGAAATCCTTCACCATCCGGATTTGCCAGTTCCGCGTGTAGTTGAAGCCGGCGACGTAGTTCGCCTCGATCGTCAGCGGAACGTTTTCCTTGCGCGGGGTGATGCCGATCGTGTTCTGCGTCAGCATGCTCCAGCCCTGACCGGCCAGGAAATGCCAGCCCCAATCGCTGTTGTCATAGGTGAAGTACGCTTGGCGCAACCGCATGTCCCAGCTGTTGCTCTGGTTGTAGTTCGACGTGATGCCGGTTCCCAGGAAGTCCATCTCGTAATAGCCGGCGAGCTTCTGCTTGGGATCGACGGCGCCCTCGACCAGCAAGGACAGCCGGCTCGCGCGGGCGCTGCCGTGGAACTCGTGCTCACTGTACTGCGGCGAGAACGGGTACGGGATCGCGGTGAAGGGCGTTCCCATATCGGAAACGGTGTTGTGCTGGCGATAAACCGACTCCGCCGCCAGGAAGCCGCCCCAGGTCATCTTGATGGGCGGCAGCAGCGGCGCCTTGGTCAGTGTCTTCGTCGGCATGCCCGCAGCGTAGGCTCCGCCAGCGGACGCCTGCGCGGCCTCCGCTGCCTCGCGGCTGGCCTTCTTCGAGTCGGCCACCTGTTTTTGCAGGGTTTGTACCTGGCCCTGCAGAGCATCCAGTTGACGCTGCAATCGCTCGGCCTGCGCCTCTTGCGCGGACGCACATGCCGGCACGAGCATCGCTGCCAGCCCGACGGCGGTCGATAACTTCCAGTAACTCTTGAACTTCATGATCCCCACATCCCCTGTTCGCATTTCGCTCGCTTGCATTTCGCTTCATCGTTCACATCGGTGAGCTCGCCGGGCGCCGTTGCGGATGCCGCGAGAGCAAAAGCCTTCCATTTGGCGTGCGGTGCACGCCAGCCAAGAAAATCTCCATCCGATGAGCTGTTTTGACTTAGGGTGTTATGACTTGTTGTATCGACCCCAACTCCACTGGTCTTTGTTTGACGCCGGGCGGTGCCGCGGCATCGCCCGTTTTTGTTGCGAACGGCTGATGATCCCCGACCTTCAGCCGCCGTGACTCAAAGCTATTTTTGCCGCATTGCAATTCAATGACATTGAGCCGAACACCACCGTGATTTGGAAATCAAAGAATCTCTGTTGCGCAAATGTCACTTCACTATGTGAGAATGAAATGCGGGATTTATGCGGAGTTAATGACAGGCTGTCACAAAGGCCGGCGGATGACCAAGATGCGATCTTTTGAGGTAACATGACGGAACACTTGGCCGACTCGCCCGCTGAGATACCCAAGCCGCCCCTTCGCTGGTCGCGGCCCCTGGCGCGGCCAGTCACGCTACGCGGCGGGCCGAACTTGGTCACGCTCGCCGACGTCCGCACTTTCCTCTTTTGGCGCATGCGAACCGAGCCGCGGCAATCATCGGCCTGGCAGCGGGTGACGGCGCTGCTGCTTTCGGCGGCGAGGAGCGATGAGGTCGATGTCGCCGACGTCACGATCGCGTTGGAGATGGCGGCGAGCATGGACGAGGGTCGGCAACCGGGAGCACCGGACGCGGTTGAGTCCGTTGCGGCGGACAAGCGAGCGACGCCGGCGAAGGCCGATTTTTCAAAGAGCGCCGTGGTCGGGGATGATCGGACCGCAAGCGCTGCGGCGGTCACGCCGCCAGCGACAGCGCGGGCGTCCTTCCTATCGAAGGTCTTTCGATAGCCTGCCGGGCCATTGCCTCGCATTCTTTCGCGTAGGCTTCGATCGCCACGGCGTCCTTCACCGACAGCATGGCCGCTATTCGGCGCGCCCGCTCCGCACGCAAGACCCAAGTCGCTGGGCCTGCCTGGGCCGCATCGGTCGAGCTAGTCGAGGCGGGCATGAGAATCACCTCCTCAAGCACGGAGGTAGGATTCCCGGTAAGATCATTGATTTCAATGCTTGATTTTCGCGCGGATTCGAGTCCGCCGCGCACCGATTCTCGAGGGGTCAGGGGTCGTCAGGTATCGCTGAAATCGGAATCCTGATGCCTGAACTCCTGATGGCTGATTACTGACCTCCTGAATCCCCGCGGTAGAGCGCCGCGTAGCGCCCCGCCTCTATTGATCAGCTCGTTGTGCGTGCCATTCTACACCGGGCAGCCACGATCGATGGTGATGATGCAATCGCTGTGGCGCACGGCCGACGGGCGGTGGGCGATGCGCGTCATATTGTCCTGAATTACGCGCGCGCTCTCATAGTCCAGCGCGCATGGTCCAGCAGCTCGGCGTGCACACGGTCGGCGTGGTGACGCCGGCGCAGACCCCGGCGGTGATCGTGCCGAGCGAAAGTCACCTGGAGATCGAGGCCATGGTGACCAACCACGACATCGGCTTCGTGCGTGCCGGTGACGAGGTGGAGATCAAGATCGATACCTTCGATTTTACCCGCTACGGCCTGCTTGCACGGACGCGTGCTGAGCGTTTCGCAGGACTCGATCGTGCGCGATGTTCCCTCCGACAAATCGGCCAACAAGCCCGCGGGCGCCGGCAGCGCCACCAGCGAACCCAAGGGCCGGGAGCTGACCTACGCGGCGCGCATCTCGCTCGACCGCACGCAGATGCAGGTCGAGGACAAGCTGGTCAAACTTTCGCGCGGCATGGCGGTCACCGCCGAGATCAAGACCGGATCGCGGCGGATCATCACCTACCTGCTGTCGCCGCTGCTGCGATACAAGCAGGAGAGCTTGCGCGAGCGGTAGGGGCGAGAATGCGCGCGCGGGCGGCGGCGATCGCGTCTTGACTTTTGTTCCTGTTTTGTTCTAATGCCGGGACGACGTTGGCGCTCAACCCGAAGCGCGCGAACGCGGCAGGAGCCGGCACCTGTTGCGTCGTGACAGCATCATTCAAATCGCCTGAGGTGTGTCCGTGACTGGCACCGTCAAAGACTCTCTGTCGCTCAGCGCGGCAGTCGATGCGGCCATCG
>DATDGG010000440.1:0-7985 GCA_036522235.1 Xanthobacteraceae bacterium
GTGCTGTCGCGCGGAATGATGGTCGCGCCGATGATCTTGATGCCCTTCTGCTTCACGCGCGCGATGACGTCTTTCAGGCCGGTGACGACCTGATCTTCGCCCGCGCCGCGGCGGATGTCGTTGGTGCCGAGGAACAGCACCACGTGGGTCACCCCGGCATGGGAGAGCACGTCGCGGTCGAGGCGATCGACCCCGGGCGGGCTGTTGACCGGCGGATTGTAGGTAGCGCCGCCCACGATCGTGTTGCCGCCGATGCCTTCATTGACCACCGCATGCGCGACCCCGCCCGCGAACGCCATGCGCTGCGCCAGCACGTCCTCCCAGCGGTCATGAGCATCGAGCGTCGAGCAGGTCCCGTCGGTGATGGAATCGCCGAACGCCACGATCGTGCCGGCGCGGGCGGCGGTGCGCACGTCGATCGATTTGAGCCAGAACATCGAGGTGGTCTTGTCGGTGAACGGCTTGCCGTCCTGCGAGCCCGTCTGGTCCCCGGCGCCGCTGTCGGTGAGATAGGACGTCACCTGCGCGTTGTTGTGCTGGCTCGGCTGGACGTCGGTGCCGGGCACGAACAGGCTGACCGCGACGTCCTGCAGGGCCTCCACGTGCAGCGCCACCGGATCGCTCGTGGCCGTGGCGCCCGGCGCGAGCGTCACCTGATCCTTGCCGGCGAAAGTCACAGGCTTGAGCAACCCGTTCGCCACCGCCGCACCGCGTACCCGCAGGCCGATCGTGGCCTTCCCGAACACGATCGGCGCCGTCCCGAATGTATTGTCGAGGCGGATGCGGACGCTGTCGCCCGGAACAGTGACGCGCGCGATCAGCCGCACGGTCGCGTTGCTGATCTTGCTCGAGCCGAGCCCCTGCTGGGAGTTGGCCCATGCGGTCGCCCAGTTTTGCTCCTGGGCGGGCGCCCGCGTGGCCAACAACAATCCGCTCGCCGCCCACAAGGACGCCACCGCCATGGCGAGGCCCATCAGCCGTGATTTCTTGGTCACATTCTCCTCCCTGTTCGCACGCGCCCATTCTGTTGTTCGGGCTGCGCCAGAATAGCACGCTGGCTTGCGCGCTAAGGAGAATTATTGGCGAAGGGCCTGGCGGTATCGGACGCAAAGACGGCGGCAATCTTGCTCTTGAGCGTTTGACCCGTAAACGGCTTGACGATGTAGTGGTTGGCCCCCGCTTCCTTTGCGGCGGTGACATTTGCTTGATTTGACTCCGCGGTCACCATGATGAACGGAATGTGTTGCAGCAGCGGATCCGCACGAACCGTTTCCAAAAGCATCTGCCCGGTCATCGGTTGCATGTTCCAATCGGAGATGACCAGGCCATATTTCTTTTCCTGCAGCTTGGTGAGCGCGGTGGCGCCGTCGAAGACATGGTCGACGTTCTTGAAGCCGATCAGCGTCAAGAGATTGCGCACGATCTGCGCCATGGTCCGGCTGTCGTCGACCACCAGAACCGACATTGCCAAATCGACGGCCATCCAGCCCCCCGCAATCGCCGCCCGCTCGGCGGTTATCACAGATATTTATTGTGAATAATGCGCGATGCGATGAAACATTTGGTTAACGCGCGCGCCGTGATCAACGGCGCGCCGCCAGCATCAACACCAGGCCTCCCGCCGCCCCGGCCAAGATCGAGGCCGCCAGCACGCCGAGGCGAATTTGCGCCAGCAAGCCTTCGTCCTCGAACGCCAGCGTGCCGATGAACAGGCTCATGGTGAACCCGATGCCGGTGAGGATGGCAACGCCGTAGAGCTGGAGCGCGGAGGCTTCCGCGGGTCGTTGCGCGATGCCGAGCCGGAGCGCGGCGAGGCAAGCACCGAAGACGCCGATCTGCTTGCCGACGAACAGTCCGGCGATGATGCCGAACGGGAGCGGGGCCGCGAGGCTCGCGAGCGAGGCGCCCGCCAGCGGAACACCGGCATTGGCGAAGGCAAAGAGCGGAATGACGCCGTAGCTGACCCAGGGCTTGAGCGCATGCTCGGTACGCACCAGGAGGCTCTCGCCACCACCGCCATCGTGACGGGTGAGCGGCATGGCGAAGCCGACCGCGACGCCGGCAAGCGTCGCATGCACACCCGATTTCAGCACGCAGATCCAGGTGAACAGGCCGAGCAGGAGATAGAGCGCGGGTTTTTGCACGTCGAGCCGGTTGAGCAGGGCAAGTCCCACGACGCCCAAGCCCGCGAGCAGCAGCGAGATCATCGAAAGGTCAGCGGTGTAGAACACCGCGATCACGATGATGGCCATCAGGTCGTCGATGATCGCAAGCGCCAGGAGGAATGTCCTGAGCGAGGGCGGCACCGCGCGGCCGAGCACGGCGCAGACCCCGATCGCGAAGCTGATATCGGTGGCGCACGGAATGGCCCAGCCGCGCAGCGCCTCGGCGTCGCCGCGGTTGAGCGCCACATAGATGGCGGCCGGCACCAGAAAGCCGCCGATGGCGGCGATGACCGGCAAGGCGGCCTGTCGCAGGCTCGCGAGCGCGCCCTCGCACGCTTCGCGCTTGATCTCGAGGCCGACGAGCAGAAAGAAGATCGCCATCAGCCCGTCATTGATCCAATGCTCGAGCGATTTGGCGAGGCCGATCGGTCCGATCCGAACCTCGCCGGTCATGTGCAGCAGCGCGGTATAAGATGCCGCCAAGCTCGAATTGGCGACCAGCAGGGCGGCGAGCGTCGCCAGCCCCAGTCCCATACCCCCGTACAGATCGGATCGATCGCTCGCGTCCGCTGCTGCCTTCGAATGAGATTGTGTCGTCATGACAACGCTCTGCGCCAGCATAGGCGAAAACGGAGAAGCGTGTTGCGCCGAAAAGTTCCAGCGCATCGATCACCGGCAATGTGTGGATGAGAGTCCTTTTCTGTGGACAGCTTCTGTAGGCAGCTTACTCATGCCCCATGTCAAACCGCATTGTTACCCAACGCGCCATCGCTGGCCAAGCCCTTCACTCGCACAAGCCTTCAATCGCACAGGCCTTCACTCGCACAAGCCTTCACCCGCATGGGGAGACCGACATGACCGCCCTTCAGGACACCGCTTTTGCCGACACCGCCGCAGAGTCCGCGCCGCTCGCGCCGCGCCCGCTCGATCGGCTGCCGACGTCCGGCGAGCAGCGCGCGCGCGTCGCCGCCCTGTCGGCCGCCAAGCGACATGCGCTGGTTGCCTGCTTCAATGCAAGCGGGCTCTATAAGAAGAGCGGAGCCTGGCATGGCGTGCCGGACGGCAAGCCGATCTCCGGCGTCACGGTCGCCGATCTCGCGCGCGACGGCATGCTGACCTTGTCCACGGACCACCGGCTTGGCTCGGCCCGATTGACCGAACGCGGCAATTGTTTCGCGCGGACCTTGCTGGATGACGCGACTGCAAAGTGACAACGCGGGGGCACTCTTCACCTCTGGGGGGGAAAGAGGTGAAGAGGCGCCGCGATCGCGTCTCCTGAAACGTCTACAGAACGATGACGTGCCCGGTCATGTACGGATGAAACGAGCAGAAATAGTCGTAGGTCCCAGGCTTGTCGAACATCCGGGTGAAGGTCTGCCCGGGTGAGAGCGACTTGGCGCCGGCCGAGCCGTCCCTGAACGTGACCGGGTGGGGCGAGGCGTCGTCATTGCTCCAGGTGATGCTCGCGCCCGCCTTGACGGTGATCGCCTGCGGCCGGAACGCAAATCCGGCGATCGACACTTTCGTGCCCGCTGCCGCTGCGGTCGCGGATGTCTGCTGGACCACGACCTTGCGCGGCGCCTTGCCGACCTCGATAGCGGTCGCCCTTCCGGTCGCGATGTCGACGACCGAGAGGTCGTTCGATCCTTCGTTGGTCACATAAGCGGTCTTGCCATCGCCGGAAGGCGTGAGCCGATGCGGCTGCTTGCCGACTGCGATGCTGCCCACCGACTTGTTGGTCGCGGGGTCGAACAGCAAGCTCGATCGATCAAGCAAGATCATGAGAAGCATCTCCTCGAATGTACGAGTGGCGCGGTCGCCGCGCGACGCGCGATCTCTGTGCCGACCTGACTCGTGGGACGCGCGGCTTATTTCCGCGTCGGCAAGAAAACTTTCGCGCAACGAAGGTCGTGGTTAAGACCAACGGCCACAATCTGTCATGCTCGCGAAAGCAGGCATCCAGTAATCGCAAACGCGGGTTTGTATTGAGAGGTCAGTGGTTACTGGATCGTCCGCTTTCGCGGACGATGACAGCGGAGAGTCAGCACCTGGTTCCGTTGTTCCGTTGGTATGAGAGCGGACGCAAAAAGTGCTAGTGTTCCAATTGGAAAGTTTCACACGAATGAGCGCGGACCTGCGAGGAGAACCCGAATGACGAAATGGCTCGGCAGCCTGATCGCCGTGGCCGGCATCTGCGCCGCGACCGCCGCAGAGGCGCAATCCTATCCGGCGCGGCCCGTGACCATCGTGGTGACCGCGGCGGCCGGCGGGCTCACCGATCTCGTCGCCCGCGGCGTCGGCCAGCAGCTCTCCGAAATGTGGGGCAAGCCGGTCGTGATCGAGAACAAGGGCGGCGCCGGTCACAATATCGGCGCTGCCGCCGTCGCCAAGGCGACGCCCGACGGCATGACCTTGATGGTGAGCGAGAGCGGCACCTTCGTGAGCAATCCCTACCTCTATGCCAAGGGCGCCCTGCCCTACGACGCCGAGACCGACTTCGCGCCGATCAGCGGGCTGGCGAGCTACACCCAGGCGCTGGTCACCCATCCCGCGCTCGGCGTGCGCAATGTCGCGGAGCTGATCGCGCGCGCCAAGAAGGAGCCGGGCGCGATCAGTTACGGCACCGCCGGCATCGGCAGCGCGCCGCACATGAACATCGCCCTTTTGGAGAACATGGCCGGCATCACCCTTGCACCCATCCACTACCGGGGCGCCGCGCCGGCCCTGACCGACCTCCTCGGCGGCCATATCCAATTGATGTCGATCAGCACGACGCTGTCGCTCGAGCCCGCGCGCGCCGGCCGCATCACCATGCTGGGCGTCGGCAGCCGCGTCCGCCTCGCGCAGGCGCCCGAGGTCCCGACCGTCGCCGAGACCGGGTTGCCCGGCTATGCGGCGGTGAGCTGGGTCGGCCTGTTCGCCCCGACCGGCACGCCGCGCGAGATCGTCACCAAGATCAATGCCGACGTGCAGCGCGTTCTGGCCGATGCGGCATTCCGCGACAGGTTCCTGGCGCCGCAGATGCTGGACCCCATGCCGGGCGCGCCGGAGACATTCGCGACTGAGCTCAAAGCCGAGACGCAGAAATGGTCGAAGGTAATCCGCGAGCAGAATTTGCACATCGACTGATGAGAGAGACACGGCGCTGCGCGTCACACAACAAGGTTCGTAACCCCCTCACCCCAACCCTCACCCCTTCGGGGCGAGGGAGCTCGCCTGCGCCAGAGGCGAGGCCATCGTTCTCCAAAGCATCAAGAATCTCCATTGTTGGTGGCGCACGGCGTTTCACTCCCTCGCCCCGAAGGGGGAGCGGGTGGGGTGAGTGAGGGGCTCCGGCGATTGCGATTCAACCTCGTGTTCCCCGCAGAGCAATCCTCTGAAAATAAAACGGCCCGATCGCTTCCCGCGGCTTGATGCGCGGGGCATGACGGATCATAAGCTGCGCCATCAGAGCGGTCGTAAATGTCCTGGCTCCTCTTTGCCTTTTCCGGCCCGGTCCTGTGGGCGGCCTCGACCCACATGGACAAGTATCTGGTCGAGAAATATTTCAAGCACAGCGATGCGGCGGTTTTGTTGATCTTCACCGCGCTCGTCGGGCTGATCACGCTGCCGTTCATCTGGTTCTTCCTGCCGAACGTGGTCGCGCTCGATGTCCGCAGCACCGCCCTCATGGCCGCCTCGGGCGTTCTCTACATGGGCGGCATGCTGTTCTACCTGCGGGCGCTGCAGTCGGAGGAAGCCTCGACGGTGGCGCCGTTCTTTCAAGCGGCGCCGTTCTTCGGCTTCGTGCTCGGTTACGCGGTGCTGGGCGAAACCCTCTCGCTCGCGCAAATGGCGGGCGGCGTCTTGATCGTCGGCGGAACGGTGCTGGTTTCGTTGCGCTCCGGCCTGCGGCAGACGAAATTCAACTGGCGCCTGGCCGCCCCGATGCTGGCCGCCGCGCTCTCGCTCGCCTTGAGCTCGCTCATTTTCAAGTTATTCGCGCTGCGCGACGAGTTCTGGCCGACCACGTTCTGGATGTTCGTGGGCGAGGCGCTGTTCGGCGCGGCCCTTCTGGCGATCGCCCCCTATCGCCGGCAATTCCTCGCCCTCCTGCGCTCGAATCCGGGCGCGGTCCTGTCCGTCAATGCGATCAACGAATTGGTCAATCTCGGGGGCGGCCTCGGCACCCGCTACGCGCTGGTGCTGGCGCCGCTCAGCCTCGTGCAAGCGGTCGGCAGCACCACGACGCTGTTCGTGTTCGCCTTCGGGGTGGTGCTGTCCATCTTTTTCCCCTCGCTCGGCCGCGAGGATCTGTCACGCGGGGAGCTGCTGCGCAAAGGCGCCGCCGCCGTCCTGGTCGCGATCGGTGCCACCCTGGTGAGCGGTTGAAACATCGCCCCCAAAGTCGCAAAACCGTTGCCGTGATTTGTTTATGATTGCTCCGTGCGAAAACGAGACCATCCCCACCTGACGAAGGACATAGACCCATGGCGACGCTGGCAAACCTGCGACACGAGCTTCATGAAACCGAGGAACGGCTGCTCACCAAGCTGCGGTCGTTGCGGCGGGACCTTCGGCGGACACAGACCCGCGAAGGCGACGCGGAAATGGTCGGACATGAGCTCACCACCGGCCAGCGGATCGCCGACATCGTGGCGGCCTCGATGGGGTCGTGGAATTTCATCATCATCCAGTCCATCCTGCTTTTCATCTGGATCATCCTCAACGTCACCGCCTTTGTGGAGAATTGGGACCCCTATCCGTTCATCCTGCTCAATCTGGCGCTCTCGTTCCAAGCCGCCTATGCGGCGCCCTTCATCATGATGAGCCAGAACCGCCAGCAGGACGTCGACCGCAAGGCCGCCGAGCATGACCACCAGATCAACATCAAGGCGGAGCTCGAGATCGAGCTTCTGCACCAGAAGCTCGATCAGCTGCGCGAGACCGAGGTCATGTATCTCACGCAGGCCGTCAAGGACCTCACCGGCTTCCTGCGCTGCGCCAAGATCGAGCCCGGCCCGGCTGCGGCGATCGAGTGATCGCCGCCCCCCAGCGCGGTCCGGCCTACACCGGATGGGCCTTGCGGCCGCCGCGCTCGATGTGGGCGGGGGCCTCGCCCTGGGCGATCAGGTGGGCGGCGAGGTCGAGGAGCCGCTTCGCCAGCATCTGCGCGCCCTCGGCGAGCTCCTGCGAGGCGCGCACGATCGCGACATTGTTCTCCATGTCCTCGTGCGACCAGCCGCGCGAATGGGCGACGTAAGGGAATTGCGGGAAGATGAAGCCGAGCTCGGCGAAGAAGCCGAGCATCTGGCCGGCCACCATCTGCACGTTGTCCTGCCCGCCCACGATGATGAAGCCCGCCACCTTGTTGCGGATCAGTACGCGGTTCTTGATGGTCATCTGGTTCTGGATGCAGTTGAGCCGCTCCGCCATCTTGAAATAGAGCGAGGAGGCGGTGCCCCAGCGGATCGGCGTCGCCACGATGACGGCGTCGGCCCAATGCACCAGTGCCTCGTAGACGGCATCGAGCTGATCGCTCGCATCCATCTGGGTGATCGAGCATGGCCAAGTGCAGGCCTGCGCGGATTTCGAGTAGTAGCCCTCGCAGGCGCGGAATTTGAGATCATTGAGGCGGATGAGCCGCGTCTGTGCACCCAGTGTGCCAGCCTCGGTGAGAGCATGGTTGAGCAGATGGTCGGAGCCCGAGAAGCGCGGATGGCCCAGATCCATCGCGGTGGTGGAGATGCCGGCAAGCCGCAGCGGACCTTCCGCGCGCTCGATCTTGCGTTCGAGTGGATGCGGCGCGTGCGGCGCCTTGGTGCGCCGCGTGGGTGCCGC
>DATDGG010000441.1:0-7717 GCA_036522235.1 Xanthobacteraceae bacterium
GGCGGCGGGGAAACGCAGCGCCTTGACGGCGCGGTACACCACCACGGTGCGGACCACGATCCCGCCATCGGCCGCGAGATCGCCGGCGAGGTCGTGGCTTAAATCTTCGCCGGCGAGATAGAGCAGCGGATCGCGCACCGCGGCGGGCGCGCCTCTATCGCGTTCCGGCTTGGCCCATTGCCGAATGTGCTGCGTCAATTCCTGCGCAGTGCCCCCGCTCTGCGCCACGTCGCGAAAGCCGGCGGCGCCGGCCGCGGCCGCGGTGCGCGACCCGACCGCGAACACCCGCAGCCCCGCGAGCGCGCCGAGGCCCGCAAGGCCGGCCGCCGCATGCACCGCATTCGCACTGGTGAAAATCACGCCCGACCAAGGCCCGCTGCCGAGCGCCGCGTCGGCGACCGGTTCGATGCGCATGAGCGGCGCGACATGGACCTTGTGGCCCAGCCGGCTCAGCGCTGCCGCGGTGCGCTCCGCATCGGGCTCCGGACGGGTGACGACGAGCCGCACGGATCGGCCCGGACTATGTGGCTTTGAGAAAATCGGCGCCGGCGCGATCCTTGAGCTCGCTGCCGGCTTCGTGGCCGAGCGCCGCCGCCTCGTTGGTCAAGCCTTCGCGCGCGCATTCGAAAACGGCGCTGCCGTCCGGCTTGGCGATCAATCCGCGCAGGCGCAGGCGTCCGTCCGCGACCGTGGCGTGGCCCGCGATCGGGGTGCGGCAGGAGCCGTCGAGCACCGCCAGGAACGCGCGCTCGGCCCTGAGCGCAGTCGCGGTCTCGGCATGGTTGACGGCAGCCAGCAGGGCGCGCGTCGCCGCATCGCGCCCCCGCGTCTCCATCGCCACGATGCCCTGCCCCACGGCGGGCAGGAATTCTTCGACCGAGAAGATGCTGCTCGCCGCATGCGCCAGGCCGAGCCGCTTGAGGCCCGCTAGCGCCAGCAAGGTCGCGTCCACCGCGCCCCCCATGAGCTTGCGCAAGCGGGTCTCCACGTTGCCGCGGATCGGAACAACCTCGAGATCGCCGCGCAGCCGCTTCACCAGCGCCTGCCGCCGCAGCGACGCGGTGCCGACCACCGCGCCCGCGGGCAGATCGCGCAAGGTCTTGACGGCGCGGCCGATGAAGACGTCGCGCGCATCCTCGCGCGGCAGCACGGCCGCGATGGTCAGTCCGTCCGGCAGCACCGTCGGCATGTCCTTGGCGGAATGCACGGCGACATCGATTTCGTCCGCCAGCAGGGCTTCCTCGATCTCCTTGGTGAACAGGCCCTTGCCGCCGGCTTGCGCCAAGGTGCGGTCCTGGATCATGTCGCCGGTCGTGCGAATGATGAGGAGCGGAATGCGCGCCTCCTCGACCCCATGCGCGGCCGCGAGCCGGGTGCGCACCATCCGGGCCTGGGCGAGTGCCAGCGGGCTGCCGCGCGTCCCGATCCGCAGCAGCGCGGCCGGAGAGGATTGCACCGAGGATTGCACCATATGACCCCGCAAGATATGCGATCGCCTTGAATTATTCTATCGGCCGCCCGCGGGCTTGACCCGCCGGCCCATCCTTCTCACAAGAAGATGGATCGCCGGGTCAAGGGTATAGCCCGGCCGCGGACGCTTTGGGATCGCGTTTTGGGGTCGCCCGGATGGTGGTGCTCGGCATCGAGACGACCTGCGACGAGACCGCCGCCGCGGTGGTCGAGCGGCCCGATCCGGGTCGGGGCAAGATCCTGTCCAACATCGTGCTCTCGCAGATCGACGAGCATGCGGCCTTTGGCGGGGTGGTCCCGGAAATCGCCGCCCGGGCCCATGTGGAGACGCTCGACCGCATCATCGCCAAGGCCATGACCGAGGCGGGCGCGAGCTTCGCGTCGCTCGATGGTATCGCGGCCGCGAGCGGGCCCGGGCTGATCGGCGGGCTGATCGTCGGGCTCACCACCGCCAAGGCGATCGCCCTGGTGTGCGAGCGGCCGCTGATCGCGGTCAATCACCTGGAGGCGCACGCACTGACCGCCCGCCTCACCGACGGGGTCGCGTTCCCGTATTGCCTGTTCCTGGCGTCCGGCGGCCATACGCAGATCGTCGCGGTGCGCGGCGTCGGCGATTATGTGCGGCTCGGCAGCACCATGGACGACGCCATCGGGGAAGCCTTCGACAAGACCGCCAAGCTGCTCGGGCTCCCCTATCCGGGCGGCCCGCAGGTCGAGAAGGAGGCCGAGAGCGGCGATCCCAACCGCTTCGCGCTGCCGCGGCCGATGCTGGGCAAGCTCAACGCGGATTTTTCGCTCTCCGGATTGAAGACCGCGCTGCGGCTCGAGGCCGAGAAGATCGCGCCGATCAGCGCGCAGGACGTGCGCGATCTCTGCGCCTCCTTCCAGCAGGCGGTGATCGACGTGGTGGCCGACCGACTGCGCTGTGGCTTGAAAATGTTCCGCGCCCAGTATGGCGCCCCGACCGCCCTGGTGGCGGCCGGCGGCGTCGCCGCCAATGAAGCCATCCGCAAGGTGCTGCAGCGGGTCGCCTTCGAGGTCGGCAGCCCGCTCGTGGTGCCGCCCGCGGAGCTGTGCACCGACAACGGCGCCATGATCGCCTGGGCGGGCGCCGAGCGCCTCGCGCATGGTCTGCGCGACGCGCTCGATACCGCTCCGCACCCGCGCTGGCCGCTCGCCGAGGTGCGCGGGCCGTCCGCCGAGGCCATGCCGGCGCGCGCGACCGCAAAGCCTCCGGCGCCGGACGCGCCCCAGCCCGAGTGAAGGGGCGCACCCACCATGAGCTTCGACCGCATCGCGATCGTGGGGGCCGGCGCCTGGGGAACGGCGCTCGCCAATGCGATCGCGCGCGCGGGCCGCACCGTCACGCTCGTGAGCCGCGACCGCGCCAACGCCGACGCGATGGCGCGAACGCGCCAGAGCCCGCGTCTCCCGGGCAGCAAGCTCGAGGCGCGGATCGCGGTCGTGGCCGTGGAGGCCGCCGCCTTCTCGGCGCAAGACGCGATCCTGCTGGCGGTCCCTTCGCAACATTTGCGCGCCGCCGCGCACGCCATCGCGCCGGTGCTGCCCCCCGGCATTCCGATAGTCGCCTGCGCCAAGGGGATCGAACGCGGCACCCACAAATTCATGACCGAGGTGATCGCCGACTGCGTGCCCACGGCGCGGCCCGCGATCCTGTCGGGCCCGGGCTTTGCCGAGGAGGTGGCGCGCGGACTGCCGACCGCGGTGACGCTTGCGGCACCCGCGGAGGATCTGGCGGCTGGGCTCGCGCGCGCGCTCGGCTCGGGGACCTTTCGTCCCTATCATTCGATCGATGTGCGCGGCGTCGAGATCGGCGGCGCCGCCAAGAACGTGCTGGCGATCGGGGCCGGCATCGTGGCGGGCCGCGGCCTCGGCGCCAGCGCCGCCGCGGCGCTCACCACGCGCGGCTTTGCGGAGCTTGCGCGATTCGGCGCCGCCTTGGGGGCGCGGCCCGAAACCCTCACGGGTCTCTCCGGTCTCGGCGATCTCATCCTGACCTGCTCGAGCCCGCAGTCGCGCAACTTCTCGCTTGGCGTTGCGCTCGCAAAGGGCCAGGCGCCCGCGCAGGCGAGCGCCGCCGGCACGCTCGCGGAAGGCGCCTTCACGGCCGCGGCGCTGGTCGAATTGGCGGAGTGCGCCGGCGTCGAAATGCCGATCGCGGTGGCCGTCGCCGACATTCTCGAAGGATCATCGAGCGTCGACGAAGCGATCGAAAATTTATTGACGCGCCCGTTCCGAGCAGAAGGATGACAACCGATGAGCTATTGGCTGCTGAAGACCGAGCCGGAAACGTTCTCCTGGGACATGCAGGTCAAGCGCGGCGCCAAGGGCGAGCCCTGGACCGGCGTACGCAATTTCACCGCGCGCCGGCATCTGAAGGATATGACGAAGGGCGACCTTGCCTTCTTCTATCACACCGGCGAGGAGAAGCAGGTGGTCGGCGTCGTCGAGGTCATTCGGGAATCCTATCCGGACTCGAGCGATCCCAAGGGCGTATTCCTGGCGGTCGACGTGAAGGCGGTCGAACCGCTGCCCAAGCCGGTGACGCTCGCGGCCATCAAGGCGGAGCCGCGCCTAAAGGAGATGGCGCTGGTCAAATATTCGCGGCTGTCGGTGCAGCCCGTCACCGCGGCCGAGTGGAAAATTGTCTGCCACATGGCCGGAAAAAAAGGCTAAGCTCGCCGCGGGCGGGATGACTATTCTTCGAGTAGTCAACCCGCTCCAGCTGCTTGTCGGAGCATGATCTTTTTCCGAAAACCGGTCATCCACTTTTCGGGATCATGCTTTAGGATCGAAGGGGGGGGTCGCCGATGACATTCGCCGGGTTGAACTATCTCGCCATCGTGATCGCTGCCGTCGTCGCCTGGATCGCGGGCGCCGCCTGGTACATGAGCCTCGCCAAGTTCTGGCGCGCCGCGCTCGGGATAGCGCCGGAAAAAATGCAGGAGCTCAAGAACCGGCCGGGTGCCCATCTACCGTTCATCTATTCGTTCGTGGCCGAGCTGATCATGGCCTGGGTCCTGGCCGGACTGATGGCGCATCTCGGCGCCGGCCAGGTGACCCTGCTCAACGGCATCGTCTCGGGCGCGTTCTGCTGGCTGGGATTCGTGATCACCACCATTGTGGTCAACAACGGCTTCGCCATGCGCGACGTGCGGTTGCTATGGATCGACGGCGGCCACTGGCTTATCGTGCTGCTGCTGATGGGCGCCATCATCGGCGCCATGGGAGTGTGATTTGAGCGGGTGACGCTGCTACCTTCCCTCCCTGGCCTGTGGGGCGGGTGGGTGGCGGCAGTAAACCAAGGTTTGGGGTGGGAAAAAACGCGAGGAGCTGAGACCATGCGTATTCGCCTTGTACATTTGACACTGCTCGCCGGGCTCGCGGGCTTGGCCGCCATGGCGACGTTTGCGGCGCGCAGCGTTGCCCAACAGCCGGCGCAGCAGCCGCCACAAGAGGAGCAGAACCCGGCCGACGCGGCGCCGCAGCCGTTCAATCCGCAGGTGGCCGCCTTGATGAGCATGATCATTCAGCCTCGCCACGCCAAGATCGCGCTAGCCGGCAAAGCCGAGAACTGGCCGCTCGCCGGCTATGAGTTCAAGCAGCTGCAGCAGGGGTTCCAAGTCGTGGCGCGCGCGGCGCCGCGCTACAAGGGCCTGCCGGTCGGCGAGCTCATCGACGCGGCGTTGAAGCAGCCGTTCGCGGTGCTGGATTTTGCCATCAAGGCCGGCGACAGCCGCCAATTCAACGAGGCCTTCGGGCGCGTGACCGCCGGATGCAATGCCTGCCACACCACCACCGACAACCCCTTCGTGGTCATCAAGACGCCGGACGCCAACAACTTTTCGAACCAGGAATTCGAGCCGGGGAAGCGGTAGGGCGCGCACCCACCGTGTCGTGGCCGGGCTCGTCCTGGCCATGGCACCCCATTAGCCCTCACTCCAACTTCAACCCGATGTCCTTGATCACCTTGCCGTACTTCGCGTCGTCGGCGCGGATGCGGGCGGCGAATTCGGCCTGGGTGGTGACGTAGGGATCGCCTGAGCCCGCGGCCGCGAGCTTGCCGATCAGGTCCGGCTGCGCCAGCACGGCGTATAATTCGTTGCGCAGCCGCACCACGACCTCGGCCCGCGTCCCGACCGGCGCGAACAGACCCTGCCAGAGCGTGACCTCGTAGTCCGGATAGAATTCCGCGATGGCGGGAATATCCGGGAGCACGCCCGAGCGGGCGCGGCTGCTGATGGCGAGGCCGCGCAGCTCGCCCGATTGCACCAGCGCCGACGCCGAGCCGCCGCCGAACATGACCGCGACGTCGCCCCCCATGACCCCGAGCGCGGCCGGTCCGCCGCCCTTGTAGGGCACATGGGTGAGGTTGATGCCGGCCGCCTGCTTCAACATTTCCATGGCCAGGTGATGCTCGCTGCCGTTGCCGATCGAGGCGTAGAACAAGGGCGACGGGGCGCGGCGGGCGAAGGCGATGAAATCACGGAAGCTGCGTGGCTCGAGCTTGGGATTGGCGGCCAGCAGCAGCGCGTTCGACACCACGCTCGCCACCGGCAGTAGATCCTTGAGCGGATCGATCGCCATCTTGGCATAGAGATGCGGATTGATGCCGAACAACGCGCTCGGACCGAGCAGCAGGGTTTGGCCATCCGGATTGGCGGCCGCCACCAGCTCGCCCGCGAGGTTGCCGTTCGAGCCCGGACGGTTTTCCACCACCACCGGCTGGCCGAGCCGCGCCGCCAGCGGCGCGCCGACGGCGCGCGCCACGATATCGGCAGCGCCGCCGGGCGGATAGGACACCAGGAGATGGATCGGACGAGTGGGATAGGGCTGCGCCGACGCCGCGCTCGCCCAGAGCGCGGCCGTCATCGCAATGACCCGTCCAATCAGACGAAGCATGCTCCGTGCCGTTAGATGTTGTGGCCGCGCTTGCGCAGCTCCTCGATCATGTGGTCGCGCAGCTCGCGGCCGATATCCTGTCCGAGCTTCTGGCCCATGGCCATGCTTTCCTGAGCGATCAGCGGCATCTGCTCCAGAAACTTCTGCCCGATCGGGCTGCGATAGAAGGCGGCGAGCTGATGCAGCTCGTCGACGCTGAGGTGGTGGGCATAGACGACCGCAACGCCTTCCGCGAAGGCCTCGCTGCGCGCCTTCATGCTCTCCAACAGCTGCGGGATGATCGCGTCGTAGTCGCGCTCGATCTCAGGACGGCCCTGGACGATGGCCGGCTTGAGCTGCTGCATGAGGATGGGCAGAAGCGTCTTGAGGCTGTCGGCTGCGCGAGCGGCCACGACCAAGTCGCGCGCCGCCGCCATGACTTCCGGCGGCGGGGATGGTGATTGCGCGGCAGCCGGGGAGCCGCACAGCAACGCGCAGGCGAGAGCACAGAAGGCCAGAGCACGAATGGAAGCGGCGATCGGCACCGGGCGGCAGGGCATGCGGACACTCCTCTGCGGGCCCCCATCCCACCCTCCGGCGCCAGCCGGGAAGGATCGGGAGGCGGCTCCACTATACACCGCCGCGGATCGCAAACAGGGGCCGAGATTCAGCCAGGGCGACGGACCGGCCCGGCTTGTGGCTGCGCGCAACGCCGTCGCATAATGCGCGGACCGCATAAGCGCCGGATACCGCGGGACCAATGTGCCGGCCGAGCGTGGAGGAAAACATGTCGGACAAGATCTACGAGGTGCCGGCGGAGTGGAAACGCCGGGCCTTCATCGACGACGTCAAATACCGGGACATGTACGCGCGCTCGATCAAGGATCCTGACGCGTTCTGGCGCGAGGAGGCGAAGCGCATCCACTGGATGAAGCCCTTCCACAGGGTCAAGAACACGTCCTTCGGGCCCGGCAATGTGTCGATCAAATGGTTCGAGGACGGCGTCACCAACGTCGCCTACAACTGCATCGATCGGCATCTCGCCAAGCGCGGCGACCAGATCGCCATCATCTGGGAAGGCGACGATCCCAAGGACCAGCTGCACATCACCTATCGGCAGCTGCATGACGAAGTCTGCCGCTTCGCCAACATCTTGCGCAACCGCAACGTGGAGAAGGGCGACCGGGTCACGATCTACATGCCGATGATCCCGGAAGCCGCTTATGCGATGCTGGCCTGCGCGCGCATCGGCGCCATCCATTCGGTGGTGTTCGGGGGCTTCTCGCCCGACTCGCTTGCCGGCCGCATCGAGGATTGCGGCTCGAAGGTGGTGATCACCGCCAAC
>DATDGG010000442.1:0-22546 GCA_036522235.1 Xanthobacteraceae bacterium
TGCACTGCACTGCACTGCACTGCACTGCACTGCACTGCACTGCACTGCACTGCACTGCACTGCACTGCACTGCACTGCACTGCACTGCACTGCACTGCACTGCACTGCACTGCACTGCACTGCACTGCACTGCATGAGTCCGGAATTAGTCCGAGCGACCGATCCATCGTGAGTGCGCACGGGTCGCGATTAGGAGTAAGAGCCGACGAGATTTGCTCGTTCCGAGCACCGGTTTTGTGGCTCTGAACCGAAGTGCAAACCGCGCTGCTGAATGTCTGTTGTTGGAGCAAGACTGGAAGGCATTTGCTCTTTCTGAGCTTCACGGGTTTTGACTCCTTCGGACATGCAAGGTGCGCTCTAAGCTTGCGGTGATCCGAAAAAGGAGAAGAATATGCGAAGGCTGGGAGCACTTCTGGCTTTAGTTGTTGTGCTCTTCTTAGCTAGGCCCGTGGCGCATGAGATCATGGCGCAAACGACGGGCGCGCCGAAGTTGGGAGCCCGTCTGGTCACTCTTGGGACTGTAGCAGTGCTGCTGCGCAGCTATGCGAAGCAGACCAAGAAGACCGACCGCAGCGTAGCGGACGCAACCGGGAAGTTGACAAATGGCGCGCTCTAAGGCCTTTGTCCCCAAATTGGCCCCAGGAGCCCGCCGCTATCATGTAAGCCCCATAGAATCAGGCTTTCGCCGGGTTAGCTCAGTGGTAGAGCAGCGGTTTTGTAAACCGTTGGTCGGGAGTTCAAATCTCTCACCCGGCACCATCAAAGCGCGATGACTCTCGTTCATGGGCAATTCGCCACCCACATCCGCCGCATCGAGCGCGTCGACACCGGTCTAGCGCCGGCACGATGGATGGCACGCCGCGATGCCTGGATTGCCTGGCGGCGCCCGAGCGTTCTGCGATTCCCGCTCAGGCCCCCCTTTTCACCATGCCGAGGCAAATGGCTTGCCGCCGGCGCCCCTCTTGTCCGATCATCGCTCGAAGGGAAGTACTTCATGACGCAGCCGCTTCCGCCAGGCCCGCAAGGTGGCGACCGCAAGATGGGCGCGGAACCCTCGCCCGCGGCGCGCAAGCCGCCTTCCATCGGTCTTGCGCTCGGGAGCGGGGCCGCGCGCGGCTTTGCCCATATCGGTGTCCTCAAGACCTTGCAGGCGCGAGGGCTGCGGCCCGACATCATCACCGGCACGTCGGCCGGCGCCATCGTCGGCGGATTTTTCGCGGCCGGTCAGCTCGATGCCATGATGGAGTGGTCGCTCGGCCTCACCAGGCGAAGTGTATTCACTTTTCTGGACATGAGCCTGTCGGGGAGCAGCCTGATCGGCGGCGGACGCGTCGCGCGGCGGCTCGAAGCGATGATCGGCCGCGTCAACATCGAGACGCTCGGAACCCGCTTTGCCGCCGTCGCGACCGAGATCGCCACCGGCCATGAAGTGTGGCTCACGCGCGGCCGGCTGTTCGAAGCGCTGCGCGCATCCTACGCGCTGCCCGGCATATTGCCGCCGGTGCGCATCGGCGGGCGCTGGCTGGTCGACGGCGCGCTCGTCAATCCGGTGCCGGTGTCGGCGGCCCGCGCGCTCGATGCCCGCCTCGTCATCGCCGTCAATCTCAATTCCGATCTCTACGGGCGCGGCTCGACCATCGCCAATCACGGCTTTGACGAAGCCGAGGACCTCATCGGCCGTGGCCCCGCCACGCGGCGCTGGCTCGGATTGATCGGCGTGGAGAAACTGCTGAAGCGCCAGCTCGTGGGAGACGTCACCCGACCGGGCCTGTCGCGGGTGATGGTCGAGGCCTACAACGTCATGCAAGATCGCATCACCAGGGCGCGGCTTGCCGGCGATCCGGCCGACATCATGATCAGCCCGCGCCTCGGCCGTATCGGCTTGTTCGACTTCCACCGCGCCAAGGAAGCGATCGAGCTTGGCGCAGCGGCGGCCGAGCGGGCGCTCGAAACGATCGACCAGACGATCGCGGCGTTGAGCTGATCGGATGCGGCGGAAACCAACATACGGTTTGCATCCGGGTCGCGGGAGGCCGTCCGCATGATCAAGGTCGCCTTCGTGATCGGCGATTATCCGCCGGAGCAGCGCCGCAAGCGCGAGGACGTGGCCAGGAGCTATTCGTCGGCTGACGTCGAGGTCGGCATCGTGTCGGTCAAGGCGCGTCCCTTCGACGGGCTCGGGCCGGCGGAAATCCAGGCGGCGGCGCCGCTTTTTCACGAAGCGTTTCGACAGGCGGAGCGCGAAGGCTACGACGCGGTGGTGCCGCTTGGCATGCTCGACCTCGGCGTCGACGGCGGACGCGCGGCGGTCGACATCCCGGTGGTGGCGCCGCTGCAGGCCGCGCTGCATGTCGCCGCCCAGGTCGGCGAGCAGTTCGGCGTGGTCTGCTATCATCCCTCGGCGATCGCGCGGCACCGGGCTCAGACCCGCGCCTACGGCATGGAATCCTTCATCGCCGGCCGGCGCGCGAGCGGCTTCTACCTCCAGCACATCGCCGCCAACCGCGACCGGATGATCGAATCATTCCTGGCGGCGGCGCGCGCGCTGATCGACGAGGACGGCGCCGACGTCATCATCGCGCAGGGCATCACCCAATGCCCGGTCGAGATGAAACCGCAATGGCTCATGGGCGAGCTCGGCGTCCCGGTGGTGGAAGGGATCGGCGCGCCGATCAAGATGGCCGCCATGCTGGTGGCGCTGGGGCTCACGCAAAGCCGCGTGCGCTGGCAGAAGGCGGGCTCGCAGCCGCGGTGAGGCGGTTCCGTAGCCCGCATGAAAATGCGGGTGCGGCTTCCCTGGATTACGCTGCGCTCCATAGCGCGTCGAAGACGGGCGTAAACGCCCTGATGCGGGCTACGGCCTTCGCGTCACGGAAAAGCTGATCGGCGCGTCCACGAATCCCTTGTAGGATTGCGACTTCGGCTTCGCCTTGTCGTCGGCGTTGAGATATTCGATCGAGCTCTTGCCGATGAGCGCGCGCGGCAGGATCATCATGCGGATGAAACGGGTCGGGCGGTCGGACGCGCCCTGCGCGAAGACCGGGTCCGGGCCGCTCTCGTACCAGGCGCCGCCGGGGCCGTAGCTCACCGAGCCCCCATGGGTGTCGATCCGAATGCCGCCCTCGAGCAGGCAGCGCAGGCCCGGGCCCTGGTGCCGGTGCAGATAGGCGCAGCCGCCGGGCGGAAACGCGACGCTGTCGCCGCGCAACAGAAGCTCGCCGGCCGTCAGCGTCGCGGCGGCGGCCGCGAGCTTCTGCCGTGAAATCACGCCGCGGCCCACGGCGCTGCCGTCGGCGGCATTGGCGCCCGCGAGCTCGAACCGCCAGCAGGTGACGCCGCCGCTTCCGGGCGTGAGCGTCGCTTCCGCCTCGCCGTGCCAGGTCTCGCCGTCGCTCAAGGCGCGGCCTTCGATGATCGCCGAGCCATGCACGATGTAGATCATGCGCGGCATCCCCGGCAGCGCGACGCGCAGCGCACCGTCGCCGGGCAGGATATCTTCGTAGAGCCGCATGATCGGAGGCATGGAGGTCTCGCCGGTTGGCGCGCGCGTGCGATGGCGCCCGCGATGCTGGATCGCTATTGCTTGGGAATGTGGGCGTGCTCGATCACGGCGGCCCATTTGTCGACGTCACCGCGCAACCGGGCGCCCAATTCATCGGGCGTGCTGGCTTTGGCCGAGATGCCGAGGCTCGCGAAACGCGACTTGATGTCGGGCAGGTCCAGAATGTCCCGCACCGAGCGGTTGAGCAGGTCGACGATCGCCGGCGAGGTAGTCTTGGGAGCAAACAGCCCGTTCCAAGCCGTCACCTCGTAGCCCGGAACGCCCGCCTCGCTGACCAGCGGCACGGCGGGGAGATATTCGGTGCGCGCGAGCCCGGACGTCGCGACCGCACGAATGCGGTTCTGCTGCAGCCCCGCCTCCATGGCGGCATAGAAATCGACCATGAGCTGGACGTCGTTGCGGATGAGCCCGACAATGACATCGGGCGTGCTGCGATAGGGCACGATCTGGACATCGAGGCCCGCCGTCGCCTTGAACAGCTCGGCGCCGAGCTCCTGGGTGCTGCCGATGGCAATGGTGCCGACATTGAGCTTTCCGGGCTCGGCGCGCGCCGCCTTGATGAAGTCGCCCAAGGTGGCGAATGGCGAGTCTGAATTGGTGGCGAAGACGAGATCGAAATAGCCGAGCGTCGAGATGGTCACGAAATCCTTGACCGGATCGAACGGCAGCGTGTTGTAGATCGCGACGCTGATCGAAGTGCCGTTGGTGACCAGGCCGAGCGTATGGCCATCGGGCGGCGCGGACAGGACCGAGCGCGCGGCCCCGATGCCGCCGGGACCCGGCTGGTTCTCGATCACGAAGCGCTGGCCGAGCTTCTCGCCCAGGCGTTCGGCCGCCAGGCGCGAGGTAATGTCAGCCACCCCGCCGGCCGCGAACGGCACGATCAGCCGGACCGGACGGGTGGGATATTTCGGCTGCGCCCGCACCTGCACGGAGGCGAGCGGACCGAGCGCGCTCACCGAGGCCGCCACGACCGCGGCCCTCGAAAACGCCCGGCGCGTAAAGCGGTGGGTCATATGCATTCCTCGCGCATTCCTCGCGCCTTCCTCGCCTATCGACCTGTCGGGCTCCCCGCCCCTTCGGGCCGCGATCGCCGGCGCCGATTATCCCTCAGTCGGCGACCTGCGTCACGCCCGGCAACAGCAGGCGATCGACATCGAGCTCGGGTGTGATGTCGCCGAGTTCCCGCAATGCCGCAAGCATCGCATTCATTCTTGTCCGAGACACCTTGCCGCTGGCATCGAAGAATTGCCTCGCCTGGAGAAAGTCGTAGGCCTTGGCGACATCTTCAGTCTTTTGCCGCGTGGCCTCCACCATGAGGGCGATGGCTTCCGCCCGGTTTGCCGGGTCCAGGAACCAGGCCATGCTCCGGTTATGGACCGCGATCAGCCGATCGAGCGCGGCGCGATGCGCCATGGCCCAGTTCCGGTTGACCACCGCGCCGGTGAACGGGAGCTCGGGCGTGTAATCGACGGAGAGGCCCAAGGTCCGGAAGCCCGCCGACTCGGCGAAGAAGTTGAACGGCGGCAGCAGGATGGTGGCGTCGATCGCGCCCGCCTGCAGCGCCGAGAAGCGCGCCGCGGTCGCGCCCGCGAACAAGGTCTCGACCTCGCTCGACTTGATGCCGTGGGCGGCCAGCATCCGCTCCACATAGAGGCGCGTGATTCCCTTGGGGCCATCGACCATGATGGTCTTGCCCTTGAGCTCCTTGATGCTGGCGATCGCAGGCTTCGCCAGCAACGCATAGGGCGGCGATACCATTTCCAGGCGCAGCACTGCGATCGGCGCGCCTTTGTCGATGGCATAGACCGGATCCACGATGCCGGTCGATAAAGCGGCGTCGAGCGAGCCGGCGGCGAGCTGCTGCACCAGGGCGTTGCTCGACAGCGTGAACACCGTGGCGAGCTTGAGGTCGGCCGCCGCGTAATAGCCCTGCTTGAGGCCGACATAGATCGGCCAGTGCGTGGCCGAAACCGCGCCGACGAGACCGATGGTGATGGTTTCGGCTTGCGCCGGCAGCGCCAGCACGGCGGCAATCACGGCCGTGAGCAGCCAGGTCCGCGCGCGTTCCACAGCCCGCCTTCTCATGGCCTCTCCTGTGCAACAAAGTGCCGCGCGATCTCGGCGCCGGTCGCCTTCCACACGGCTTGATGAGCGCAGATATACGCGAGCGCCGCATCGAAGGCATCGATGCGATGCGGCACCCCGGTCAGGTAGGGATGAATGGCGATTGCCATCACGCGGCCCGACTCTGCGCCTTCGCGGTAGAGCACGTCGAACTGGCGACAGATCATGTCGTTGAACTCGACGGCGGTACGATGCTGGCGCTCGAATGCCGGCTTGTCGTTGATCTCCTGCGAATAAGGCATGGCCACGATCCGCCGCCCGCCCGCGAGCGTCATCGCGTAGGGCTGCTCATCGTTGACCCAGTCGCCGACATATTCGCAGCGTTCCGCCGCCAGCAGATCGAGCGTGCTCCAGGTCTCCTGCAGGCCGGAGCCGAGCCAGCCGACCGGCCGCGTTCCGGTCGCGCCCGCGATGGTGGCGAGCGTGCGGCGGATGATGCCGGCTTCCTCGCCGGGCGGGGCCTCGTTGAGCCTACGCGTATTGCTTTCGTTGTGGCCCATCCATTCCCAGTGGCGCCGATTGCCCTCCTCGATGATGGCCGGATGGTGCGCGCACACTTCGCTGTTGAGCGCGACCGTGGCGCGAATGCCGTGGCGGTCGAGCACCTGCATCAGGCGAAAGACGCCGACCCGGTTGCCATAGTCGCGCACCGACCAAGCCGGGACGTCGGGGACCGGCGCGCCGCTGCCGCCGGCTGCGGGGGGCACTTTCTCGGCAAGCGAGAAGAACTCGATATTGGGAATGACCCAGAGCGCCACCCGCGCGCCGTCGGGCCAGGTCAGCACGGGCCGCGCAATGATCGGAGAATATGGAAACGGACCGTACGGCGCAGGCTTCATCCCGGCGAGCCTAGCCGGGCAAGGCCGGGATGTAAATTTCCGGCGGCGAAACGCGACCGGCTCCCCTCCCGTTCCCTCCCCCGCTTGCGGGGGAGGGTTGGGTGGGGGGCCGGCGCCGTGGTCCAGACCGATACGCAGACTACTATGCAGCCCGGGCCCAGTGCCTCACCCTGACCGAAATCGGATAGACTTCGGCTAAGGGACGGGAGGCTGATCAGTAGACGTTGACGTTGCTCTTCGCCGCGTGCGCGGCGTCCTTGTTCGTCACATTGGCGGGCTTGACCGGCTTCGACACTTTCGCGGTCTTCACGTGGCCGGAGTGCTTCGCGGTCTTGATCTGGCCCGCATGCTTGCCGTGCTTGACCATGGCCAGGTGCCGCCCATTGTGGCGATGCGAGACCTTGATCTTCTTGACGTTCTTCTCGGCCTTGATGGTCTTGACCTCGGGCTTGCTGGCCGCGTCGGCCTTGGCCACGGTGGACGTCGCCGGCGTCACGGTCGAAGGGGTCGATGTCGCGGTCGGGGCGGGCTTGACGGGCTTGGAAATTTTCGCCGTCTTCACATGGCTCGTATGCTTCGCGATCTTCATGAAGCTTGCATGCTTGCCGTGCTTGGCCATGGCCAGATGACGCCCGGTGTGGCGATGGCTGACCTTGGTCTTCTTGACGTCCTTGTCAGTTTTGGTGTCCTTGGTGTCCGCCTTGGTCGCCGTCGCGGCGGGCGGCGTCGCAGCCGGAGTCGTTGCGGTTGCAGCCGGCGTCGCGGGCACTGCGGCGGCCGGAGTGGATTTGACGGCGTCGGCGGCGAGCGCCGGCGCTACCAGCATGGTGGTCGCGATCATCGCGACAGCGAATTTGCGCAGCATGAGAGTTGTCCTTTGATGACTCGATGACCGGCCCCAATGCCGATCCTGCCGCCACTATGGACGCCCCGCACTGAACTCGATCTGAAGCGCGGCGACACCGGCTGTTCATCGGGATGAATGGGCGCTGCAGGTGCCCGTCAGGGCACGTTCATCGGGTGGTCACGCGCAATCGCGCGCGCTCAGGTTCCCACGCCCGGGCTTGCGGCCGGCGATGCGGCTGCGGTCTCCGCCAACAGCCAGTCCAGATAGGCGGGATCGACATGCTCGACCGGCAGTACCACGACGGCCGGCGTGGTGTAGGAATGGCTGTCCTTCACGGCAGCGCAGACGCGGTCGCGGAGCGAGGCGCGCGTCTTGATGATCATCACCACTTCCTCGCCCCGCTCGAGCGCGCCCTGCCACCAGTAATGCGACACCATGCCGGGCAATATGTTGACGCAGGCGGCCAGGCGCTGCTCCACGATGGAGCGCCCTGCCCGCTCCGCCTCGACAAGCGAGGGATAGGTCGTATAGACGAGGAGCGCGCGTTCCACAGGGGTCTCCATATGGGGTTTCCGTAGTGGTGCCCGTTTCGCAAGCCCGCGGCGGGCGTTCCGCCGCGACCCGATCAATCCGCGAGGCCAAGAGTCCCGTGAACCAGGCGTCCCCGACCTTCAAGCCCATCGCCTTTGAGCGCATCGCCTTTGTGGCCAGCCCGATCGCCGAGGCCGAGGAGGCGCTTTCGCGCCTGGCCCAGAGCTACGGCAACGTGCCGCCCGCGCAGGCCGACGTCATCGTCGCGCTCGGCGGCGATGGCTTCATGCTGCAGACCCTGCACCGGTTCATGACCTCCGGCAAGCCGATCTATGGGATGCATCGCGGCACCGTCGGCTTTCTGATGAATGAGTACCACGCGGACAATTTGCGCCACCGCCTGGCCGCGGCCCGCACCACGGTGATCCACCCGCTGCTCATGCGTGCGCGCACGGGTGCCGGCGAGGCCCGCGACTTCCACGCCTTCAACGAGGTGTCGCTGTTCCGGCAAGCCTCCCAGGCGGCGCGGCTGCGCATCCTGATCGACGGCAAGGAGCGCCTTGCCGAGCTCGTCGCCGACGGCGTGCTGGTGGCGACGCCGGCGGGCTCGACCGCCTACAATCTTTCTGCCCAGGGCCCGATCATCCCGATCAATGCGCAGCTGATGGCGCTGACCCCGATCAGCCCGTTCCGGCCGCGGCGCTGGCGCGGCGCGCTGCTGCCCGACAGCGCGCAAGTGCGGGTCGAGGTGCTGGAGGCGGAGAAGCGCCCGGTCGCGGCGGTCGCCGACCATGACGAGGTGCGAAACGTGCTCTCAGTCGACATCAAGATGGACCACGCCATCGCGATGCCCATCCTGTTCGATCCCGGCCACGACCTCGACGAGCGCATCGTGCGCGAGCAGTTCGGGTATTGAGGCCGGCCTTCGCTGCTTGAACGATTGAATTTGTTCCGGGGCGCGGCGTGCTCTTTCTCCCCGCTTGCGGGGAGAAAGTCGGGATGAGGGGGCGACTCCGCGAGTCTGAGCTCGTGGAAGCGCCTCCTCACCAGGCCGAGTTCTGGTTGTCGCTCGGTGCAAGCAGCCCTCTCCCCGCATGCGGGGAGAGGGGCGCCGCGAAGCGATCGCGCCGTCAGTTCGCCGCCAAGGCCGCCCCGATGTCGGCTTGCTTGGCCGTGGTGCCGTGACCACCGGCGATGACGGAGCCGGTGATGCCGTTTTTCCGCAGCGCGTCGCCGACCGCCACCGTCGCCGGCGAACGTTCGATCGTGCCGCGCGGCGAGATCAGGTCGGTGACATACACGACGTTGCCCTTGACCACATGGCCGATAAACATGCCTTGGACGTGCGGATTGGAAATGTTGTAGATGCGGATTTCGTCCGTATCGTCCTTGATCGACATCTGGTCCTGGTCCTTGACCTCGACGATGTTCGCGGCGGTCGGCTTCTTTTGCAGATCGTCGGGAATGAGCGTGCGGGGCGCCGCGACGTCCTTCTCAAAATAGGCCTTGTCCGGGCTCGGCACGATGATGGTCGCGCCCTCCGCCACAAAGGTCCGCATGCCGCCGGTATGGTCCATGTGGTGATGGGTGAGGACGAGGTACTTGATCGGCTTGCCCGGATATTTGGCTTTGGCCGCGTCGATGGTCCAGCGCGATTGCAGCTCGCCATAAGGCGCGTCGAAGATCACCAGATAGTCCTTCATGGCGATGATCAGGTTGTTGGCGGTGCCGCCTTCGACGTGCTGCACGTTGGGGGCAAGCTCGACCAGCTTGAGCCCGCCGTCGTTCGGATAGATGACGTTGTCGCTGTCGAGCAACCGCGTCAGGAACAGCCGGCGCAGCACCCATTGATAGGGCACATTGCCGGTGGCGGGCGGATTGGCCGCCGCCTTCGCGGCATCGGGAACCGCAAACGCATCGGAGGGGATCGCCGGATTGCCGGTGACGTCGCGGTAGTTGAGCTTGGCCACCTCGACGCCGTTGATCTGATAGGACAGCGACTGCGCGAGCTTCGCACCGCCGACCGCTTTCCAGTCGCCGAGCACGAGATCGTAGTTGGAGTCGCCATGGATGTTGTCGTCGTCGCGGGTGCGGATGGCGGCGGGCAGATGCGTCTCGCGATCGAACAGGATGGTGAAATTCGTGCCCGTGTCGTTGAACGAGACCGCAGGCAGCGTCTGCTGGCCGAGCCGCTGCGGCTCCGCGGCAGCGACCTGGCTCGGATCATCCATCGCATTGAGCAAGAGCCGCGGCGTAGCGCGCTTGAGCTCGCGCAGCAGCGCCGCGACACGGATGCGCGACATCGGTTGGCTGCCCCTGGCGTCCGCGACGACGCCGAATGCCGGCGTCAAGGTCTCGGTATATTTCAGCTTGATGGGCGGGTCCGGATATTTCTGGTCGCGGTCCCAGTCGGTACGGGCCACGCCCTTGGCGAGGTCCCAGGCGATGGTAAAGGTCGCATCGCCGAGGAAGCGCGGCTCGCCGCCGGCGGCGAACGATTGTCCGGGCTCCCAGAACTTGGCATCGCCCTTGACGGCAAGGCCCTTGAGAGCGCGCAGCGCATCCGCGCCACCCTCCGCCGCAACGGCCTGCTTGACGAGATCGCCGGGGCTCGACTGGGCGAGCGCCGGCTGCACGGAAGTTGTGGCCAGCAACAGGGCAGCAATCGATAAGACATGTTTCATGAGGGCTCCTCCGCATTCTGTTTATGAGGAATTCTACGGTCTATCGCCGTGGGCTTGCAAGGCATCGAAAGCGGATCTTGGGAAACAGATAACGCCAAGCGCGTATCAGGCGTTCGCGACATATTCATGATCGCCCTGCGCCTTCTTGCGCTGGCGCATGTCCTTTTCGGAAAACCGGCATCCACTTTTCCGGAACATGCGCGAGCTAAAGCTTCAGCAAGCGTGCCGCATTGCCACCCATGACCTTTGCGCGCTCCTGCGGCGTCATTCCGATCTGGTCCATCATTTCGAGGCCCTCGCGCTTGAGCGGGATCATCGGCGGCGAATCGGTGCCGAACAGAAAATGGTCGGCGCCAACCGTGCGCAGGCACATGGCGGCGGCGAGCGGCGTGTAGCTCGCCGAATCGAAATACATCATGCGCAGGTAGTGGCTCGGCGGATGCTTGATCAGAAGGGGCGCGTAGGGACCGAGGAAGAACGCGAAATCCGGGAGGTTGTAGGCATAGTCCATGCGGCCGATGACCTCGCAAAGGCCGCCGCCCAGATGGCTGCCGACGAGCTTGAGCGACGGGAACGCCTCGAAAATGCCGCGCACGATCAGGCGCGCGAGCGCCAGGCAATTGTCGGCGGGGCGGCTGATGCTGGAGGCGAGCCGGTAGTCGGCAGTCGCCGGCGTCGTCGAGTCGCCGGGATGGACGAAGACCGGAACGTCGAGGTCCGTCACCAGCTTGAAGAAGGGCCGTGCCTCGTCGGCATCCGGATAGCGCCCGTGGTGGCTCGAGCTGATGATGACGGCGCGGCAATCGTCTTGCCGCACCGCCCGTTCGAGCTCGCGCAGGCACTCCTCGCCGCCGCCCGGCACGCCGGTCGCCATGGCGACGAGCTTGTCGGGATGGAGATCGCGGCATTTGGCGAGATAACGGTTGCAGTCTTCGAGCCCCGCGACGGTTTCCTCGGCGGTCTGGCAAAATCGCAGGAAATGTCCGGCATTGCTGATGACGCTCTTGTCGAGGCCGGCAAGCGCGTGCGCCGCCAGCACATTGTCGAGCGTCATCGGGCAGCGCCCGCGCCAATACGGCTTGGCCTGGTTCTGCGGGCTATGGATATGCGTGTGCCAATCGATCAGCACGAAGAGGTTCCCCCGCTGTTGTCATCGCCGGGCATAGCCCGCGAAAAGACGGGCGTAAACGCCCTTATCTCGATAAGGAAGACAAGTCCGGCCGTGACAACTTAGGAGAACGAGCCCAGACGGAAAATAGCTTAATGGCTCGGCCGCAGGCGCGATCCGCGCGGCTGTTGCGCGGCCGGCTTGGGCCAGTAGCGACCGAGCACGCGCACCGCCGCCAGCGGCAGATCAACCAAGCCCGGCACGAGATCGTCCTTGGCGAAGGCCGCGAACACCAACGGCTTGCACCACGACCGCAGATAGGCCGACGGCCGCAATCGCCCCGCGCCCATCTCCAGGACGGCCGCCAAGAGGTCGCGCGATCCATGCATCCAGGCGACGTTGGCGTGCCCGCGCACTGGCGCGAGCGTCTCGCCCGTGGCCAGGCGCCACAGCACATGCGCGAAATCGACGCCGGCGATCGAACCCAGCCCATTCCACGTCCAGGCGCGGGCATTGACGTCCAGAATCTTGTAGCGGCCGTCGCGATGGTCGCGCTTGAACTCGACCTCGACCAGCCCGCTATAGTCGAGCGACTTGAGAAAGCGGCAGGCCGCCGCCTCGACCTCGTCCTGCTCGACCGTCTCCACGAACGTGCTGGTATAGCCGAAGTCGATCGGGTATTGGCGCGTGCGCCGTGCCACCAGCGAGGCGACCGGCGCGCCGCCATGCCAGACCGCGGCGTAGGAAAACTGCTCCGACCCGCCGCCCGGGATCAATTCCTGCAGCACGATGGCGCGCTCGCCCACCAGCGCCGCCGCCTCCTGGTAGCGTGCCAGGAGCGACGCACGATCATCGACCCGCCACGCCTTGGCGCGGGTGAAGGCATTCTTTTGCTCGCGCACCGTCGGCTTGAGCACGACCGGAAAGCGGCAGTCGAGGTTGGCCAGGTCCTGCAGGTCACGCGGATTGTAGCAGCGGGGAAAGTCGATCCCGAGCGCGGCCGCGCGGTCATAGGTGAACCGCTTGTCGTGGGTCCAGCGCACCGTCTCCCAAGGCGGGACGGTCGTGCGAAAGATCACTGAGAGCTCGGCATGATGTTGCGACAACAGACGCAGCTCGCTGTCGCCGGCGGCGATCAGCACCCATCCTTCGAGCTGATGCACGCGCGCCAGGTCCTTGAGAAATTCGATGGCGCCGTCGTCTTCGGCGCCGGCCCAGGCGAAGCTCCGCGGCACATAGCGCGAATATTTCGCGATCGGATGGTCGTCGGTCAGGAAGGCGACCGGGATGCCGCGCCGCCCGAGGCTGCGCGCCAGCGCCAGGCTGCCGTGCGCCCCGCCGGCGATCAGCGCGCCGGTCGGGCGCATCGCGGATTCCTCGCGCCCGGACGCCGGCGTGGATGAGGGAGAAAGGCGCATCGGGCTCGCCATCCGCTGGCTTTAGGGTTGCGACGTGCGTTGAGCCGAGCCGACCGGGTAGCCCGCGCGTGCCGTCAGGGCGGCGCGCTGCGCCCGGCCGCGACCGGCAAGCGCAGCCCGGGTGACGCTGCGCGCCGCATAGCCGGCGCCGGCGATGAAGCGCATCAGCGGGCCGTAGCTCTCGACCGCGCTCGCGCCGGCGAAATGCAGCCCCGGCACGCTCGATTCAAATCCTGCGCCAAGAACCGGCGACCCGCCGCTGCGCGCGATCTTCGCGATGAGCTCGCCCGACAGGACCCCAAGCTTGGCGATATCGATCCGGTAACCGGTCCCGAGCAGCACGTGATCATAGCTGCGCGCTCCGTCGTCGAGCTCGACCGCAACCGTGCGGCCCTGCGCCGACACGCCGCGGATGGAGCGTCCGGCGAGCACCTGCACGCCGGCAAGGTCGACCCAGCGCGTCGCAGCAGCCCGCAGGCTGCGCGCCGCGATCCATGAGCGCAGTGCGCCCGGCAGGCGCCGCTCGACCCCGGGCAGCTCGTTCAGCCAGCTCCAGGGAAACGGCCCGACCGCCGAAGGCGACTGCAACAGCTCGCGCAACCACCAGCCCCAATCGCGCTCGCGCTCGGCTTCCTCCGGGGCGACGCCGATCCAGTGCACCTCGCCCCGGCAGATGAGATCAACCTCCGCGCCCCCCTGCCGCAGCAGCGCCGCGGATTCGCACGCGCTCTGCCCGCGCCCGATCACGGCGACGCGCTGGCCACGCCATTTGTCGAGGCTCGCATGCTCGCAAGCGTGGCTGACGCGCGCCCGCTCGACGCCTGCGAACGGCGGCGGGCGCAATTCCTGTTGCGCAAGCCCCATGGCGACCACGACCCGGCGCGCGTGGACCGCCTCGTCGTCATCGAGAAGTAGACGAAATCCGCCCGCGGCGCTTTCGACGCGCTTGACCTTGCGGGTGTCGAGATCGGGTATGGCCTGCCGCTGGAACCATTCGCCGTATTGCACGAATTGCTCGAGCGGAAGCTGGTCGCGCGGCGTCAGCGCGACTTGCCGCGCATAGGCGTCGAGCGAGAAGCGCTTGCCAGGGTCGGCGATGTGCGTCGCGATCCACGGCGAGCGCAGCCGCATGCCCTTGGGCATGTTCTCGCGCCAGAACGACACCGGCCTGCCGAAAACGCGCGTGCTGATCGCAGCCGAGCGCAGATGCGCCGCCACCGCAAGCCCGTAGGGTCCGGCCCCGATTACGGCCACTTCGCAGTCATCGTGGAGGTTGGCTCGTTTCACTGCTTCCCCTCGAGGTGGGCGCGGGGCTTAAGTCCACCGCTCGTTGCATCAGTGCTTGAGCCGCGCGCATATCCCCGGAACAGCCGCGGCCATCCGAGTACGAGTACCGGCGACCGGTGAATTTTTCTTAAGCCCGCGCAGGATGCATTGCGGTGGAACGAAAAGGGCCGCTCCTCGCTATGCTTAATCCTTCGTCAATTGCGAACGAGAGGGCGGCCACAAGGGCCGCCCCTACGCGGCCACGCGGGCGCGATCATGGATCCGCTCTTGGGGCGGCATCACGACATCGCCGGCCAGGAGATCGTCGCAAAACAGGCGCGCCTCTTCGCGCGCCGCCTCGGCGGCAAACCGCCGCAGCAAGGTCAAGAGCGGCTCGATGTCGCCCAGCGACTGGTCCGTGCAGCGCGTGAGCACCCGCTCGACCATGCGGCGCTTGAGATTGGTGGCGCCGTGCGGGCTGCCCACAAAGCCGCCTTCGCGCATGGCCTCGATCGCCTCGCAAAACGCCGGATAGGCCAGTTCCGGCAGGCCGGCCCGTTGGTAGAGCGCGCGAAAGCCGGTGCCACGCTTGTCGTGCACCAGCGCGCTCACACGGGGTTGGGGCATGTCGGCGAGCTCGGCCAAAGCCTGCACGAACAATTCGACATTGCCGGAGAGCAGCGCCCGCAGCATCAGGCCGGCGGTGAGCTGGCCGCTCTCGCGCAGATGGTGAACCAGCGGCCGCGTCTCCTCGCCGGGCGAGACCGCGGCCAGGATCACCGTCGCTTTTTCGCAGGCCTCCTTGGCAAGGCGCTGGGCGCGATCTTCCTGCAGCCAGGCGCGCGCCGTGACGAAACCGGCCAGCGTCTGCGACAGCTTCGCCACCAGCCTCTGGCGGGTCGGCGCCGGAACGTCAGGCCGCGCCAGCATGGCTTCGCGGATGGCGCCGAGATGACCAAACCGCTCCACGATCCGATCAAGCGAGAACGGCGCAACCTCCGCACGCGCGTTCTCGATGAGAACCAGGCACGCCTCGGGCGATCCAACTTCCGCGATCGCGGCGGAGACGGCGGGCGGCAGGAAGGCGCGGCTCGCGATGGCGAGCTGCGCCGGCGATCCCGAGGTCGCAACCGCGTCGACCAGATCGGCATCGAGGAGGAGCGGCGAATGCTCGAGCACGGGACCGGCGATCTCCGGCTGATCGCCGGCGAGCGCCAGGATGACATTGGGCGGAGCCCCCGCGCTCGCGGCCAGCGCCTGCGCGAGCGCCGCGCGCACCAGGGGCGATGGATCGTCGAGCAGCATCAGCAAGGCGCCCTCGGCGGCGGCACGATCATCCGGGCTGAGGTCGGAATAGAGATAGGCCCGCGCCAGCGCGCTGGTCGCGTCGGCGCGATCGGCGGCGGAAGCGGTGCGTTGCCATTGCAGGAATTGACGAACGATCATGTCTCTACCGACGCTGCGATGGCGACCGGAAAGAGACTAGGCGGCGAGGATTAATAAACCGTTCACCATAAATCTTACGATTGATTGCTGGGATCTTGATGCACCCGCCGACGAGCGCCCTCGACTGATCGATTGTGCGGGCGCCGGTCACAAGCTGCCGCCAAACAGCGCGCGCGTGTTCGGCCGCTGGTCGCGGAACAGATCGAGCGAGGACGCGCCCGCCGTGTCGGTGACCCCGGATGCGCCCTGCAGCGGCGCCGGCCGGGCATCAGGCGCCGACGCGTCGGCTGGAACGCTCCACAGCGCCGCGACAACGGGGTCGACCGCCGCGCGCCGGTCCTGGTCGCGGAACAGCGAGTTGAAGGTCGTCGCGCTCGGCGCGGCCGCGGGCGCGGCAGAAGCCGCCGGAGGCGCTGCCGCCGCGACCGCGAAGGCGTTGGTCACCGCCGCGACGTCGGTCACGCGCGAAGCCGCCTTTGCGAGGGGCCGCGCGGCAGCGCTCGCCACCATCGTGGCCGTGCCGTCGCTGGCGACCCGGTAGCGGCGCACGATCTCGGAATAGACCCCCGAAACGCTGCGGGCATTGCCTCCCCGGTCGTAAAAGATCGGCCGGTTGGCGTGTGCCGCCAAGGGAAAGACCGTGGCCGCGCTCGTCCCCGGATCGCTTCCGACCAGATCGATGAGCTTTCCAGCGCCGCCCGCCCCCAAGAAATGCGCGATGTAGAGTTCGCCCTCAGTCGGCGCCCGCCCGATATGCCGGGTCAGCGCCGCCGCATTCTTCTGCGTCAGCACCCCGGCCATGACCGCGTTGGCGCTCGGATCGTAGCGCAATTTCATAATCTCTCTGCGCATTTCCGGGTCGTCGACCGAGTAATGGCCGGTCGTGGCGTTGCGCGAGATCGCATTCGCATAGGCGCCGTAGCCGAACGCCGGCCCGGCCTGCTTGAGGGTGCCGAGCCAGGTCTGATCGATGAACTGGAACAGCCCCGTCGCCGACGAGGATTTCATCGTCACGTTCGGATCGAGATCGGATTCGATCTTAGCGGTCGCCAGCAGGTAGTTGAAGCTCGTGCCGGTCGCCTGCGCGGCGCCGCGGATGGCGCCGGTGACCGCGGTCGCAGCCCGAGGCGAACCGATGGGCGTGCCGACTTCGACAGCCATGAAAAATGCCTTGCGCCCGCGTGATGCGGGCTTCACGAATCCTATAGACTCTCATCAATTATGGTAAACGGGCCCTTAACGACGGGTCCCTCCTGCAAGGGTGTGCCGATGGCGCAGAAGACCGCCCAAGACAAAGACGAGCCCGTGCGTCATCAGCGCGGCGGCCTCTATTTCGAGGATTTCATCATCGGCACGCTCTACCCGCATCGCCTCACCCGCACGGTGACGCAGATGGACAATATGCTGTTCTCCAACATGACGCTCAATCCGCAGCCGCTGCATATCGACCGGCACTTCTGCGCGCAGGAGACCGAATGGGGGCAGCCGTTGATGAATTCCCTGTTCACGCTCGGCCTCATGATCGGCATATCGGTCAACGACCTCACGGTCGGCACCACCGTCGCCAATCTCGGCATGACCGACGTGAAGTTCCCACATCCTTTGTTCGATGGCGACACCGTCCACTGCAGCACCACGGTGCTGAGCAAGCGCGAGTCCAAATCGCGCCCCGGCATGGGCATCGTCGAGTTCGACCACCGCGCCTACAATCAGGACGGCAAGCTCGTGGCTGAATGCCGGCGGCAGGCGCTGATGCACATGCGGCCCGCGCGCTGATGCGCTCCTTCCTGTTCACGCCGGCCGACGCCGGCAAGCGCCTGCACAAGGCGCTGGCGTGCGGGGCGGACGCCGTGATCGTCGACCTCGAGGACTCGATTGCGCATGACCGCAAGGCGCAGGCGCGCGCGAGCGCGGCCGATTTCGTCAAGGAGGTCGCGGGCGAAGCCACGCGTCCATTCCTGTGCGTGCGCGTCAATGGGCTCGCCACCGGGCTCATCGACGCCGACCTCGACGCCATCGTGCCGGCGCGACCCGACGCCATCATGTTGCCGAAGGCCGAGGGTGGCGCGGCGCTCATTCATGCCGACGCCAAGCTTGCGGCGCGCGAGGCGATCGGCGGCCTCGCCGACGGGCATATCAAGATCGTCGCCATGGCGATCGAGACCGCGGCGGGGCTCTTTCTCGCCGGCACCCTTCGGCGCAAGAGCGCGCGGCTGATCGGCCTGTCATGGGGCGCGGAGGATCTCGCGGCCGAACTCGGCGCCGAAACCAACCGCGGCCCGGACGGCCGCTACACCGCGCCCTATCTGTTGGCGCGCACGCTCTGCCTGACGGCGGCGGCCGCCGCCGAGGTTCCGCCGATCGAGACCATCTATATGGACTACCGTGACGCCGAAGGGCTGCGGCGCGACAGCGAGGAGGCGCGGCGCGACGGCTTTGCCGGGCGGCTCGCGATCCATCCGCTGCAGGTGCCGATCATCAACGAGGTGTTCACGCCTTCCGCGGCTGCGCTCGCCAAGGCGCGCGCGATCGTCGCCGCTTTCGCGGCGAGCCCGGGCGCCGGCGTCATCGGCATCGATGGCGTCATGTACGACCGTCCGCACCTGCAGCGCGCGCAACGGCTGATCGCGCGCGCAGGGGGCGGTTGAAGGAAGCGCCGCTCAGTACTGATCGGCCGGCACCCAGACCTCGCGCTGCCCCGAGACCATCTCGGTGCGGGCGAGCGTGCCGTATTGCGCGGGGATCACCTCGCGCACCACATGTGGCGGCTCGACCATGACGGTGCGCGCCACGGTCGCGTACTGGGCCGGTATCTCGACCGCCTGCAGCGTTTCGCGGCCGCACACGCAGGTGCTTTGCCAGGCATGGCTCGGCGGCGACACCATCACGGTCTCGTTCACGACGCCGTAGCGGGCCGGAACCCGGTGCGCGACCACGCGCGCCGGCGCCACCACGACCGTGTCATAGACGGTTCGATACTGCGCCGGCACGACCGCCGGACGATAGCAGCGATTGCACGGATTGAAGACGGGAGCAGCACAGCCGCCGCAGGGCGTGACCACGGGGGCGTAACAATTGTTGCAGCCGGCCAGTGCCGCTGTCGGCGCCAGCGATGCGGCGCTCGCCGCCGCCAATGCGACAAGCAGCGCCGAAAAGTTCCTACGTGACATGTGTTTCCACCTACTCGCTCGAGACAAGCGTTCGGCGCGGAATGCACCGACCTCAGCTTGGCAAGGCTAGCGGGCGGTATTGGGGTCCTCAAGCAAAGACCGAAATTTACCTTACGAAGCGCTGCCAACGAATCCTCAATGCGGGCGAAATTGCGCAGGACCTCGCAATCATGAATCGCGGTGCCGGCAATCTTGCCGACGCTCACGATTCGCTCTTCGTCCTTCCGGGATACACCGCGCGCGGATCGAATGCCTTCTCGGCATCGCGGAATTCGAGCTTGGCCCCGGTGCCTTGGCCGAGCGGCACCGCGCGGTAGAAGCATGAGCGCCGCCCGGTGTGGCAGGCCCCGCCGCCCACCTGCTCCACCTTGATCCAGACCGCGTCCTGGTCGCAGTCGAGGCGCATCTCGATGACGCGCTGAACGTGACCGGAAGTTTCGCCTTTGCGCCACAGAGCCTGCCGCGACCGGCTGAAATACCAGGCCTCGCCGCTGGCGATGGTCTTGGCGATCGCCTCCGCGTTCATATGCGCGACCATGAGGACCTCGCCCGAGGTCGCATCCGTCGCCACGCAGGTCACGAGCCCGTCGGCATCGAACTTGGGCGCGAGCGCGAGCCCTTCCTCGACATCCTGGGTCGAGCCGCGCGGCGCAAAACCATAATGATCAGCCAAGGCACGCGCCCTGCGGCAGCGATCAGCGTTCGGCTCCGCGCACCATCGCGATGAAGCGAACCTGCTGGTCGGGATTTTCACGGAATGACCCGGCGAACTGGGTCGTGATGGTCGAGGAGCCGGGCTTCTCCACCCCGCGCATCGACATGCACATATGCTCGGCCTCGAGCATCACGGCGACGCCGCGGGGGGCGAGAATCTCCTCGATCGCGGTCGCAATCTGCGAGGTCAGATGTTCCTGGGTCTGCAGGCGCCGCGCATAGACGTCGACCAGGCGCGCGAGCTTGGAGAGCCCGACCACGCGCTCGACCGGCTTGTAGGCGATATGCGCCTTGCCCATGAACGGCATCATGTGGTGCTCGCAATGGGAATTGAAGGAAATGTCGCGCACCAGCACGAAGTCGTCGTATTTGCCGATCTCCGTGAAGGTACGATCGAGCACCTCGGCGGGGCATTCGCGATAGCCGCGATAGAGCTCCGCATAGGCGTCGACCACGCGGCGGGGTGTCTCGGCCAGGCCTTCGCGCTCCGGCCGATCGCCGGCAAAAGCGATCAAGGTGCGCACCGCCGCTTCCGCCGCCTCGCGCGAGGGGCGCTCCGTCGGGGGCTGCGGCGCCGCCCGTACATGGTCGGAAAGCGTGGCCTTTGGCCAAGGTTTGACGACAGAAGATTTGACGACAGCGTCCATGACGGTCTCTCCGTTCGACCGGTCCGTTTTCGGGGCCGGGGGTGTCACCGGGTGGCCGCGTCGGTCATAGGCGCTTTTGGGGGACTAGCCCCCATGCGCATGGCCCGGACGCCGCATTCCCTTTTTACATGGCTCCTTTGCTTGGAGCCTGCTTGGAGCCCACTTAAATGGCCCCGCGAATGCGGAGCCATCAGGCGCCGGCCCGACTGCTCGCACGGGCCGGCCAATCCCTATATATTCGTTGCAGCACCGGGAGCAATGCGGCACCGCGCCGACCAACCATGATTTAAAGCAATGCTGAACGAGGTCTACAACCGCCGAATTCTGGAGCTGGCCGGGAATATTCCCCGCCTGGGGCGCCTGCCCGATGCGGACGCCAGCGCCACCGCCCATTCCAAGCTGTGCGGCTCGACCGTCACGGTCGACCTCAAGATGGAGGGCGACACCGTCACCGACTTCGCCCATGACGTGAAGGCGTGTGCGCTCGGCCAGGCCTCCTCCTCGATCATGGCGCGCAACGTCATCGGGGCGCAGGCGCAGGAGCTGCGCGACCTGCGCGAGAGCGTGCGGCACATGCTCAAGGAGAATGGCGCGCCGCCCGCCGGCAAATGGAGCGACATCGCCGTGCTCGAGCCGGTGCGCGACTACAAGGCGCGCCATGCCTCGACCCTGCTGACCTTCGATGCGGTGGTCGATGCCATCGACAAGATCGAGGCCAAGCGCCGCGCGACCGTGGCGGCCGAGTAGCTTTGGGACGCGTGGCTTTGCGACGCGTAGCGTCGGGAATCTGCGGGGAGCGCAAGTGGGCGTGCGTGCCGGATTGATGCTGTTGGCTCTGGCCTGGGGCCCGGTTCTCGCCGGCAGCGCCGCCGCGGCCATCGATTGCACCACCGAGGAAACCGGCCTCATGAAGGACGAATCCGAGCTGCCGCGACTCGAGGTCGCCTCGCCGGCCGATCGGCCGACTACCTGCATCACGCTCGAAACCATCATCGCCTTCGCGGGCCGGCTCAAGACCCATGTCGGGCGCTGCCCGGCCTCCGGCTATGCGGCCTCCGCCGCCGAGTGGGAAAAAACCCGCATCGACTATGGGGCGCGCTTCATCCAGAACCGCTGCAAGCGGACCTTCTGACAACGCGGAGGCAGGCGTGGCCGGCGCTTTCAGCGAAGCCAAAGCCGCTCTCGGGAGCGTCCCCCGCCAGGCGGCGCGCGGCCTGGTCAAGGTCTATCGCTACACGCTTTCGCCGCTCGTCGGCTTGCATTGCCGGCATCTGCCGACCTGCTCGGTCTATGCCGACGAAGCGCTCGCACGCCATGGGCTGTGGGCGGGCGGCTGGATGACCTTGGGGCGGCTCCTGCGCTGTCATCCCTTCGGTACGTCCGGCCTCGACCTGGTACCCGACCGCCTGCCGAGCCGCGCACGCTGGTACTTACCCTGGCGTTATGCGCGCTGGCGCGGCACCGAAGCGGGCCTTTGACCTGTCCTTTTCGGTGATATATGCCGATGCCCCCGGTATTTGCCGAGCAACGCTTACCTGCATTCGTAGGCAGCGAGTGAGCAACAGGAGCTATCCATGGTCGCGCTGACCTTTCCCGACGGCGCGCGTCGGGACTATCCCCCAAGCACAACAGGCCTCGACATCGCGAAAGGCATTTCGCCCTCGCTCGCCAAACGTACGGTGGCGATGGCGCTCGACGGCACCGTCGCCGACCTGTCCGATCCGATCGAGAAAGACGCCAGGATCGAGTTCCTGACCCGCGACGACCCGCGCGCGCTCGAGCTCATCCGTCACGACTGCGCCCATGTGCTGGCCGAGGCCGTGCAGGCGCTGTGGCCGGGAACGCAGGTCACCATCGGGCCGGTGATCGAGAACGGATTCTATTACGACTTCTTCCGCAACGAGCCGTTCACGCCGGAAGACTTCGCGGCGATCGAGAAAAAAATGCGCGAGATCATCGCGCGCGACAAACCTTTCACCAAGGAGGTCCTCTCCCGCGAGGAGGCCAAGCGCATCTTCCGCGACAAGAACGAGCTGTTCAAGGTCGAGCTGGTCGACGCCATCCCCCAAGGCGAGTCGATCAAAATCTACAAGCAAGGCGACTGGTTCGATCTCTGCCGCGGCCCGCACATGACCTCGACCGGCAAGATCGGATCGGCCTTCAAGCTGATGAAGGTCGCCGGCGCCT
>DATDGG010000443.1:0-1503 GCA_036522235.1 Xanthobacteraceae bacterium
GCGATCTCGAACGCACCGAGGTCAGCCAAGCAGCTCAGGCCCGCCGACTTCGGCGTCCGTCGTCTGGCAATCCGCATCAGAAACAGTTGGATTTTTAAGGAGATCGAGAGATGAGCAGTATGAATCGCACTCGGGCGGGCCAAAGAGCAGGATATTGGCACCCTGATCGAGCCAGCCGTCGCCGGCGGCGAGCGCCATGACCTGCGCCTTGCTGACCATGGGGACGGCGTTGAAATCGAAGGTGTCGAAGGTCTTGCCGGCCGGCAATCGCGCGCTGGCAAGATGCCGCTCGATGCGGCGCCGACCGCGGTCGGCCACCTCGTGTTCGGCGAGCGCCGCCAGGAAGCGGGCGGCAGGCCAACCCTCCTTGTCCGCACGTGCGGCGAGGGCGGCCCACGTCAGCTTGATGGCGGGCAAGCGCAGCTCGCTCAACAAGAGTTCGACACGGGCAGCGTCAACGGCATTGTTATTCGTCATGCCGCGACCTCCAGGCTGGAGGCCGGCTCGACGACATGGACCGCCGCCAGTTCGTCGTAGGCGTTGAGCGCGACCAGTTTCACATCGATGACCGGCACCGACGCCGGGGATGGGCCGAAGCGTTCACGCAGGAACGCCAGGTCCGGTAATCGTCCGGCATCGAGTTCCGCGTCGATGACCTGCGCCAGCTCGGCCTCGCAGGCCCGATCGTGCGCCAGCGCCAGCAGCTCGACCGTGACCTGGCACGCCCGCTTGTCGCCAACTTCGGCGCGCAACGCCTCGAAGGCTTTGCGATAGGCCTGACGCGGGAACAACTGATCGCGGTAGACCAGATTGGGCAGCGCCATCGGCTTCTTGCGCAGCGCGTGGATCACGTGCCGGTAGTCCACGACGTGACCGCCCTTGCGGTCCGAGACCGGCTGCCCCCGTCTGAGCGTCATCATTGGGGTCGAGCCAAGGAAACAGTCGAGCCGGTCGTCGTAGAGGTGCACGCGCAGGCGATGGCCGATCAGCCGCGACGGCGCGGTGTAGAAAACGCGGCGCAGAATGAAGCCTCCGCTCGACGTGACCGTGACGATCTTCTCCTCGTAATCGGCGGTGCGACGCTTCGGTAGCGGAATAAGCCTGGATCGCTCCAACTCGATACGCTTGCGGCTGTTGGCATTCCGCCGGCCGACCACCTCGTCGACGAAACGGCGGTAGACATTGAGATCGTCGAAGTCCCGGCTGCCGCGCAGCAGCAGCGCGTCTTCGAGCGCCTTCTTGAGATGGCCATGCGAACTCTCGATCGACCCGTTCTCGTGCGCGACGCCGGGATTGTTGCGGGTTGGCGTCATGCCGTAATGGGCGCAGAATGCCTCGTAGCGTTGCGTTAGATCCTCCCTCGCGTCGGCATCGAGATTGCGGAAGGCGGCCGACAAGCTATCGCTGCGATGTTGCTCGGGAACGCCGCCGAGCGTCCACAGCGCATTCTGCAGGCCCTCGGCCAACGCGACGAAGCTCTCGCCACCGAGGACAACATGGGCA
>DATDGG010000444.1:0-6310 GCA_036522235.1 Xanthobacteraceae bacterium
GCGGCGCGACGTGGAGCTGGTCGCCGACTACCTCATCGCCAAGATCATCGGCCGCGGGCCGATCACGCGCGAGGAGTGCGCGGAAACACTCGGGCCGCGCGTGCGGTCGTGCGACGAATATTCCGCCGCACCCTGACGTCATCGGTACACCGGCATCGCCCGGCGACCACGAGAGTTGACAAATTCCGGGCACCGCAATAGTTAAGCGTATGCTTAACCATTTGGCCCCCCTCGATCTCATGTTTCAGGCGCTCGCGGATCCGACCCGCCGGACCATGGTGGAGCGGCTCGCCCGCGGGCCGGCCTCGGTGAGCGAGCTTGCGCAGCTGCTCGCCATGTCGCTTCCGGCGGTGCTCCAGCACCTGCAGGTCCTGGAAACGAGCGGCCTCGTCCGTTCGGAAAAGACCGGACGGGTGCGCACCTGCCGGATCGAACCCAAGGCCCTGCGGGCCGCGGAACAATGGATCAGCGCGCGGCGTAATAGCTGGGAGCAGCGCCTCGACCGCCTGGGGGAATACCTCGCCGCGCATCCCGAGGAGCCTGATGCAGGGAGCAAACCATGACCGAACGCGCGTCCTCGGAGAGCTCGCTCATGCTCTATTTCCATCCGCTCTCCTCCTACTGCCAGAAGGTGCTGATGGCGCTCTACGAGAACGACACGCCATTCGCCCCGCGCATCGTCGATCTCTCCGACCCGGCCGCGAGCGCCGCGCTCAAGAAGATTTGGCCCATCGGCAAGTTCCCGGTGCTGCGCGACGAGGCGGCCGACCGCACCGTGCCGGAGTCGAGCATCATCATCGAATATCTGGCGCAGCATTACCCGGGCCAGACCGAGCTGGTTCCGGCAGATGCCGAGCTGGCACGGCAGACGCGCATGCGCGACCGCTTCTATGACCTCTATGTGAGCGAGCCGATGGGGAAGGCCGTCACCGACCGGCTGCGTCCGCCGGGAAAGAGCGACTCGCACGGCGTGGAGCAGGCGAAGGCGCTCCTCCAAGTCGCCTACGGCATGATCGACGTCGAGATGTCCACGAAACGCTGGGCCATGGGCGAGGCGATCAGCATGGCCGACTGCGCCGCGGCGCCGGCGCTGTTCTACGCCAACAAAGTGATGCCGCTCGCACCCGCCTTCAAGAATGCGGCGGCCTATCTGGACCGCCTGATGCAGCGTCCTTCGTTCGCGCGGGCGCTCGATGAAGCGCAGCCCTACCTCGCGATGTTCCCGAACTGACGCCTTCGCAAAACCCGGAGCCTGGAATGACCGAACGATCCGTGACCCACGCCACTTTCGTCATCGAGCGCACCTATCCGGCTTCGCCGGCGCGGGTGTTCGCGGCTTTCGCATCGCGCGAGGCCAAGCTGCGCTGGTTCGCGGGACCGCCCGAATGGGGTCCTTCCGATCACGAGCTCGACTTCCGGGTCGGCGGGCGCGAACGGGTCAGCGGCGGCCCGAAGGGCGGCCCGCGCCACATATTCGAGGCCCGCTTCCAGGACATCGTGCCCAATGTGCGCATCATCACGAGTTATGACATGCATCTCGACGACAAGCGCATATCGGTCTCGCTGGCGACGGTCGAGCTCAAGCCCGCCGGTGCCGGCACGCGGCTCATCTATACGGAGCAGGGCGCTTTCCTGGACGGCTACGACGACGCCGGCTCGCGCGAGCATGGCACGCGCGAGCTGCTCGCCAATCTCGAGGCGGCGCTCAAGCGCGAGGCGGCAGGCGCCTGACGGACGCACGGGTGGAGCTTCGTCCACGGCGGCCGCGTCGCCTCGTCAGTGGATGTGCACGTGTGGCTCCGTTGCCGGTGGAGCTACACCGAGCATCGCCACGACAACGAGAACGGCTATGCCGAAGGCAATTTCCAGGGCCGCGTTGCGTTCCAGGCGCGCAATTTGCGCGTCGGCGTCCGGGCCGGGCGCCGCAACACCGGAAGCAAGACGCGGCAGCAAATATTGCCTGTTGACGGCGGCGACGCAGACCATGCCGAAGAACAAGAAAAGCTTCAGCATCAACAAGCGGCCATAGCTCGTTCCCGTCAGACCTTGAGCATCGCCCACCAGGAACGAGGCATTGGTCAGCCCGCTTACGAGCAGAGCCCCAACCGAGAAAATACCGAGGTTGGAAAAGCGGTGGCAGATCGCGCCGGCGGCGGTTGCCCGCCGCTCGCCGTCCGAGCGCCGCACGCATCCGAGCAATATCACCAACGGGACGAGACCTCCCAACCACGCTCCGGCGGCGACGAGATGCAGGACATCGGCGGAAACGTGAATGATCCCTGTATTTCCGGGCGTTGCTCCGCCATGGCCGGCCCAGGCGAGAGCGCCGATAAACGCGGCCGCCAAGGCGGCAGCCGGCAGGCCCGACAGCAGCGAGAAGCCGCCGGTCCGCCGTGATTTCTGCACGTATCCGCCGAGCAGCACCGCACACAACAGACGCATCTGCCAATCGAGGCCGAAGCGCGTTTGCGTGAAGACCTTCCACGCCGTGCCGTCGGCGATGACCTCGAGCAAGGGCCGGTCGACAATGTCGGCCGCCAGCAGCGACAACCAGGCCGCTCCCGACATCACCGCCAGGCCGAGACTGATCCACAGGATACGGGCCGTGCGAGCGTGAAACCGAAGCAGGATCGGAGACAGCAACTCGCCGGGTCCGCGCAACCCGGGCCCGGCGACCAACCATTCAAAAAAAACAATGCCGGCCACGAGCGTCGTGGCCGCCAAGTGGATCGCCCGTACCGCGATCAGCGGATCCATCCCTATTCTCCCGGCACCCCGCTCAACCGTCACGGACCGACGCGAAAGCTGAAGCTGCCTTCGGTGGTATGCGTGTCCACCGACAAGGCGTGCCAGTTGACCTTGTAGGTCCCCGGCGCCAGCGCCTTCAGCCCCAGATGCATGACGCTTCCGCTGATCTTGGCTTTACCCTGATCCACCCTCGCACCGCTGGCATCTCGCACCTCGGCACCGCTGAACGCGGGCTCCAGATCTTGCGTGAATGAGAGCGACACCTCGCGGGGCGCGGTTTGCACCGTGCTGCCGACACGCGGTTCCGCATGGTCGAGGAAGGCGTGGGCGCGGGCATCGCCCGCAGCAAGGGGCAGCGCGAGGATGGTCGCGGCAATGACGTTGCGCATGGCTCACCTCCTGGCCATGGATTTCATCGGCGCACTGGAGCCGAACAGCGGCTGCCCGAGCGTGGTCGGGAAAATGTCGTCGAGGTAGAGATGCAGCTGCGCAATGCCGCCGATGCTGGTGCCGCTGGCATGGTTGATCGGGACGATCGCCTCGACGCCGACCTGGAAATAGGTTCCGACCCAGATCACACCGGGATTGACGGTGCCGGTGATGATGAAATCGTTGCCGAAGTTATTCGCCACCGGAGCCACGAACTGCGCCTCCACGATCGGGATGAGATGATTGAAGAAGTCGGGCAATCCGAGATCGACCACGCTCGATTTCAGGTAGGGCATGCTGAATTGCAGCGACGTGCCCCATACCAAGTTTTGCGGAACCGGATTGCCCGATACCAGGTCGAGCGAGGTCGTCGGCACCTCGTAGCCGACCTGCCCGGTCACCGCGAACGCGCGCAGGAAGCCGGCGCCGTCAGGCAGGTCGCCGAACCCCTTGCCGAAGTAAAAAGTAGGTGTGATCGCGCTCCATGGGGCCGCGCCCACCCCGGCGGCGCCGCTGCTGCCCCAATTGACGATGACGCCGGCCAGCAGGGCCAGCTCGTGCTGGGCGTCCTTCAACAGCTGGAACTGGGCGGTGGTGACAAGATTCTGAAAGCCGTAGGCAATCGGCCCATTGGTACCCGCATCAGCCGGCGGGCTGACCCTGGTCCAGGTCGAGGAAACGACGACGCCGAAGCTTTCGGTGAAGCGCTTGGCAAAGTCCACCCCGACATCGTGCTCGCGCCCCGACGGGTTGGCGCTGTTGTACTGGACGGTCGGGAGCGACATTTCGTCGGCGACACAGGGGTCGTCGGTCGCCAGCATAGCGGGAAAGAACCGGTTTCCGACGACGCAGTGGGCGAGGGCATTGGAGAGCGGCACGAACGCGACGATGATCGCGAGCGCCAGCGGGCGCAGCATGAATTTGGACACGGAAAGTCCTCCATTCGGTCGAAACGTGGAATGCAGTGTGCGCGGCCGCGCGGCCGCCTTGCATCACACGCCGAGCGGGGGACCTCGTGCCTGGGCGTTTGAATGTTCGTGGAAAGCGGGCAGGCGCCAGTCTTCTGCCGGCAACCAGGCCGTCGCGACATCAAGGTAAAGACGGTCGAACGCGGACGGAGGCGGCGAGCCCAGACAATGGTGGGTGTTGAGCGAGCAAAATACGCAGTGGTTGTCGTCGTGATGTCCAGGCAGGTCGGCGGGTGAAGGCGGGCCGTCCTGGGACCCATTCAGGCAAAGCTCGAAAACGGGCAGGCCCTGGTCGTCCAAAGCCCCAACGGCAACCGGGACCGCGGCGAGACCGAAAAAGAGGGATTGAAAAATGAGCGCATAGATGGCGACAACGCCGACCGCGCGCCGCCACCCCGAACGCAGACCACCCCGCTCGATCCCCATGGACGCGGAGCGTATGGTCATGCGGTCCGACATTCAAGCCCATGATCGTCCAGCGGCTAGGCTAATTTCCGGGTACGTCGATATTTCTTGGCGCAGCGCCGCCGCGCCTGAGCGGAACATTCAATCCGCCGCCAGTCCGGGCGGCAGGGTGCCGAGCAGGCCGACGATGACGATGATGATCGTGCCCAAGCCGGCCTCGATCAGGCTGTTGCGCTCGATCTGCCGCAACGCCACGGCAGCGGCGGCCGGCGACGTCTGGACGATGCGCGGCGAAAGCCAAAGCCGATTGATCGCCCCGAATGACAACATCACCAGGAAAAGCGCGACCTTCACGTCCAGCAGGCGGCCATAATCGGTACCGACCAGCGCCGGCACGCTTCCGGCCAGCATAAAGGTATTGACCGCGCCGGTCGCCACCAGCGTGCCGACGCTGGCGACGCCGAGCGGAGAGAAGCGCAGCACCGCCGCGCGCGCGACCGTCAACGAGGTCTCCGCCGGAACGCGCCGCGCCGAAAGCAGCAATACGGCGAGCGGTATCAGCGCGCCAAACCACGCCGCTGCCGCAACCAGATGCAGGATATCGGCGGCGAGATGGATGACGCCTGGCGTGCCCAGGCTCGCCGCCGCGTGGCCGGCCCATGCCAGCGATCCGGCCAGGCCAGCCGCAACGGTGACGGCGGCAACACGCAAGCGATGAAGCAACGGCAGGATGGCGGCGAGGAGGGCGGCGAGCACCAGCCGCGCCGCCCAGTCGTGCCCGAAATCCGTATCCGAAAGCACGGTCCAAGCCGTACCTTGCGTGAACACTTCGGCCACGGACTGCTCGCCCATCCTCTGCGCCTGCAGCACGAGCCAAGCCGCTCCCGAGAGGATCGCCACGGCGAGGCTTATCCACGCCAGCATGGCCAGCCGGGCGCGAACGCGCGCGGCAAGCAGCAGGTCGCTCGCGGCACGGAAGGCCGGCTCGGCGATGAAGACGAGGAAGAACACCCCTCCGCTCACCATCATCGTGGCGCCGAAATGGATCGCGCGCGCCCAGATCAGCGGATCATCCAAACCGTCCTCCCCCGACCAGACTGGGCCGACGCGCGCCGTGCTATTCGCCGACGCGGAATATGAAGGCGCCCTCGGTCTTGTGGGTGTCGGCCGTCAAGGCACGCCACTCGACGATGTAGACGCCCGGCGTCAGCGGATCGAGCATGGCGCGCATGACCGTGCGATCCGCCTTGTCCACTTGCGCATCGGCCTTGTTCACGCGCTTGCCCATGGCGTCGCGCACGATGATGGTGCTGAACGCAGCCTCGAGCTTCTCGCTGAAATTGAGGGCAACTTCCGTGGGCGCGGCGGCGACGGCGCCGCCGACCGCCGGGGTCGCCTGCTTGAGCTGGGCGTGGGCGAACCCCGTTCCGGTTCCCGCCAAGGCGAGGGCGGCGGTTGCGGCAAGGGCAAGGATTGCACGATGCTTCGACATAGCTTGGTCTCCCGTTGGTTGGATTAAGAAAAACGCCTCACTTCGCCTTCTCGATCTTGGTGAGGGTGAGCTGGCCATTGACGCTTTCGGCGTCGAACTTGATCTTGTCGCCGGCCTTCACGGCCTTGAGCATGTCCGGGTCTGGCGCGTGAAAAACCATGGTCATCCCCTGATCCATGTCCAATTTCTTGATCGGCCCGTGCTTGATCGTGACGTTGCCGGCCGACGCGTCGACCTTCGTCACTTGCCCGTCGATCAACGCCTGCGC
>DATDGG010000445.1:0-3479 GCA_036522235.1 Xanthobacteraceae bacterium
GGACGACACGCTCAAGGGCGTGCGCGATCGCGCGATTCTGGCCACCCTTCTCTACCACGGCATCCGCCGCGAAGAACTCTGCCGCCTGAAAGTTCGCGATATGGGGACTGGGGAGCAATGGAACAGTGAACCGACTTAAGGATCTGCGGAGGGTGAATCCGTCACGATTCAGCCGCGGTTCGGAGGGGTCGCAATTCTCCTCGCGCGACGGCATCGGGTACGGCAAAGGAGTACCGCCCGAGCATGTTAGTGTGCTCATGGCCAAACGGCGAGAGTGACCGCTGGGAAGACGTGCTGGCGCAGCGCATGGCGTTCGAGCGCGAGGTCGCGCCCGCGGTGGTCAATGAAGGGATCGGCGGCAACACGGTCAGCGGCGGCGCCAACCTCAATCCTCCGGTCAATAGTCCGCCCGGGGTCGATCGCCTCGACCGGGACGTCTTCTCCCATGTCGGCGTGACCCATGTGGTGCTGTTCCTCGGCACCAACGACATCCGCCGCGGCGCCCCCGAAGCGCAGGTCCTGGCCGGCCTGAAAGACGTCATCGCGCGCGTGAAACAGAAGGGCTTGAAGATCATCGGCGCGACCATCATTCCGCGCGACAGCATCGTCCCGGGCATTGCCGACACCGGCTGGGACGACGCCAAGACCAAGATCAGGAACAACGTCAATGAGTGGATCCGCAAGCAGGCGGGCTTCGACGCCGTGCTGGATTTCGATCGGCTGGTGGCCGACCGCAGCAACCCCGACGTCATCAACCTGGCCTACGACTGCAGCGATGGCATACATCCCTCGCCGTTCGGCTATTTCCTGATGGGCAAGTCGATCGATCTCGGGATGTTCAACAAATAACGCTGAGCGCTTAACTTCCCCCTTAAAAGGGGGAGGTTAAGAGTGCCCGCGGCATGCAATTCGATCAACCCCTGCCCATCGACGCGGTGCTGCCGCAACTCACCGCGGCGCTCACGGCCCGCAATGTCGCGGTGCTGGTGGCGCCGCCCGGGGCCGGCAAGTCGACGCGGGTACCGCTCGTGCTGGCCGAAGAGCCGTGGGCGCGCGGCAAAAAGATCATCATGCTCGAGCCGCGGCGGCTCGCGGCCCGCGCCGCCGCCTCCCGCATGGCGGCGACGCGCGGCGAGGACGTCGGCGGGACGGTCGGTTACCGGGTGCGGTTCGGCTCGAAGATTTCGCGCCAGACCCGCATCGAGGTCGTCACCGAGGGCGTGTTCACGCGCCGCGTGCTCGACGATCCCGCCCTCGACGACGTCGCGGCGCTGTTGTTCGACGAATTCCACGAGCGCTCGCTCGACGCCGATCTCGGCCTGGCGCTGGCGCGCGACGTGCAGCGCGGGCTGCGCGAGGATCTCCGGCTCGTGGTCATGTCGGCAACGCTCGACGGCGCGCGGGTCGCGCGGCTCCTCGACGACGCGCCGGTGATCGAAGGCGTCGGCCGCGCCTTTGCGGTCGAGACCCGCTATGTGGGGCGCGATCCGCGCGCCCCGATCGAGCGGCAGGTGGCCGACGCGGTGATGCAGGCGATGCGCGGCGAGGCCGGATCGGTGCTGGTGTTCCTGCCGGGCGCCGCCGAGATCCGCCGCGCCGAGATGCAGCTGCGCGAACGGATCGCCGATCCTCTGGTCGATGTCGCGCCGCTGCATGGCTCGCTCGACGCCGCCGCGCAGGATCGCGCCATCGCGCCGGCGCCGCCGGGCCGGCGCAAGATCGTGCTGGCGACCTCGATCGCGGAGACCTCGCTCACCATCGAGGGCGTGCGGATGGTGATCGATTGCGGCCTCGCGCGGGTGCCGCATTATGAGCCTGACGTGGGCCTCACGCGGCTCGAGACCGTACGGGTCTCGCGCGCCGCCGCCGATCAGCGGCGCGGGCGCGCCGGGCGCACCGAGCCTGGCGTCTGCTACCGCCTGTGGGACGCGCCGCAGACGGCTTCGCTCGAGTCCGCCAACCGGCCCGAAATCCTGGCCGCGGATCTGTCGCATCTGGTGCTCGATCTCGCCCATTGGGGTGCGCTTGATCCCGCGGCGCTCGATTTTCTCGATCCGCCGTCGGTCGCCGCCCTCACGGAGGCGCGGGCGCTGCTCGCCGAGCTCAATGCCCTGGATGCCCAAGGCCGCATCACGGAGCAGGGGAAGCGCTTGCGCCAGCTGCCGTTGCCGCCGCGGCTCGCCCGCATGGTGATCGATGCCGGCGCGGCCGGGGAAGCCCGCGCGGCCGATATTGCAGTCGTGCTGAGCGAGCGCGGGCTCGGCGGCAGCGACGTTGATCTGGCGCACCGCCTCGATGCGCTCGCCCGCGACCGTTCGCAGCGCGCGCGCGAGGCGCGCGGCATCGCCAAGCGCTGGGCCGAAATGGCGCATGCCGATCGACGGCCGAGCGCAAGCGCAGGGCTGAGCGTGGGTGCCATCCTGGCGCTCGCCTATCCGGATCGCATCGCCAAAAATCGCGGCGGCGAGGCGAGCTTTCTGCTCGCCAACGGCCGCGGCGCCCGGCTCGATCCGGCGTCCCCGCTGGCGCGCGAACCGTTCCTGGCGGTCGCCGAGATCAGCGGCAGCGCCGCGCAGGGGCGGATCGTGCTCGCCGCCGCCCTGACGCTGTCCGAGATCGAGGCGCAGCTCGGGCCGCGCATCGAAGCCCACGAGGAGATCGTTTTCGATTCCGCGAGCGCAAGCCTGCGGGCGCGACGCCTGCGCCGGCTCGGCGCGCTGACGCTGCTCGAGCAGCCGATGACCATCGTTCCGAACGAGGACACCGCGCGAGCGCTGGCGGAGGGGATCGCGCGCGCCGGGGTCGGCCGGCTCCCATGGACCAAGGCGCTGCAGCAGTGGCGCGACCGCGTGACGTTCCTGCGCGTCGCCGAAGGCGACGATGCCTGGCCCGATCTCTCCGACGCAGCGCTCGCGGCCGCGAGCGACTGGCTGATGCCGGCCACTGCGGCCAAGGTCGCGCTCGCGCAAATCTCCGGCGACGACCTCGCGCAAGCGCTCATGGGGCTCTTGCCCTGGAAGCTACGCCGTCAGCTGGAAGCCGAGGCGCCGACGCATTTCGCTGCGCCCTCGGGCTCGTCGGTGGCGATCGACTACCAGGCTGAGGGCGGGCCCAAGCTTGCGATCCGGGTGCAGGAATTGTTCGGGCTCGATCGCCATCCGAGCGTGGCCGGCGGCAAGGTGCCGCTCGTCATCGAGCTGTTGTCGCCCGCGCACCGGCCCGTCCAGGTGACGCGCGACCTGCCGGGCTTCTGGCGCGGCAGCTACGCGGCCGTCCGCACCGACATGCGCGGCCGCTACCCGAAGCACCCTTGGCCCGACGATCCCCTCGCCGCCAGCCCGACGCGCCGCGCCAAACCGCGCATTCGATAAAATTTGAACAAAGGTTTTACCGTACCGCTTACCGCCGGCGTGCAAATCCGGCGCGCGGCGTCCGGCGTTAGCGGCTTTTTCGTTCCGCAGCGTTGAGATGCGGCGGTC
>DATDGG010000446.1:0-10159 GCA_036522235.1 Xanthobacteraceae bacterium
CTGACACGTCGAAGGACAGCACCTGCACGATGAGCCAGATCCCCGACCCGCACAATGTGGGCGCCATCGCGCGCTCGGCCGCCGCCTTCGCGGCGGCCGCCATCGTCACCACCGCGCGCCACAGCCCGGAGGCGACCGGGGCGCTCGCCAAGGCAGCCTCGGGCGCGCTCGAATACGTGCCGCTCGTCACCGTGCAGAACCTCGCGCGCGCGCTCGCGACGCTTAAGGAACGCGGCTTTCTCGTGGTCGGCCTCGACAGCTCGGGCGCAACCGATTTCGCCGTGGCGGCGATCCGTTCGCCGCTCGCCTTGGTGCTCGGCGCGGAGGGCAAGGGACTGCGGCAGCTCACGCTCGCGACCTGCGACCAGGTGGCGCGGCTCGACGTGCCCGGCAAGATCAAGAGCCTCAATGTCTCGAACGCCGCGGCGCTTGCTCTCTATCTTGCGAGCAAGCGCCTCGCATCGGCATAGACCGGGTCCGCTGCGCTCTTAGAGCATTTTCCGCCGAAGTGGACACCGGTTCGGCGCAGAAAATGCGACAAACGCAAAGAATCCAGCGAGCGGACTTCGATGCGTTCCGGATAGTGACTAGCGGAAGCGCAGATCGCGGTAGCCGCGGTGACCGTGCGCGCCCCAATGCTCGGCGCTCGACATCGTGATGGCGCGTGGTCCGAAGCCGCGATGATAGATCACGCTGGTCTCGCTCCAATGATGCATCCCGAAACGGCGCCCGTGCTCCGGCGGCAGGTGCGGCCAATACGGGTTGTACAATTGATGCCGGAAGGGATCATACGGTCCGCGGTCATAGGGGTCGTTGAAGCCGACATAGGGATAGTCGACGGTCGCCACCTCCCCTTCATAGGTCGGCGACGTATAGAAGCCCGGCCCGCTATAGACCGGACCTTGGTTCACCACGTAGCTCGGCTGCAGCCCCCAGATCTGGACCTGGGCGGGCGCCGGCGGCGCACAGGTATGGGCGCAGCCGCAGCATGATCCGGCCGCGGCCGGCGTGGCGGCAGCCGCCGAGACGAGGGCCGTCAAGGCGAAGAGAGAAAGCGAGTGTCGCAACATTTTTACTCCCCGGGGTAATGGCCTCCGCGGTGGAGGCCGGATTGGTCGGCGGCGCATCGGAACGGTTGCATGGGGGCCGTGGCGGCGCTTCACGGGCGGCGGCGCGGCCCGTCATCGTCGCGGCGTCCGCCGGGATAGATTTGCGGCGACACGATCAATGGCGGCGCCGGCGGAACGATGTCTGCCGGCAGCGGCTCGGACTGGATCCCCCAGGACCGGTGAAAGCTTTGCGCCGGCGGCGGCAGGCGACGGTCGGCGGGCGGCTCGATCTCATGGCGGCCGTAGCCGGGGGTGCGGCCGAAGGCCGGGAAATAGGCGCCTTGCTCGGTGCGTCCGTGGCCGCTTTGATAGAAGCGCGGCCGGACAAAGACCGGCGCCGGAATGATGGTGGGGTTGACCATGTGGGGGCTGTAGAGGCCGAAATCGCCCTCGATCACCGCGCCGGTGACGTCGACCCCGTGCATGAGCACCGGCGCGCCGAGCCGGCCAGGCAGGACGATCACCGGCCCGCTGTCGGCGGCGGGCGCGGGTGCGGCGCCCAGGAAGGTGCCTGCGAACGCGACGACAAAACTCGCTCCGCGCACGGAACGCATGAAGCACCACCTGCCGACAAGCTGTACGCGAAACCCATCGGGTTCTAGATGAAATGAGGAAATCGAATGTCTTTGCCTCAGGCGAATCTGGCGGTAATCTTAATTGGCGGCTAAGCGGGCGGCCGCGCCGGCGACCGCATGCTGCACCGCGCAAGCCTTTCAAATAATTCGTGCTTTTAATTTGCGTCCGCGTAACATTCGCATAAAATGGCCTGCTTGCCTGCTAAAGGTTAAGATTGGCTACGCGCGATCGCGTGCGGGGGACTATCGGCGAAACGGTGCCGTCTTCGGATCCCGCAAGGGAACGCCGGCGGCACCCAAACAACGTAAGCACAGGGAAAACGCTCATGACGACCATAGCGCATGCTTCGGCGCGAGACGCCGGGATGACGAGCGAAGAGAAGCTTGTCGTCTCGCCTCCTGGCTCGGCATCAGTTTCGAGTCGCTCGACCTTGGTCTGCAAGCCTTGAAATCGGAGGGAGGACAACATGGCTGCTCAAGTCCCGAAGGACTTCCGACGCGTGATCACCGCCGCGGCGGGGGGAAACGTCATCGAGTGGTACGACTTCTATATTTTCGGCAGCTTGGCCGCGGTCTTGTCGGTCAAATTTTTTGAAAAGAGCCACCCGGTCGCGGCCCTGCTCAGCACGATCGCACTGTTCACCGCCGGGTTCCTGATCCGTCCGCTGGGGGCGTTCCTGTTCGGTTGGATGGGCGACCGCGTCGGCCGCAAAACGACGTTCCTCATTACGCTCAGCGGCATGGCTCTGGGCACCGGGGCGATCGGATTGATCCCGACCTTCGAGCAGATCGGCTTGAGCGCCGCGATCATTCTGTTCTGTTTGCGGATGATCCAGGGCCTTTGCCTGGGCGGCCAATACGGCGGCGCCATCACCTACGTTGCCGAGCACGTATCGGACGAACGGCGCGGCTACTATACCGGCTGGCTGCAGACCTCGCCCACCCTCGGAATCGTGCTGTCGCTCGTCGTCATCATCGCTGCGCGCACCTATTTCGGCGAGGCTGTATTCAACGACTGGGCGTGGCGCGTCCCGTTCCTGTTTTCCTTCCTGCTGATGTTCATCGCCTACTACATTCGGGTCCACTTTCAGGAGTCGCCGATCTTTGAGGAGATCAAGGCCAAAGGGCAGATGACCAAGAACCCCTGGAAGGAGGCCTTCCTCGGCGCCAATCTCAAATTCGTGCTGATCGCGACCATCGTGGTCCTGGGAGAGGGCGTGGTCTGGTATAGTGGCCAGTTCTGGGCGCTGTACTTCTTACAGCAGGTCACCAAGGTGGACGCGCTGAGCACCGCCTATATCGTGGGAGCCGGGCTGATCATTGGAACGCCGACACTGATCCTGTTCGGCTGGCTGTCCGACCACATCGGCCGCAAGCCGGTGATTTTGGGAGGCTTCCTGTTGGCGGCGGTCACTTACTATCCGCTGTATGCATGGCTCGGATCGGTCACGCAGCCGGGCAATATCAACTATCCGGTTGCCATCATCATCGTTGCCATTCTGGTCAGCTATGTTGGGATGGTCTACGGGCCGATCGGCGCGTTCCTCGCTGAATATTTCCCCGCCAGGATCCGCTACACGTCAGTGTCCGTGCCCTATCACATCGGCAACGGCTGGGGTGGCGGATTGGTGCCATTCATCACCACGGCCGCGTACCAGGCGACCGGCAGTCTCGGCTATGCTCTGATCTACCCGATCGCCGTCCCGGCGGTCTGCTTCGTGCTCAGCCTGTTCTTGATGCCGGAGACTCGCCACATGAGAATCTGGGAGCCCGAGGCGGCAAAGGCATAGTCGGCAATTGGCAAGGCAAGCCGGACGCGGGGCCGTTTTCGGCCCCGCTTTTTTCATGACATCTCGCGCGCGACCTCGGCGGATCGATGATCTCAGGCGGCGCGAACCTGGGCGAAGAAGCTCGTCACCTTGGTCTCGAGCTCGGTCGCGCGCGCGGAAAGACGCTCGGTCCAGCCGGCGATGTCGGTGACGGAGGCGGCGCTGCGGCTCGCCGCCTGCTCGATCGAATGGATTTCGTCCGATGCCCGGGCCGTGCCGCCGGCCGCGGTCTGCATGCTGCCGGCGATCTCGCGGGTGGTCGCGCCCTGCTCCTCAACGGCGGCCGCGATCGTGCTGGCGACCGCAGTGAGCTCCTCGATGGCGCGCGCGATCGAGGATATCTCGTCGACCGAATGCTTGGTGGCGTGCTGGATGGCGGCAACCTGCTTGGAAATGTCCTCGGTGGCGCGCGAGGTCTGATTGGCGAGCGCCTTGACCTCCGCGGCGACCACCGCGAAACCCTTGCCGGCGTCGCCGGCGCGCGAGGCCTCGATGGTGGCATTGAGCGCCAAGAGGTTGGTCTGCGACGCGATCGTGGAAATGAGACCGATCACGGAACCGATTCGCTCGGCCGCTTCTTCCAGCGAACGGATGGCCTGCTGGGTGCGGCGCGTGTCGCCGACGGCTGTCTGTGCCATCTGCAAGCCGCGGGTCGCCTGCTGGCCGATATGCTCGATCGACTGGGAGAGTTCCTCGGTCGCGGCACCGGCGGCGTCGACGCGTTGCGAAGTGTCCGCCGCCGCCGATGAGGCGGAGGCCATGCGGCCGAATGCGTCGTCGGCGACCTGCTTCATCGTCCCGCAGGTGCCGGACAGCGATGCGGAGGCCTCCTTGATGGCGCCGACCACGCCGCCGATGGCGGCGGCGAAATCCGCAATCGCCGCGTCGATGACCTTGCGCCGCGCCGCGGCGGCCGTTTCGGCAATCTCCCGATGCACCGCCATCGCATTGGTGACGTCGAACGCGATGAGCTGCGAGATCACCGTGGCGCGTTCGACGAGCTTGGGAGGGGAAAACCAGTGCTTGCGCCCCAGCGCCTGCAGCGCCGCGCGGTACACGTAGTTTCCGGCCGTGCTGCGCATGCGGCCGTCTAGCCCGATCGCGGCCTCCTGCTCGACCGTGCGCCGGCAGGACTCGATATAGCCGTCGCCGAGGCCGCCGCTCAGGAGCGCCTCGAAATGCGAAGCTTCGAGCCGCTTGAGCAGCGCCCGCTTGCTGGCAATGATCTCGGCGATATGCGGCAGCTTGGCGGCTGCGGTCAGGACCTCCTCGATGGCGCCGTCGAGGATCGGCGCGATCGCGGGCCAGGTCTCCTTCACCAGGTCTCGGGCCCGCTGATCGAGGCCAAAATGCCCGATACGCGCTTCTAGTCCCGTGTGAAGTCCGGATTTCTTCATGGCGGCGCGACCTTGCTGCGGACCCGCATGCTGGCCGATAATGGTTTGTTTACCCTTAACGCGGCCGCCGGCGCGAGGGCTGCCGCGCGGCTAGCATCTTTGCTTTGCTACACGCGATTGCCTTCCGCTCTCGCCTACCGCCGACCGCCCTGAAAGGGATTTGGCATGTGGAAATTCGTGAAGGCCGCCGGCGCGGCGATCGTCGTGACCGCCATCGCGCTGCCGCCGCGCCCCGTCAACGCCCAGGCCGCCGACTATCCCAACCGGAAGGTCACCTTCGTGGTCGGCTTTGCAGCGGGCGGCGGCATCGACACCATGGCGCGGATCGTGGCGCAGGGGCTCGGTGAGCGGTTCGGCTACCAGATCGTGGTCGAGAACCGACCCGGTGCTGCTTCCAATATCGCCGCCAAGGCGGTCGCCGGCGCAGCGGCCGACGGCTACACGCTCTTGTTCAGCGGCAACAGCCTGGCGATCAACCAGACGTTCTACAAGAATCTCACCTATTCGATCGACGAGCTCAAGGCCGTTGCGGTGGCGGCGATCGACAGCCACGCGCTCGCAATCAATGCCAGCCGGCCGTCGCGCACGCTTGCGGAATTTCTGGACGCCTCGCGCGGCCAAGCCTTCACCTTCGGGTACGGCGGATCGTCGGCGCGAATCGTAGGTGAATATATCCTCAAGGTGATCGCCAAGACGCCCGCCATCGGGGTGCCGTTTCAAAGCGGTGCGCCGACCGTCACTGCGCTGCTCGGAAATCACGTCGACATCATCGCCGGCCCGGTCGCGGAAATCTATCCGCAGGCCCAGCAGGGTGCCCTGCGCGCGCTCGCGGTCACCGGCGCGCGGCGCGCGCAGGCGTTTCCCGATGTGCCGACCTTGCGCGAAATCGGCTTTCCGGGGCTCGAGATCAACGGCTGGGTCGGATTGCTGGCGCCGGCCAAGACCCCGCCGGAGATTTGCGCCAAGCTCAATGCCGCGGTGAACGCGGTGGTGGCCGAGCCCGCTGTCGACAAGCGATTGCGCGAGATCGGATATGAGCCGAGCGCGATGCCGCTCGCCGATGCCGCGGCGGTGCTCAAGACCTCGATCGAGAAATGGGGCCGAATGATAGAGGCCACCGGAATTACCGCCGAGTGAACCAGAAGGAGGAATGCATGATGAGGGGGGCGGCAATCTTTGTCATGACCTGCTTGGGCATGACCTGCATGGCGGGCGCACCTGCATTGGCGGACTGCACGTCCGGCATAGTGCCCGAGCGACTGTCCTGCCTGAACCAGGAGCTGGCAACGCTGCGCGCCGAATCAGCCAAGGAAATCGCCAGCCTGAAATCCGATATTGCGTTGCTCAGGAATCAGCTGCTCGCGTTCCGGCAGACTGTCGATGGGCTGCCGCCGCTGGCGAGCATCGTGCGTGTCGACGAGGGCGTGAACCTTTTGTGGGAGCCGCAAGACGGATGCCTCGCCTGGACCGGCCCGGAGCGCGGCGCGCCGGCCCCGACCGGCGGCGGATCGGCGCAAGTCTTTGCGCCCTGCGCCAAGGCGCCGACCCCGGACAGCATCGTATGGCGGCTGCGCAAAGCGCCGCTCCCGCATTGATCCGGCGCCCGCGCGCCGATCGGCCGCCCTTCCGCCGGCCGGGTGACCGGTGTAATTTGTCGGCACCGCCGCCCGCCGCGGGAGCTGCCGGATCAAACGGGGGGAAACATCATGCATGAGCGAAACGCGATCTACGCCGCCGCGCTGGCAGCGCTGGTGACGATGGCGCTGATGATGGCCGTGGCGCCCGCGCAAGCGTTCGATGACACGAAATATCCCGACCTCAAGGGCCAGTGGCGTCCGATCGGCGGTCCCATGCGGTTTGACGGCGCCAAGCCCTGGGGGCCCGGACAGGAAGCGCCGTTGAACGCGGAGTATCAGGCGGTCTTCGGGGCCAACCTCGCCGACCAGGCCGCCGGCGGACAGGGCTATGACCGCGACTTCGTCTGCCAATCGCCCGGCATGCCGCGCATCACCAACGGCTACGGCCAGACCGAATATGTCGTCACGCCGGACACCACGCATATCCTGATCCAGCACATCCATGACAACCGGCGCATCTTCACCGACGGTCGCGATTGGCCCAAGGAGATCGAGCCGACATTTGCGGGCTATTCCATCGGCCGCTGGATCGATACCACCGGGAGCGGCCGCTACGACGAGCTCCAGGTCGAGACGCGCGGCTTCAAGGGCCCGCGCGCCTACGACACCAGCGGCATTCCGCTGCACAAGGACAACCAGACCATCGTCAAGGAGCGTATCTACCTCGACAAGGCCGATCGCGACGTTCTCCATGACGATGTCACGGTGCTCGATCACGCCTTGCTGCGTCCCTGGACGGTGAACAAGGTCTACCGTCGCGAGCCGGAAGCGCGGCCGTACTGGCGCGAGGTCAGCTGCGCGGAGAACAACGGCCACGTCGAGATCGGCAGCGAGCCCTATATGCTCAGCGCGGATGGCCTCCTGATGCCCACCAAGAAGGACCAGCCGCCGCCGGATTTGCGCTATTTCAAGCAGCCGCGAAAATAGGCAGCGGAGCACTCCAAGAAAGCAAGCCCACGCGCCGGCGGTGCGGCAGCCCTAAAAAAAATCGTGCCCGACCCACGCCAATGTCGGAAGCGGGATCGGGCACGAGAAAAGAAGAAGCCCCGGCCAAGGCGTCGGGGGGGACGGGGGGAAGGCCGGGGCCCCAAAACGGCCGCGCAACGCTTTTACTGGCATCGCGCGCCATCTCGGTAGATCAAACATATGGGGTGCGCCGGGCTTCGGCCATCGGCCTCACGAAAACGTGTGAGACGCGTTCACCTCGCCCCCCGGCGGCGGTTTTGTTGTGCGCTGCATCACAGCGTCTTGAGGTATTCCACGAGCTGCAAGCGCTGCTCATCGGTGAGCGTGTCGGTGCCATATTTGTCGTGCCCGGCATTGGAATTTCCCGGCAGCGACGTGTCGAGCTCGAAGGCGCCGTCCCGCTGCTCGGTCACGAACCCCACATTGACCGGATCGAACTCGCGCGTTCCGACAAAGAATTTCTTCATGCGATCCTTCGCGGGCAGCAGCAATTGGAAGAGTGACGGCACCGAACCGTTGTGCAGATACGGCGCAGTCGCCCAGATGCCGTCGAGGGGACGCGCCTTGTAGGACAGGCTGTCGGTATTGGCAGTGCGTTTCTGCAGCGCATCGGCGGTGGCTTTCCAAAGATTGCTGTTGGGGTCGATCTTCGATTTCAGCGATCTGAAGAGCGTCATCGGACTGTCCGGCAACGGCTGCCCGGTCTTGATCGCGTTGAAAAGCTTCGTGCCGTCGCCGCCGAGCTCGGCCGGAAGCGTCTCCCAGTCGGGCGGCGCCAGGATCGCCCCGGCCACGATCTTGGCCGTCAATTCGAAGCTCGGCCCCGAGGCGGGAACAGGATCGGACAGCAGGAACGGCATGGTCACGCCTTCGAGAATGCCGCCTTTCGATTGCAGGTTCTTGGCATTGGTCGCCATCAACGGGTCGGTGCCGACCTCCGTCGCCGGCGTCATCGTGACGGTGATCGGCGCGAGCGGCTTATTGCGCGGCGTGATCGCGTGGCAGGAAACGCAGTGCTGCTGATAGAGCTTGGCACCGGCGGCAGCTTTCTTGGCATCGATCTTGGCCAGCGCCTGCGGCCACGGGGGCGAGCGCAAGGTCGAAAGCTTCTGCTCGATCAGCATCTGACTGACCCGCTTGGCCGTGGATTTGAAGAACAGCGGCGGCAGGATCGTCCGCTTGATGTCGGTGCGGGCAAAGACGCCGAGCACCTCGCCCACATTGCGGCCGAGCCGCTCGATCGCCAGCCGGTTGGGCGCGGCGCCGTTCCACTGGACCTTGTCGTGCCAATGGGTGTCCCACAGGAAGGGATAGCTCACCGGCGCGTTGGGCGGATGCGTATTGCTCAAATCATCGAGATCGATACCGGTGGCGCGGTTGAAGATCATGCCGAATGCATCGAGCCGCGCACGTCCCCAAGCCACCTCGCTTTTGCTGGAAGCCAGGAACTTCGCGAAACTGTCGGAAAATGACTGCAAGTCCTTGCGCAGCAGGTCGTCGGGCTCCGAATGCCCCGCGGTCAGGGCTCGAACGCGATCGGCAAACACTTTGAACTTCATGTCGGAGCTTGCGGTCTCGGCGAGCGCCGATCCAAGCTCGCTGATCAGCGCCCACATATCCGCATCGGTCGGCGCGCCGTCGATCTGCAGGGTCTTGCCGGCGAACTTCATCTGGCCGGTATGGCAGGCCGCGCAGGTCATGCCGATCCAGTCGCCATTGTCGCCGCTGTCCTTGACGAATCCGACCGGCAGCCCATCGGGATTGTTGGTCTTGTCCGGGTTCGGCAGGTAGCCGAAACGGGTGAGGCTGTCGGCGCGAAACAGCACGTCGCTGTTGGGGCGCGCGAGCGCGAGAAACCACTCGTAGGGCATGAGCTGCGAGCCCTGGCTGGTGGTGTAGAAAAATGCGCGATCGGCGCTGGACCAGCCTTGGCTGAGAAAATCCGGCTTGTCCGTCTGCGCTTGCGCGGCGCCGCCGCAGACAAGCGTCAGCACTGCCGCCGCCGCAAGGCGACGCCAGGCATCCAAATTGCGCATCATGATTTGGCCCCCTTGGCTTGAACTATCCACGCCACCCGCGGACCTTATAAAGGTTGCGCGGCTGATTTACTACAACCACCTTTGCAGCCCGCGCCGGCGGGTCCCGGGCGCCACAAATCGCGGAGACGCGAGGGCGGCAGACATCACAGACAACGGCGACCGTTTCAGGGCGGATTCCCATCGCCGCGCTATGGTCTTCAAACCACAGTAGCCGCATGAGCGATGCCAAATTATCCCGCGGAGTGGCGCCGCGCCCTTGAGCTGCTTGCCACCTCTGCCCATCGCTGCACCGCATCGATCACACGATGACACGATTTAAGATCACTGACTGGGAGAGACTGACATGAAGGAAGACGTAACGCGCATCCCAGATTATCGGATCGAAGTCCGCGTCCTGCCACGCGGCGAGGGTCCTGGATATATGGCGTGGGTGCCTGATCTGCCCGGTTGTGAGTGTCGCGGCGAAACGGTGGATGGCGCGATCATGGGAGTCCAACAGGCAATTGCTGAATGGATCGCGGCGGCGCTGGATCGAGGCGAGCCAATTCCTGACCCGTCTGAATAGATCACGCGCCTAGTAGCAGACGAATTGGCGGCCCGATGCCAC
>DATDGG010000447.1:0-2189 GCA_036522235.1 Xanthobacteraceae bacterium
GGAGATGGTTAAGAAACAACAAACGCGAGGACGGATTCGCGTTCGGCAGGTTGGGTAGCCCCTACAAACCGTGCGACGATTGTGGGGCTGACGGCGGAAGCGCTGGGCGCGGAAAGAACGGGATTACCGGAAGCGTCGGTAGCGCTTTCGCTGGGCCAATTGGTCCGGGGCCCGCTCCCAAGAGGGGATCAAGAGGATCAAGGGGATCGACGGGATCAATTTTCTTGTGCGGCTCTTCCTCGCCTCCGACCAGGACGGCATTCGAGCCGGCGTTCTCTGCACCGGCGTCCAAGACAACGTCGGGAGTTTCGCCAGTCCGCAGTTGATCCTGAGCGAGCGCGCTTGGGTCCGAGTGGCTCAGGTTATTTCGGAGATAGGTGTAGAGAGGATTGCCGCCCTGGTATCCGATCAGATCGGGCGACTCGAATGCTTGTGGCGCGGCCGCGTATGATACGTTCGCGTGTGCATTCGACGTTGCGGGTTGCAAAGCCGTTGTGAACCCGAATGGGCTGCCCGCAGCAGAGATCGACGGATCGCCGGACGTGGGCCAGTTCACCAGCGAGCCGAACAGGCCTTGCGGCGCGGCGGGCGCGGACAACATTTTTGCGATGCCGCCCAGCAGGCCGTTCGCGACGGGGTCTGCCGGAGCATCCGCCGCGGCGCGCGCGGCCAAAATTTTCGGTATGCCGGCGAGCAGGCCGTCCGCGGGGATGGGCGGGAAACTAGGCGGCGTCGGCGCGGGTGGCCGCAGCGAAAATCGCCCGAAAGCGTCGGGGAAGATCGGCGGGGCCCAGGCAAATGCCCTAAGGCTGTCCGCCGGCAGCGAGTCCCAATGTGGCGCGAAAGGGTCGAACAGCTGCGCGGGCGAATTGGCGAAGCCGGAATTGAAGGGATCGGGCTGCGCGCGGAATGCAGGCGGTGCCGCGGTCGGCGTGTTGGCCGACGGTGGCACGAACCAATCGTCGGGGTAACCGTCGTCGGATATTGGATAAGACGGCATCGGATCACCGGTGTTGGTCATGAAAAAAGGCTCCCGGTCGGGGAGCCTTTGACGCGGTGCGCGGTTTATAGGGTGGGTTAGCGCCGGGGATGGCGCCGCAGCGCGAGAAGCGGCGCGTGGCGCGTCACCCCCCGGCTGAGATTCAATGGCGACGTGAGTCGGTGGGCTTCCCCCCGCCTTCGCGGGGGTCAACCCACCCTACGGACCCTTGCTCTGGCGCAGCTCTTCCCAGCGCTTGTCCATGAGGTTGAGGCGCGTGGTCATCGCCAGGATGCGCTCGTCGTAGCGGGCGAGCGCGACCGCGATGTCGGTGAGCTTCCTCATCTCGGTCTCGACCGCGGCCATGCGCTCGACAAAGCCGTCCAGGCGGTCGCCGATGCGCTGGACCTGGCCGCGCATGCCGTAGACGAAGCCGATCGCGGTCACGAGATAGCCGATGAGGATCACCAGGTGGCCGAGATCGATGTTGGCGCTGAAGGTCGGCATGGCGTTACGGTATCACCGGCAGCTTGAACAGCCCGAGCGCGCCGCCCGACAGGATGCCGCCGATCAGCGTCGCCACGTCGCGGTTGGCGGCGCCGGCGAGCGCGGCGCAGCTCGTGCTCAGCGGGCTGTCGGGACGCAGCGCGGCCAGGAGCTCCGACACGCGTTCGATATTGGTGATGAGATGCGGGTCGGGCTCCGTCAACGCCTGACCGGCAGCGTCGGTGAGCGGCTTCTGCTGCGCGGTGAGCATGTCGACCCAAGCCTGCCAGCACGGCGCCGAAACCACGTTGTTGGTGGCCTTCGCCATGGCGAGCGCATATTCGAAATCCGGCAGCGCCAGCTTGTTGAGCTTGCCGACCAGGTCCGCCGTGGTCTCGTTCGCGCGGCTCGCCGATTGCTGCTGGCCTGATTTGACCGCGTTGCCGAGGTCGCGGATCGGATCGCCGGTGAGCGCCGGCTTCGGCCGCGACGTGCTTTGCGCGCTCGCCGGCGAGGCGAAGCCGAGCGCCGCCGCGGCGAGCCCCACGCCCAGGAGAGCGACCACGGCCTTGGGCGACGCGAACGGCGGCGCGCCCACCAGCGGGCCGCTATTGCCCGAGGAAAATCCGTGCAGCGCCGTGAGCACGCCGGAGCCGAAGAACGACAGGATGTTGCACCACGCCACTACCGCCGGAATCCAATCGGGCGGGATCGCATCGGTGAG
>DATDGG010000448.1:0-9311 GCA_036522235.1 Xanthobacteraceae bacterium
AGCGCTTCGCCCTCAAGGAGCATCTCGGCGCGCAGGGCATTCCGGTCGAGGACCTGGTCGAGGCGGGGCTCCTGGTCACCGGCGAGGATATCCCGGTGCCTTATGACCGGTTCCGCGACCGCGTGATGTTTCCGATCGGCGACCTGCGCGGCCGCACCATCGCGTTCGGCGGGCGCGCCCTCGATCCGGAGGCACCGGCCAAATATCTCAATTCGCCGGAGACGCCGCTCTTCCACAAGGGCGCAACGCTCTACAACATCGCCCCCGCGCGTGCCGCCGCCCACAAGGGTGCCGCCGTAATCGCGGTCGAAGGCTATGTCGACGTGATCGCCATGGTGGGGGCGGGCTACGAGGCGACGGTGGCGCCGCTCGGCACCGCGCTGACGCCAGACCAGATCGCGCTGCTCTGGAAGATGGCCGATGAGCCGACGCTCTGCTTCGACGGCGATGCGGCCGGCCGGCGCGCGGCCTATCGGGCGGTCGATGTCGCGCTGCCGCTGCTCAAGCCCGGCAAGAGCCTGCGCTTCGCGAGCCTGCCGGAAGGCGTCGATCCCGACGATCTCGTCCGCTCGGGCGGACGGGCCGCGGTCGAGGACGTGCTCGCGGGCGGCCGTCCGCTCGTCCACATCCTATGGATGCGCGAGACCGAAGCCGGCGGCTTCGACACGCCGGAACGCCGCGCCGCGCTCGAGGCGCGGCTCGCCGCCGTGGTGGCGGGGATTGGCGAGGAATCGGTGCGCCGGCACTATCGCCAGGAATTCGAAAACCGCCTGCGCAGCTTGTTCCAGGCCGACGATCCCGCACGGCGCCCCGCCGGCTGGCGCGATCGCTGGCCGCAAGGGGGCAACCCGCGCTCCAAGAGCGGATCAATGGGCGGGCGGGGCGGATCCAAAAGCGGGTCCATGGGCGGACCCCGATGGGGAGCAGGGCAAGGGCGGCAGCACTCGCATCCCGGCGGCGTCGCAACCGACCGCGGCGGGCGTTACCTGGTCACGAGCCCGCAGCTTGCCGGGGGCCCGATCCATCGCGGCGACCGCGCCGCCATCTCGCGTCGCGAGGCGTTGATCCTGCTGACCGCGCTCAACCATCCGTGGCTGCTGCACGAGCATCTGGAGGACATGGCCGAGGTCGAGTTCCGCTTTGCGGCGGCCGAGAAGGTCAAGGTCGCGCTGATCGATATTTTCGCCCATGGGGGCGCCCCCGACCGGGAGAGCATGGCGGCGGAGCTCGCGCGGCGGGGACTTGCCGAGCCGGTCGCGCGCATCGAAAAGTCCATCACCACCGTTTCGGTCTGGGGGGCGCGGCCGGAAGCGGCGCCGGCAGATGTATTGATGACCTGGAAGCAGCTCATCGCCTTGCATCGGCAGTGGCATTCCCTAATTAAGGAGCTTAAGGACGCCGAGCAGGCCTTGGGTCGCGACTCGACCGAGGCGAATTATTCCTGGTTGCAGGACGTTAAGGCTCGTCTTTCGGTCATTGATGGAACTGAGGCCCTGGTCGAGGGCTTCGGGGCCTCATCTGGCCGGGCGGGCCCGTCTTTCTAACGGCACCCCCATTCCCTCCCGCTTGCGGGAGGCTGGGATCGGAGCTTGGAGAACGCAGGAACCTTGGGATAAGTCTGGGGTTGCGCCCGTAAGGTACGGTTAAGCGGGGTTTAAGGCGGCTACGGCAAAACTGCGACAGGCGAGTCGCGGGTTTAAGAAAAGCGGGTGGGCGGGCGGTTTTTCGACCGCGTGCTCCCCCACCGGGTTGGTCCCGGAACGGGGACCGATTCTCTCCACATAGGGTAGGGGACCCTAAGATCGCGTAGGGGCCCCAAGTTGGTGACGGGCAGAACGGCGTAACGGGCCAGATTCTCCCCGGGCGTGTGTCCCGGCGGAATTTTTGTCCCCTGAGCTGGTACCCGCGGGGGCCTGCGTCCTTAGAAAATTGCGTTCAGGAGATAAAGTGCATGGCAACGAAGACCAAGACGGTCCAAAAAGACAAGGAAAAGAAGGAAGAGGCGCCCGAGAAGGAAGCGCCGGATACGCCCGATACCCCGTTGCCGCTACTCGATCTGTCGGATGCCGCCGTCAAGAAGCTCATCCGCAACGCCAAGAAGCGCGGCTACGTCACCCACGACCAGATCAATTCGGTGCTGCCCTCCGAGGAGGTCAATTCCGAGCAGATCGAGGATGTTCTTGCTATGTTCAGCGAGATGGGCATCAACGTGGTTGAGACCGAGGAAGCCGAGCAGGAGGAGGAGCACAAGGAGGAGGCCGAGGAGGAGCCTGAGGCCGAAGGCGAGCTGGTCGAGGTTGCGCGCGCGGTCCCGGCCAAGACCGAGGCCAAGGAGCCGGCCGAGCGGACCGACGACCCGGTGCGCATGTATCTGCGCGAGATGGGCTCGGTCGAGCTCCTGTCCCGCGAGGGCGAGATCGCCATCGCCAAGCGCATCGAGGCCGGCCGCGAGGCCATGATCGCGGGCCTGTGCGAGAGCCCGCTGACGTTCCAGGCCATCATCATCTGGCGCGACGAGCTCAACGAGGGCAAGGTCTTCCTGCGCGACATCATCGATCTCGAAGCCACCTATGCGGGCCCGGACGCCAAGGTCATGGCGGCGCCGGTGGTGCGCGGCTCCGACGGCCAGCCGATTGTCACCGCGCCGATCCCCGGCGCCCCGGTCGTGGGCGCGCCTCCCGCAGGCGCTCTGCCGCCGCAGACCGCGGCGCCCGCGACCGCGCCGGCCGGCGCGACGCCGTTCAAGGCGGCGTCCGACGAGGACGGCGACGGCGAGGAGAAGCCTGAAGGCGCGCCGGAAGCCGATTTCGACGAAGACGACATGGAAGGCTCGCTTTCCCTTGCCGCCATCGAGGCCGAGCTCAAGCCCAAGGTGCTGGAGACCTTCGACAACGTCGCCGACACCTACAAGCGGCTGCGCCGCCTGCAGGAGCAGGACATCCAGTTCCGCCTCAAGAGCACCTCGCTCTCGCCGGCGCAGGAGCGCAAATACAAGAAGCTCAAGGAAGAGATCATCTCGGAGGTCAAGTCGCTGCGGCTCAACCAGGCGCGCATCGATTCGCTGGTCGAGCAGCTCTACGACATCAACAAGCGCCTCGTCGGCTATGAAGGCCGCCTGATGCGGCTCTCCGAAAGCCACGGCGTCACCCGCGAGGACTTCCTCAAGAACTATCAGGGCTCCGAGCTTGATCCGCGCTGGCTCAACCGGGTGTCGAAGCTCGCCGCCAAGGGCTGGAAGAGCCTGGTCGCCAAGGACAAGGACAAGATCAAGGAGATGCGCGGCAACATCCACGCGCTGGCGGGCGAGACCGGGCTCGAGATCGGCGAGTTCCGCAAGATCGTGCAGATGGTGCAGAAGGGCGAGCGCGAAGCGCGCCAGGCCAAGAAGGAGATGGTGGAGGCCAATCTGCGGCTCGTCATCTCGATCGCCAAGAAATACACCAATCGCGGCCTGCAGTTCCTCGACCTGATCCAGGAAGGCAATATCGGGCTGATGAAGGCCGTCGACAAGTTCGAGTACCGGCGCGGCTACAAGTTCTCGACCTACGCGACCTGGTGGATCCGCCAGGCCATCACCCGCTCGATCGCCGACCAGGCGCGCACCATCCGCATCCCGGTGCACATGATCGAGACCATCAACAAGATCGTGCGCACCTCGCGCCAGATGCTCAACGAGATCGGCCGCGAGCCGACGCCCGAGGAGCTCGCCGAGAAGCTCGGCATGCCGCTCGAGAAGGTGCGCAAGGTGCTCAAGATCGCCAAGGAGCCGTTGTCGCTCGAAACCCCGATCGGCGACGAGGAGGATTCGCACCTCGGCGATTTCATCGAGGACAAAAACGCGATCCTGCCGATCGATGCCGCGATCCAGTCGAACCTGCGCGAGACCACCACGCGCGTGCTCGCCTCGCTCACCCCGCGCGAGGAACGCGTGCTGCGCATGCGCTTCGGCATCGGCATGAACACCGACCACACCCTCGAGGAGGTCGGCCAGCAGTTCTCGGTGACCCGCGAGCGCATCCGCCAGATCGAGGCCAAGGCGCTGCGGAAGCTGAAGCACCCGAGCCGGTCGAGGAAGCTGCGGAGCTTCTTGGACAACTGAGAAATTCGGAAGCGCGCCAATTCAAGCGTGCTGCCCCCGGAGGAGATCGCCGAGCTCGATCGTCGATGGGCGCTTGTAGAGGCGGGCGAGGCAACCATGCCGCACGACGAGGTGGTGCGCTGGGCGGACCTAGGGAACGCCGTCGTTCAAATCCTGGAATAGTCGATGAAGGTCGAATGGTCGGCCGCGGCTTTGGCCGACCTCGATCGTTTCGCGACATTTCTTCAAGAGTGCCATCCGCCGCTCGCGTGACGGCGATTCGCTAATCCGCCTTGGGAGCGAGAGCCGCGAATCCGAAATTGTCGCCTCCGGCATTTGCGGCTACCATCCCGCCACCCGGACCTCACACCGGAGCTTTCCCATGAAAAAGACCTTCAGATTGCTTTGGCTCATCGGGCTGCTGGCGGTCATCGGCGGCGTCGGAACGGTGGTATATTTCTTCGGCGGCATGTTCAATGTGGCGGCGAGCGAGGAGGATCCCGGTATCGTCAACTGGGCGCTCGAATATGTGCGCACCGCCTCGATCGCGCGGCATGCGACCGAGAAGCCGCCGGGCTCGCTCAATGATCAAAAGCTGGTGGAGGCCGGCGCCAAGAGCTTCTCGGAGCGCGGCTGCTGGCACTGCCATGGCGGGCCGGGAGTCGAATGGTCGAAATTCTCCGAAGGCCTCAATCCGGGCCCGCCCGATCTCAAGGATGTGGTGGGCGATATGCTGCCGCAGGAACTGTTCTGGGTGATCAAGAACGGCATCAAGATGACCGGCATGCCGAGCTTCGCCAAGATCGAGGTGCCGGACGACGAAATCTGGAAAATAGTGGCTTTCCTCAAGAAGCTGCCGGTGGTTTCGGAAGAGGATTATAAGACCTGGACCGCGGCGGCGCCCGCCGCCGCCAAGCCCTGAAGCCGCCAATCCCCGGAGAGGTCAGCCAGGATGAAAGTCGGCCTCTTCGACCATGTCGAGCGCGCGGGCGATCGTCGGCTCGCGACCCAGTTCGACGAGCGCCTGAAATTCGCGGTCGCGGCCGAGGCCGCCGGCATCTATTGCCTGCACGTGGCCGAGCATCATGCGACGCCCCTCAACATGGTGCCGGTGCCGGGCGTTTATCTGGGCGCGGTCGCGCGGGCGACCTCGCGCATGCGGCTTGGGCCGCTCGTGTATCTCCTGCCGCTCTACTCGCCGCTGCGCCTGATCGAGGAAATCTGCATGCTCGATCATCTGAGCAAAGGCCGGCTCGATATCGGGGTCGGCCGCGGCGTCTCGCCCTTCGAGCTCAACTTCCACAAGGTCGCGCATGATCAGTCGCGCGAAATTTTCGTCGATGCCTTCGCCTGCATCCACGCCGGCCTGACCAACGATACGCTCAACCACGCCGGGGCGCATTTCACCTATACGAACGTTCCGATGGCGCTGCGCCCGCTGCAGCAGCCGCACCCACCATTCTGGTACGGCTCCTCGAACACGATCGGCGCCGCCTGGTCGGGCGAGCGCGGCATGCATTTCACCGCCAATGGGCCGACCGCGCTCGCCAAGGAGAACATCGCGGCCTATCGCGCAGCGCTCGCCAAGGGGAAGGGGCCTCCGGTGCCCAAGCCCGAATTTCCCGGCGGCACCGCGATCGGGCTGCTGCGCCACATCGTGGTCGCCGAGACCGATGCGCAGGCGCGGGCGATCGCCGGGCCCGCCATCGCGCATCACGCCGCAAGCCTCAACTATCTGCGCAAGACGCAGGCGTCGGGCGTGGCCGACCCGCGCGCCAACATCCATCGCGGCGCGACCTTCGAGGAATGGGAGCAGGAAGGCATGGCGATCGCCGGCAGCCCGGCGACCGTATGGGCGGCGATCGAAGCGCAGTCGCGCGCGCTCGGCATCAATTATCTCTTGTCCTATCTCTTCTTCGGCGCCATGACGCTCGAACAGGCGCTGCGCTCGCTCGAACTGTTCCGCGCCGAGGTGATGCCGAAGATCGCAAAGCTGTAGCGGCGCCGTAGCCCGCATGGAGTTCTTGCGAAATGCGGGAGCGGCGGTCCCGGATTGCGCGGTGCTCCATCCGGGCTACAAGAGGAACCTGCCGATGCGTTTCGCTCTCTGCCTCCTGACCGCGCTTGCAGCCGCGACGCCCGCCCACGCGCAGACCTGGCCCGCGCGGCCCATAACCCTGGTGGTGCCATTCCCGCCCGGGCCGGCGCTCGACCTGGTGGCGCGGCTCGTGGGACTGAAGCTCGGCGAAGCGCTCAAAGAGAGCGTCATCACCGAGAACCGCACCGGCGCCAACGGCGTGATCGGCGCCAACCTGGTGGCGCGCGCCCCGCCCGACGGCTACCTCTTGTTGATGAGCACGGCCAGCACCCATGTCACCGCCGTGCACCTGATCAAGAACCTGCCCTATGATCCGCTCAAGGACTTCACCCCTATCGCGGCCGCGGTCGAGCCGGTGACCTGCCTGGTGGTGAGCGGCGCGCTCGGCATCAACTCGGTTCCCGACCTCATCGCCTATGCCAAGGCGCATCCGAACGAGCTGTCCTACGGCTCCTCCGGCGTCGGCTCGGTGTTCCATCTGATGGGCGAGCTGTTCAACCAGACCGCCGGCGTGAAGATCAATCACGTGCCCTACCGGGGCGTCGCGCCCGCGCTGCAGGACGTGATCGCCGGCCATATTCCGATGGCCTATCTGTCGATCTCCAACGTGCTCGGCATCGCCGACCAGGCGAGCGTGAAGATCCTCGCGGTGCTGGAGCCCAAGCGCTTTGCGCTGCGGCCGCAAATTCCGTCGATGTCGGAAGTGCTGCCGGCGTTCCGCAAGCCTTCGTCATGGTTCGGTCTGTTCGGGCCGCCGGGGCTGCCAGCGCCGATCACGGCGCGGCTCAACGCCGAGACCGTCAAGGCGCTCAATGCGCCCGATGTCTTGCCCAAGCTCAACGACAACGGCATGGCGGTCATCGGCGGCACGCCGGACGACTTCAAGGCGTTGATCGAGGACGGCATTGCGCGCTACGGCGCGATCATCAGGGCGGCAGGCATTGCGCCGGAATAGCATTCAGCCGGAATAGCGCACACGCTTCGCGCGGGTTTTTCGATCTAATTCGATCTATTCAGCAAACCAGCGGGTCAGGTCGAACGCGACCGCCCCGAAGGCGCAGATCGCAAGTCCCCCGCAGACGAGGCCGAGCAGGAGCGCCGAATTGGCGCGCGCCAGAAACTGCTTTGCGACCGGATGCGCCATGACCAGCGCCCTTATCTCACGTCGCCCCTGCGCAAGACTTAACCCATGAGGGCTACCTTGCGCCAAGCCTACCTCGGCAATGCAGGTTTGCAACGTCGGGGGGGCTCGCTTTATGTGCTGGTTATACGTACGGCTTGGTTATACGTACGGCATCGAGCAGATTAATGACTTATCAGAGGCGCGACGTGACAGACCCCGCGCGCATTGGTAGGAAGCATTGGCATAAAATTCGAGGGAACATCTTACCATGCTGCAGAAGCCCCATTGTCAGGTCATTGCAATCGAGGAGCACTATTACGACCGTGAGCTGGTCAAGCATTTCGGCACCGTCGAGCCCAATCCCGCGGTCGTCGACCGCATGTTCGAGTTCGGCGAGCGGCGCCTCAAGGAGATGGACGAGGCCGGCATCGACATCCAGGTGCTCTCGCACGGCGCGCCGTCGGCGCAGCGGCTTACCGGCGACGGCGCGCTCGCGATCGCGCAGGGCGTGAACGATCGGCTGGCTGCGGTGGTGGCGGCGCGGCCCGATCGCTTCGCTGCCTTCGGGGCGCTGCCGACCTGTGATCCGAAAGGGGCGGCCGACGAGCTCGAGCGCACCGTCAATAAGCACGGCTTCAAGGGCGCCATGATCCACGGGCTCGCCAACGACATGTTCGTCGACGACAAGCGGTTCTGGCCGATCTTCGAGCGCGCGCAGCGCCTCGACGTGCCGATCTATCTGCACCCGTCGATCCCGCACAAGGCGGTGATGGAGGCCTATTACAAGGACTATGTGAAGGACTATCCGCTGGTGATCCGCGCCGCCTGGGGCTTCACGGTCGAGACCGCGACGCAAGCGATCCGCATGGTGCTGAGCGGCGTGTTCGAGGCCTATCCGGGGCTCAAGATCATCATCGGGCACCTGGGCGAGATGCTGCCGTTCCAGGTCTGGCGCATCGATCAGGCGCTGTCGCGGCCGGGGCAGAAATCGATCAGCTTTCGCGACGTGTTCTGCGGCAATTTTCACATCACCACCAGCGGCAACTTCTCCGACCCGGCGCTGATGTGCTGCGTGCAGGAAATGGGCGTCGACCGCATCATGTTCGCGGTCGATTGGCCGTTCGTCGCCAATGCGCCGGCCACCAAATGGATGCAGTCGGTGCCGCTGTGCGACGAGGACAAGATCAAGATTCTCAGCGGCAACGCCAAGCGGCTGTTGCGCATGTAGGCTCAGCGGTTGGCGGCCCGCTTCGCCGGCGTGACGGCGCCGAATTGACCGTCGAAGCCGGGCCACGGCGTGTTCGGCCAGGACGAATTCGGCCACGGCTGCGAGTTGGCGGCGACGGCGCGCCGGAAGTGGGTGTGCGCGAAGCGTTTGCGGAACTGCGGCTTCGGGCGCGGCCGCGGCGCGGGCGGCGCCCAAGGATCGGCGGCTTGCGCCGGTGGCCGCGCCTCGATCGGCGTTTGCATTGGTTGCGAGGGGTCTGCCGCGGACGTGCTCGCGAGGCGATCCGCGGGTGGTGCGCCCGCTCCGTCCGCCGCCGGCGGTTCCGGCGGTGCTGCCCCGGCTTCTACAGGTCCCGAAGGCCCGGGCCTGGCGGGTGCCATTGCCAGCATCTTGGCCGTGCGCGCAGCGTCGATCTCCTTGTCGTCGGCAGCGTCCGCGGCGGGCGGATTTGCCGGGGTGCTCGCGGTCCGTTCCGGGGGTTCTGCGGTCGCCTCGACCCGTGGAATTCGCGCGCCGTCGGGATCGTAGAACGCGTTCCGTGCGGCGGGTGCCGCATAGGCCAAGCTGCGCGAATCTTCGAGCGGCCCCATATGCGCCTCGCGCGCCAATCGAACGGAGGTGACGACCCCCACGCCCGCCACCGCGAGCAGCGCGATCGCCAGGATGGCGCCAAGGGCAAATCGCAAGTCGGTGAGCATGCGGTTCGGCCGTGATTCGCACGGGATGATTCGTCGACCCCATGCATAACTTGAGTCGGGTCACGGACCAAAAGGTCCTTCACGCC
>DATDGG010000449.1:0-5507 GCA_036522235.1 Xanthobacteraceae bacterium
CGCGAGCTTGCGCACCGCATCATGGTCGATGCGATGGTCGTCAGGGCGCACCGTGTAGGCAACCGGTTTGAACCAGCGGCCGGACATGTTCACGGGCGAGCCGTGGGTGAGATGGCCGCCGGCCGCGAGGCTGAGCCCCAGGAACGTGTCGCCAGGCTGCATCAGCGCCAGGAAGGCCGCCGCATTGGCGGACGCGCCGGAATGGGCCTGGACGTTTGCGTAACGACATCCAAAAAGCTTGGTAACCCGTTCAATAGCCAGTGACTCTGCCATGTCGACGAATTGGCAGCCGCCGTAATAGCGCCGCCCCGGCAGGCCTTCGGCATATTTGTTGGTCAGCACGGAGCCCTGCGCTTCGAGCACGGCGCGGCTGACGTAGTTCTCCGAGGCGATGAGCTCGATATCGTCGCGCTGCCGGCCGAGCTCGCGCGCGATGGCGTCTGCCAGCTCCGGGTCGGTCTTGGCCAGCGGCGCCGAGAAAAAGGAGCTTGCCGGGGTCGTGGTTGCGGATGGTTCGCCAGCCGACATGTTGATCTCATTTTTGCGGGACGATGGCCGATAGCATATCGAGCCAGGACCGCCAAGCCCTTGGCGTGCCGGGGCCGAGGACCGCAACATCTAGGGTTTATGCGCCGGCCTTCAAGCGGGCCTTGAGCTTCTGCAGGGCCAACCTTTGCAGGTGGGCTTGCGCGGCGCGGGCGGGTCCGATCACGCTGACCTCGGTGCCGGTTGCCGCGTCGATGGCCACGACCTTGACCGATGCGCCGATCGGCGTGAACTCGAAATAGATGCCGCCCGGTGGGGCGCCCTCGTCAGGCGACGAGGGCATAGGGAACCTGGGTCGGGCCGAAACGCTCGATCACGGTCTTGGCCTTTGGGTCATAGGCGCGCTGCGGGATCGTGCCTTCGCCCAGGCGCTGGCTGCGGACGATGATCGCGACCGAGCGGGTGGGACCGCCCTGCTCCGCATGAATGGCGTGCGGCGCCACCAGATCGACCTTGCCTTGCGTTCCGGTGGTCACCGAGGCGAGCCGCAGCTCCGCATAGCCGGCGCGGTTGCCGTCATCGATGCGTTCGTAGCGTTCAAGGCTCTCGGAGCCGTCGAGCACGCCATAGAGAACCCAGGCATCGGCATGATCGTGCACGCCGCCGGTGCGCCCGGGCGTGCGCACCACCGCGTTGACGGCGAAATGGTGCTGCGGATCGACGTAAAGAAGCAGGTTCTTGTAGCCTTCGGTCGAGGGCCAGCGCGCCGAATGGGCCTTGAGGCCTTGGTCCATCACCAACCGCTCGAGCAGCGGCTTGGCCTCCTCCATGCGGCGCTGATTGTCGCTCTCCGCCGCCCAGATCGTCCGCAAATCGGCGATGAAATGTTCGAATACCGGCAATCCCGCATTGGCCATGGCCGTCTCCGATCAGCGCTACTCGTGAAGCGGCCCGCCTTCGACCGTGCAACGGCGCAGCAGGCGGTGCTCGCCTTTCGGAAAGTCGGTCCGCGCATGGATCGTGCAACGGTTGTCCCACATCAGGAAATCGCCGAGCTGCCAGACATGCTCGAAGATGAATTCCTTGCGCTCGCCGATTTCGTAGAGCTGCTGGAGGATCGCGTCGCTCTCGTCGGGGGAAAGCCCCTCGATGCGCGCGGTCATGAGGCGGTCGACGAACAGCGTCTTGCGCCCGGTATCCGGATGCGTGATGAAGACCGGGTGGTGGAAATGCGGAATGTTGCTGATGTCGGCCGAGAGATCGGCCTTCTCGGCGCGCTTGTATTCATGGATGTGGAGCGCCTTCTTGCCGCTGAGCCGCGCCTTGAGCGCCGGCGGCACTGCCGCGTAGGCCTTGTACATATTGCCGAACAGCGTGTTGCCGCCGGTCGAGGGCAGCTCGAGCGCATGCAGGAAGGTGTATTTGTAGGGGCGCGGCGTGTAGCCGGAATCGATATGGAACCAGAACTCGCCGTCGCCGAATGCGCCGATCGGCTGCCCGTCGACCTTGATATTGGTGACCAGGAGAATCTTCTTGTGATCCTGATGGATGCCCTCGGCACGCTGGCGGAGCGCCTGCGGGGCCTGCTTGCGGTCGCCAAGCTCGCCGAAATAGGCGGCAAAGCGCAGCTGCTGCTCCTGGGTGATGCTCTGGCCGCGGAATACCAACACGAGGTGCTCTCCCCACGCCTCCCTGATCGCCCGCACCGTGGCGTCGGAAAGCTCCTTGGTGAGATCGACCCCGCGGATCTCGGCGCCGCAGGCGCGCGACAGCGGCGTGACCGTGAGATCGATGACGTCATGCATGGCCGGGCCTCCTCCCTCTCGCTTAGGTCGACCCTTATTCTCGCTTGAAGCGGACCTAAAGTCACCAGCACCGCGGCGCCTTATCACACGACAAAGCGCCCCGGCGGTGGCCGAGGCGAAGTAAGCGCCCAGTTTCGAGCGACAGCGTTCGGGGAGGAACCAGCTGTCGCTTCGTTTTCTTGTGTTAATGCGTCGAGGTCACAAGCGGTAGAGAATCTGGTCGGTCCAGAACCGCTCGAGCCGGTGCAGCGACTTGTTCAAGGTCGCGAACTCGTCGGAGCTGATGCCGCCAACCTGCTCGACCGTGCGCACATGCTTCTGGTAGAGCGTGTCGACGATATCGCGGACCTCGCCGCCTTTCTCGGTGAGCTTGATGCGCACCGAGCGGCGATCGACGCGCGAACGCTGATGGTCGAGGAACCCCATCTCGACGAGCTTCTTGAGATTGTAGGAAACGTTGGAGCCGAGGTAATAGCCGCGCGTGCGCAGCTCACCCGCGGTCAGCTCCTTCTCCCCGATATTGTACAAGAGTAGCGCCTGCACGGAATTGATATCGGAGCGGCTGCGGCGATCGAACTCGTCCTTGATGACATCGAGGAGCCGCCGGTGCAGCCGCTCCACGAGCGTCAGTGCTTCGAGATAAAGCGGACGGATGTGCTCGAAGCGCGATTCGCGCTCGGCCGGCTCCGCCGCCTTGGCAACGGCTTTCATCATGACGCCTTCCTGTCACTATGTTTTTAAGTGGCGAGGCCCTGTTTCCCCGCTGTCCCGCGAACCTATCGGGGAGGGTCTAAAATCCGCTTAAACAACACGATAAAGAGATGGTTTATTTGCAACGGTGAATGATCAATTGAACCAACGATTTGAGCCTGTTTCGTAACGCCCCGTTCACGATCATTCGACCGGTATTCCGGGGTGGTCCCGATCTTCCACACCTTTGATCATTCGATTTTAGTCGAGACGCAAACGCTCTGCTCACCTCTCGATTGGCGGCTGCCGAATGGCCGCTCGAGACGCAAGTTCATCAGCGCGTCCGCTCGTGCTCCGATTTCAGTTAAGCATGAGAGGCGCGCGGACTGCCTGCGCTATCGCCCGATCTGGCAGGCTACATTGTTGAGCGCCCTTCCCCTCAGGCCGGGCGGTGGCACACCGCCTCGATATTGTGACCGTCGGGGTCGCGCACGAAGGCTCCGTAATAGTTCGGGTGGTAATGCGGACGCAGACCCGGTTGGCCATTGTCGGCGCCGCCGGCCGCGGTCGCGGCGCGGTGGAACGCGTCGACCATCGCGCGATCGTCGGCTGTGATCGCCACGTGCAGAACGCCGTTGAGGCCGCCCTCCCCGCCGATCCAAAAGTCCGGCTTGCCGTTGCGTCCGAAACCCGCCGCGCGATCGCTGTTCTCGACCTGGCCCACTTCCATGACCAACACATAGCCGAGCGGCGCCAGCGCTTTGACGTAGAACGCCTTCGATCTTTCGTAGTCGGACACCGGAAAGCCGATGTGGTCTATCATGTGATCCTCCAGCCCTTGGCTTCGCCCCTCCCCGTTCGCGGCCTCTATTGATTGGCCCCGCGCAGGAAGCGAATGATGCCGGAAAAATCCACAGCCGCGCCGCCGTCGTCGACGAAGCTTTGATAGACTGCGGTCGCACCGGCGCCGAGCGGCGCGACCGAGCGGGTGAGCCGCGCGGCGTCCCGCGCGAGCTTCAAATCCTTCAGCATCATCGCCGCCGTGAAACCCGGCTGATAGTCGTGGTTGGCGGGCGAGGTCGGCACCAGGCCGGGCACCGGGCAGTAATTCGTCATCGACCAGCATTGCCCGGAGGATTGGGACGCGATCTCGAAAAGCTTGTGCGCATCGAGCCCGAGCTTCTCGGCGAGCACGAATGCTTCACTGACGGCGATCATCGAAATTCCGAGAATCATGTTGTTGCAGATCTTCGCGGCCTGGCCGCTGCCGGCGGCACCCGCCTGCACGATGTTCTTGCCCATCGCCTGGAGCACCGGCTTGGCGCGCTCGAATGCCTGATCGCTGCCGCCGACCATGAAGGTCAGGGTTCCGGCTTGCGCGCCCGCAACGCCGCCGGATACCGGTGCATCGAGCATGGCGAGCTCGTTCACCTTGGCGGCGGCCGCCACCGCCCGCGCGGTATCGACGTCGACGGTCGAGCAATCGATCAGCAGGGTGCCGGACGCCGCTGAAGCGAGCACGCCACCCTGGCCGAGATAGACCTCGCGCACCTGCTCGCGCGCCGGCAGCATGGTGATGACCAAATCCACCCCCATGGAGGCGACATCGAGCGAGCGCACCGCAATTCCGCCCACCGCGGAGAACTTGTCGAGCGCGGCCGCGTTCACATCGTAGCCGCAGACCGGGTGCCCCGCCTTGATCAGGTTCTCCGCCATCGGCAGACCCATATTGCCGAGCCCGATAAATCCGATTTGGGCCATATTGCCCTCCGACGTCGTTGTTCACGCAGCCTTGCCGAGGCGCTGCGCCAGATCGGGAATAAGCCGTTCGGCGGCGATCCCGTCCACCATGGCACGGGCATTGGGCCCGAGCGCGCGCACCGCGCCCATATAGGCCACGACCTCCTCGGGCGCGCGCACCGCCTGCGGATAGTCGGTCGCAAACAGCGTTTGCGACAAGGCCACCTCCTGCAGCCCGAACCGCACCCATTCGGCGCCCCATTCGGCCGCATGGTCGGGCCCGGCCCAGCCGGCGCAATCGTAGAACAAGCGATGCTCGAGGTAATGATCGAACGGCATGCGCGGGCCGCGGCCGTGGCGCGGCACGCCCGCCGTGCCCCATTTCTCGCGCTGCTGAAATCCGCGAACACGTCCCAGATAGCGGCCGAGGCCGGCGGCAAAGTGGGAGAATTGAACCCGCAATGTGGGAAGCTCGTCGAGCAGGCCGCTGTTGATCATGCGCACCGCGGCCACCATCAGCGAGAACTGCCAGCCCAGCATGCGGCCGAGATCGTCCGCGTCCATGTGGGCCCAGGCGATGACCCGCGGCAGCGGATGGATGAAGACATAGAGGTCGAGATCGGCGGCCGCGCGCCAGAATGGACGCAAGCTCTCGGCGTCCAGCGCCTGGCCCTGCAGTTCCGAGGCGACGACCACGCCCGGAAAGCCGAGATCGACCGCGCATCGCTTCAGTTCCCGCGCCGCATCGCCCGGCTTCAGGGCCGGGACATGCGCGAGCCCGATGAA
>DATDGG010000450.1:0-8222 GCA_036522235.1 Xanthobacteraceae bacterium
GGCGGCGATGCGCTCGCGCACGTCCGCCGACGCCACCAAAGTGCGCAGCTCCATGTTGAGCCGGGCGATGATCTCCTTAGGCGTGCCGGCCGGCGCCAGCAGTCCGTAATGCAAGACCGCCTCGAAACCCGGCAGGCCGGATTCGCTCACGGTCGGCACGTCGGGAAAGAGGCCCGATCGCTCCGGCCCCGCCACCGCCACCGCCCGCAGGCTCCCACCGCGCAGGCTGCCCATGGCGGGCGCGATCACGTTGAAGCCCACCGGGACGTGTCCACCCAGGAGATCAGTGGTGAGCGCCGCGGTCCCCTTATAGGGAATGATCGTCACGTCGGCACCCGACATCGACTTGAACAGCTCGGCCGCGAGATAACCGCCGGTGCCGGGCGGCGGCGTGCCGAGATTGATCTTGCCCGGCTCCTTCCTGGCCATCGCGATCAGCTCGGCGATCGACCGCGCCGCGAATGAGGGATGCGCCATCAGCACCACCGGGGTCGAGGAGATGAGGCCGATGGTGGCGAAATCGGCGCGCGGGTCGTAGCCCGCATTGGCATAGAGGCTGGGATTGATCGAGGTCGAGCCGGTATGCGCCAGGATCAGCGTGTAGCCGTCAGGCGCAGCGCGTGCGCCCATGCGCATGCCGATGACGCCGGCGGCACCGCCGCGATTGTCGATCACCAGCGGCTGGCCGAGCGCGGCACCGAGCTTGTCGGCGACGATGCGCGCGACGGCATCGACCCCGCCGCCGGCCGGGAACGGCACGACCATGGTGATCGGGTGTGAGGGGTATCTCTCGGCCGCCCCCGCGAGCCGCGGCAGGAGCAGGGCGGCGGCCAGGGCGGCGGCAGTGAAAATGCTGGTTTTGCGGGACATTGTCGGTTTCCGTTGCACGCGCCCTTAAGGTCCTGCGCCATCGATCGGCGCGCCATTATCGCTGCCGCGCCGGCGGCTCGCCACCCCCGATTTGGCGAGGCCGTTCCAGCTCAAGGCCAGCGGCCGATCTTAATGTTTCTTAACGCTTCATTAACCACCGCACGCGCCTAATTAACGCGTTGATAAGAATCGCAAGGCGCGCCCGTGAATATCGCCGTTCAGCCCCAGCCAGCCATTCGCTTTCGTGGCCGCTCGTTTCTTGCCTTCGCGTTGACGCCCGAGCCGCCGGTCGCCGATTGGCTCGCCGAGCTCGACAAATGGACCCGCAACTCGCCGGGCTTCTTTGTCGGCAAGCCGGTCATTCTCGACCTCGCATCCGTGAAGCTCAGCGAGCAGGCAATCGCCCATCTGATCGGCCAGCTTGCCGAGCGCGGGGTGCGGGTCATGGGGCTTGAGGCCGTCGATCCCGCCGCCATCGGGCCGCAACTGCCGCCGGTTCTTTTAGGCGGCCGCTCTGGCGGCGAGGGCAGCGCGGCTTCCGCGCCATCCGCAGCTCCGGCCCAAGCCGTGGAGCCCGCTCCAGCCGTTGCGCCGAGCCAGGCGCCGCCGCAGCGCCAGGAGCCGGCCTCGATGTTGATCGAGGACCCGATCCGCTCCGGTCAATCCGTGATCTTCCCGTTCGGCGACGTGACGGTGCTCGGCTCGGTCGCTTCGGGTGCCGAGATCGTCGCCGGCGGATCGATCCACGTCTATGGCACGTTGCGCGGCCGCGCCATGGCGGGCTCGATGGGCGATGGCCGCGCGCGCATTTTCTGCAGCCGCAACGAAGCGGAGCTGCTCGCCGTCGATGGATATTACCGCACCGCCGAGGACATGGACGCGAGCCTGCGCGGCCGGCCCGTTCAGGTTTGCCTGGAAGGCGCCGTGCTCACGATCGCGGCCTTGGAGTAAAAACAGAAGGGGAGCAAGATGGCCAAAGTCATAGTTGTCACATCGGGCAAGGGTGGCGTCGGCAAGACCACGACCACAGCCGCGCTCGGTGCCGCGCTGGCACAGACGGGCCAATCCGTTGTCGTCGTCGATTTCGACGTAGGCTTGCGCAATCTCGACCTGGTGATGGGGGCCGAGCGGCGCGTGGTCTTCGACCTGATCAACGTCGTGCAGGGCGTCGCCAAGCTGCCGCAGGCGCTGATCCGCGACAAGCGCATCGAGACATTGTGGCTGTTGCCGGCTTCGCAGACCCGCGACAAGGATGCCTTGACCGAGGAGGGGGTTGCGCGTGTGATCACGGAGCTGCGCGCGAAATTCGATTGGGTGATCTGCGACAGCCCGGCCGGCATCGAGCGCGGCGCGACGCTGGCGATGCGGTTCGCCGACGTGGCCGTCATCGTGACCAACCCGGAAGTCTCCTCGGTGCGCGATTCCGACCGCATGATCGGGCTTCTGGATTCCAAGACCGAACGGGCCGAGAAGGGGCAGCGCGTCGAGAAACACATTCTCATCGCGCGCTATGATGCGGCCCGCGCCGCGCGCGGCGAGATGCTGACCATCGAGGACGTGCTCGAAATCCTGTCCACGCCGCTGCTCGGCATCATCCCGGAAAGCGAGGAGGTGCTGCGCGCCTCCAATCTCGGAGCGCCGGTCATTCTCAGCAGTGCGTCGAGCGCGGCCGCCCGCGCCTATATGGCAGCCGCGCGCCGGCTCAAGGGCGAGGACGTGCCCATCACGGTCCCGGCCGACAAGAAGGGCTTCCTCGACAAGTTGTTCGGACGGAGAGCCGCATGAGCATGTTCGGATTGTTCAAGCGAACAGGCTCGGCGCCGGTTGCGCGCGAGCGGCTGCAGATTCTCCTGGCGCACGAGCGCGGCGTCCGCGGCCAGTCCGACCTGGTGACCGTCCTGCGGGAGGAGATCCTGGCGGTGATCCAGAAGCACTTCCCGATCGATCGCGACAATGTCGAGATCAAGATGGATCGCGGCGACACCGTCTCGTTGCTCGAGATCGACGTCGAGATTCCCAATACCGCCGGATTGCTGCTCAGCGCTTGAAATAGGTGGTCGGTTTCGCGCGCTTGGCAAAGGCGGGCGTTGGCGCCCTTGGCGGCTCAACCAATCCTACAAATGAAAAAGGGTTCCGTTTCTTTCGAAACGGAACCCTTCTTTACCGAAAACTTTCTTAGTCGAGCGGCTCGACCTTCACCAGGGCGGCATCGTGATTGCTGCCGACCCAGAAGGTCACCGGGCTGGTCGAATTGTCGACGAACACCGTGCGCATATTGGTGTCCTTCGGCATCAGATATTCGACCGACTTGCCGCCCTTGGGATCGAACCGCACCACGCGGTCGGTCGCCATGCCGCCGGTCCAGATTTCACCGTTCTTGTCGAAGACGGCCCGGTACGGATTGGTGTACTGGGTCGGCAGCGCATATTCGGTGAACTTCTCGGTCACCGGGTCGAATTCCGCGATCTTGTTGCCGCGATATTCGGTCACGATGACGTGGTCCTTGTCGTCGATCACCATGCGGCGCAGGCGCGCATGGGGGGTCGGCGGCGCGTACCAGGTGACCTTCAAGGTCTTGGCGTCGATCTTGCCGAGATGGCCTTCGGTGAACTCGGCCATCCACAGATTGTTGTGCGAGTCGGAGGCGACCTGATAGATGCCGTAGCGCGAGCCGCCGGCGATCTCGTCGGTCGGATGGAACTTCTCCCACTGACCGGTCTTGAGGTCGACCCGGAAGATATCCTGGGTGCCGACGCTCTTGGTCCAGACCTTGCCGTCCACCTCGTGGTGCAGGCCCACGAAGTTCAGCTGCACGCGGTTGTCATTCCACTTCGGATCGAGCGGGTAGTATTTGATCTCGCCGGTCTTCGGATCGAGATTGCCGAGCGAGCCCTGGTACATCGTGTCGAACCAGATGGTCCCGTTCTTGTCGAAGTCGATCGCGAGGTTGCCTTCCGGCGCGGTCGGCTTGAACTTCGTCACCGGGTATTCGGTGAGCTTGAGCGTCTTCGGGTCGAATCTGGAGATGAACGGATTGCCGAAGTCCGAGTACCAGACGTAGCCGTCCCGGGCGATCACGTCATGCGGCTCGATCACCGACCGCGGCAGATAGTACTCGGTCACGATCGCCCGCGTGGAACGCCCAGTCGGGCGGGGCAGGGTCTTGAGGTCGTACTTCCAGTGGTCGGTCGAGCTCAGATTGATGGTGGCGAGATATTCCGCCGGCTTGCGGTTTTGTTCCGGGTCGAGCGCCCGCGTCTCGTCCAGCATGCGCTGCGGCTTGATCGGTTGGCTGACCGCGCCGTAGCCTTGCATGCGGGAGATGACCTTCGTCCACTCGTCGGCATCGTGGGTCGAGCGCACGATCCGCTCCAGCGTGTGGCAGCTCGTGCAATTCAAGAGGAACGCCTTCTGATCCTCGGTGCCCGGAATGCTCATCATCCATTCGGCATTGGTGAGCTGGCTGGCGAGGTTCTTGGCCTTCTGCAGCTTGATGTCGGTCGTCGCGGTCGCATCCGCCGCCACCTTCGCCGTAGCGGGCGCGGCGATATCATAGCCGACGGCGCGGGTGGCGAGGGTGTATTGGCCGGGCTCAAGCCGGTCGGCCGGGAAGCTGTAGCGGCCCTGCGCGTCGGTGGTCACGCTGACCATGACGGTCGAGTCGGCTTTCGTGGCGCTGACCACAACGCCTTCCATATTGCCTTCTTCGGCGGAGTTGACGAGCCCGGTCAGGGCCGTCCCGGTTCCGCCCGAAGCCTGATAGGATACGCCTTGAGATAGAATGACAGCCAAGCCGGCAGTCATGCTCAGCATGAGTTTGGTTCGCATTCGATTTTCTCCCTAGCGATCGGGTCGCAACCGGAATCTCCCAGACATTTCCAGACGGACGCACATGCATCACCCGGAGCAAGGAACGAATCCGCGCCGGGTGACCCGAACTACCACGATCATAGCAGCCCGGCGGGTCCCCCGAAAGCCGTCGCGGCGGGGTTTTGCAGGCTTGCGGCGCTGCGGCCGCCGGCCCGTTTGCAAGGCCGGCGGCTGCCCGGAGAAACTTGCGGGACACGGGCCTCTATCTATTTGCTTTCCTTTCGCAATCTAACTGAAAATGCTCTAGACAGGCGCCATGGAAGGGACTGTAAAGAGCCTCGCCGTCACGATCCCCGCCTGCGCCGCCGTGCGCGGCGGCCCTGCCTTGGCGTGGTTTTATCCCTATATGTTCCATCCCTATATGATGAAGCTATCGAGCTGCGGGGCTTGAGCATGTCGGCACAGGAAGAGATCAAGCGGATCACCGCGCCGGACATTCGCGCCCGCAAGGGCGGCGAGCCGATCGTCTGCCTGACCTCCTACCACGCCCATACGGCGCGCCTGGTCGACCGCTATTGCGACGTGATCCTGGTCGGCGATTCGCTCGGCATGGTGATGCATGGGCTCGAGACCACGGTGCCGGTCACTCTCGACATGATGATCCTGCAGGGCCATGCGGTGATGCGCGGCTCCAAGCGCGCCTTGGTGGTGGTCGACATGCCGTTCGGCAGCTACGAGCAATCGAAGGAGCAGGCCTTCGCGTCGTGCGCGCGCGTGCTCAAGGAGACCGGCTGCGGCGCCATCAAGCTCGAAGGCGGGCGGCGCATGGCCGAGACCATCGCGTTTCTGGCCGAGCGCGGCGTGCCGGTGATGGGCCATATCGGCCTCACCCCGCAATCGATCAACACGATCGGGGCGTTTCGGGCGCAGGGGCGCGACGAGGCCGATTGGCCCCCGATCGAGGCCGACGCGGTGGCGGTGGCGGAGGCGGGTGCCTTCGCGGTGGTGATCGAGGCCGTGGCCGAGCCGCTCGGGCGGCGCATCAGCGCAGCGATCGCGATCCCCACCATCGGCATCGGGGCGAGCGTTGCCTGCGACGGGCAGATCCTGGTGCTCGAGGACATGCTGGGCCTTTCGCCGCGGGTGCCGAAATTCGTCCGCCGCTACGGCGACCTCGGACCCGGCATCGAGGCCGCGATCGCGGCCTATGCCAAGGATGTGCGCACGCGCGCCTTTCCGGGCCCGGAGCAGGTCTATCCCATGCGCGCCAAGGCGCCGATGCCGCCGCGCAAGCCGAAGACGGTGGTGGGCGGTTGACGGCGGCTGCGGGCGCCTCGCCAAGGGGGTGTGACAACGGGACGATAAGGTCCGCATTTCAGGGGTTTAACGAAGTCTATGCGCGCCTTTTGCCTTGCCGCCGCCATATCGATAGGGTATCGGCCCGGCCACGCTAAGACTTGAGCCGTCAAGACGGGAACGATTTAAGACGAGAACGATCTGTGTCCGATATCTTCCAGGAAGTCGACGAAGAAGTCCGGCGCGAACAGTTCAAGAAGCTGTGGGAGCGCTACCAGAACTACGCCATCGCCGCCGCCATCCTGGTCGTGCTCGCGGTAGCGGGCTGGCGCGCCTACGATTGGTGGGAGACCAAGAAGGCCGCCGAGGCGGGTGCGGCTTTCGAGGCGGCCATCGCGCTCAGCGATCAGGGCAAGCACAGCGAGGCCGAGGCGGCTTTTGCCAAGATCGCCGACACGACGTCCACGACCTATCGCCCGCTGGCGCTGGTGCGCGCCGCGGCCGAGCTCGCCGCGACCGATCCCAAGGCGGCGGTTGCCGCCTACGATAAGATCGCCGCCAACTCATCTGTCGGTGCGGAGCTGCGCGATCTCGCCGCGCTGCGGGCCGGCGCGCTGCTGATCGACGCCGGCACGGCGGCCGAGGCGCGGGCACGGCTCGAGCCGGTGAGCGGCGCCGACCATGTGTTTCGGCATACGGCGCGCGAATTGCTGGCGCTGGCGGCTTGGCATTCCGGCGACATCGCCGCCGCCAAGCGCTGGATCGAGGTGATCGACACCGATCCCGCGACGCCACCCGACGAGCGCAGCCGCATGGAAATGCTCACCGCCCTGATGGCCTCCGAGGGCAAAGGTTGAGGAGGGCTTAAGGCAATGACTCGATTGGCGCGCATGGTGACCCTCGCTTCGACGCTCGCGATCTTGCTGCCGCTTGCCGGTTGCAGCGACTTCGACCCGCAGGGAATCGTGGACAGCATATTCGAGGGTCAGAAAAAGCCGCTGCCGGGCGATCGCAAGCCGCTGTTTCCCGAGGGCACGCCCGGCGTTCAGCAGGGGGTGCCGCAGGATCTGGTCAAAGGCTATCAGCCGCCGGCGGACGGCCAAGCGATCGCGAACGCGCGGCCCGCACCCGATCTCGCCAAGCCGAAGGCAAAGCCCAAGCCCGAGCCGAAGCCGAAAGTCGTGGCGACGCCGCCCGCCAACGCACCAAGCGCGCCTGCGGTCGCGACGCCGGCGCCAACCCGGCCCCCGCCGTCGCAAGCTTCGCCGTGGCCGGATTCGCCGCCGACCCGGCAGTCCGCCGCGCCGGGTGGCGCACAAACGGCTTGGCCTGATCCACCGCCGATCACGCGCTGACATCGGCGAGGCGATCAAACTTAGCAGCGGTCCATGGCTTTCACGGTCGCCATTGTCGGACGGCCGAACGTCGGCAAGTCGACCCTGTTCAACCGTCTGGTCGGCCGCCGCCTCGCTTTGGTCGACGACCGGCCCGGCGTCACGCGCGATCGCCGCGAGGGCCGCGGGCAGCTCGGCGATCTCACCTTTACCGTGATCGATACCGCCGGTCTCGAACAGGCTACGCCCGACAGCCTGTCCGGCCGCATGCAGGCGCAGACCGAGGCCGCCATCGCGGCCGCCGACGCGATCTTCTTTCTGATCGACGTCCGCGCCGGGGCGACCCCGGTCGACCAGGCTTTCGCGGACCTGGTGCGCAAATCCGGCCGGCCCGCGGTCCTGATCGCCAACAAGGCCGAAGGCCGTGCCGCGCAAGGCGGCGTGCTCGATGCCTATTCGCTCGGCCTTGGCGAGCCGATCCCGATCTCGGCCGAGCACGGCGAAGGGCTCGCCGACCTCTACGATGCGCTGCGCGAGGCGCTGCCCGATGCGACCGCTGAGGCGGGCGAACCGCACGAGGAGCCGAAAGGCGAGGGGCCGATCCGGGTCGCCGTCGTGGGCCGGCCCAATACCGGCAAGTCGACGCTCGTCAACACGCTCCTGGGCGAGGAGCGGCTCCTGACCGGACCGGAGGCCGGCATCACCCGCGACGCCATCGCGGTCGAGGTCGGCTGGCGCGGCCGCCGCTTTCGTTTTCACGACACCGCCGGCCTGCGGCGGCGCTCCCGCATCGAGGAGAAGCTCGAAAAGCTTTCCGTCAGCGACGCCCTCAATGCGGTGCGTTTTGCCGAGGTGGTGATCGTGCTGATGGACGCCACGGCGCCGTTCGAGGAGCAGGATTTGCGCATCGCC
>DATDGG010000451.1:0-2672 GCA_036522235.1 Xanthobacteraceae bacterium
GTGTGATTGTGTTCCAGAATGAGATAATGAAGTACGTTTACTACCGTGTCAAATATTAGGGTGGCGGAGAAGTGTGCCGGGAAGAAGGGAAAGTGATGTTTGCGTTGCCGTACGACCGAAATTCGAATTCGCCGAATGTTCGGATCGAATCTGGAAGGACACTTGTGCATCGGCACGTTGGGCGCGCCGTGAGCGGTGTTCCTTTAATGAATAGCGCCGGCGCACCGGCCTTTTTTGGCGAGAGGGTTTGGTGATCCCTGCGAGGGCGTATCTAACAGCGGGATTTTTCGACGCGCGTCGGGCACGAAAGGCCTGCCTGAGCTTGGCAACATGCTTCCGTATCATCGAGAGATTCCGTGCTTTCTTGCCTCAGGAACGAAGGGCGGAATGCCCGAACGTAGTGTTCGGTGCAACTAGCTAGTTTCTGTCGCGAAATTGGTTGATCTTGAGCGGGGACGGGTCAGTTATCCTGATTTCATGGGCATAACTGTACTACCGTGCGGGTGAATTTGCGAGAGCTTCTCGCGTCATTTTCGGTACGATCGGCCCTGCGCGAGGGGTAGTTGTGCCGGGCGTCGCGATATGGACGGCGGTTTGTTTCACCGCGTCGCCGGTCGGCGACGGAGTTGCCGGCGACACCTGGGGCGTTTGGTCAACAGGTCGCCGATGATCATGAGATTGTTGGCGAGCACTGCGGCGCTGACAAACAGCGCGAAGCGCTCGGCGCCTTCGGCACGGCAGCGCTTCATGCCGCGGCCACGCATCAACACCGAGATGCGCCCCTCGATGCCGGCCCGGAATCGCTGGCCTTGCTTGAAGGCCGGCGATCGTTCGTAAGCCCGGCGTTGCGGCGTCTTGCAACCGCCGCGCTGCGGAATGCTCACCGAAACGACGCCGCCGCGCACGCAAACGGCGATGTTGTCCTCGCTGAAGAAGCCGCGATCGGCACCGTAGAGGGCGGGTGAACGGCGGAAGATGCGGCGGTGGCGCTTGAGCGACGGCGCCACCTGGACTTCGTCCGCCGGATTGCCGCGGAGCACCTCATACTGGGTGACCAATCCTTTGGCACTTTCGGCGAGAAATACTTTGTGGCCGAACTCGACCGGTGCACGCACCTTGCCGCGCTTGATCAGGTCGGTGTGCGGTTCGAAGATGGAATATATCTTCTCAGACGTGGGCACCTGTTCGCCATCGAGCACACGACGGCGTGCCTGGCTGATAACGCGCGCGCCGAGATCGCAATAATGCGCGATCTCCTCGCGCAGGGCCTTGACGTTCAGGGCGGTGAGCGGGTCCTTGCCGCGCATCGCGGCAGTATCGTCAAGCGCCTTCCTGGCGCTCACCACCACCTCCTCGGCAATCGCAATCAGCGCCCGGTAGGCCGCGGTCTGTTGCGATCCGGCGCCCTGACGCTGCCGCGTCGTCATGCGTTGAATCTCATACATGCGCCGATGCGCAGCTCGCGAACGATTGCGAAAGCCGGCGATGCGCGGCAGTTCCAGCGCCTCGGCAAGCCGGCCGAGGAGCCGCGTGAGGACGCGCACCACGTCCCACAGCAAGGTGTTGTCGGTCGGATGATGAATGTCGGTCTCCACCACCGTGGTGTCGACCCGCAGTTTCCTGCCGTCCTCAAGGCCCAGCTTCACGGCGGCTTCGACGACGAGTTCATTGATGGCCTTGAGCGTCGCCGGCGTCAGCCGGTTGAAGCTGCGGTTGAAGGCGTCATGCTTGGGCACCTCCTCGCAGTAGAAATCGGTGAACGCCCGCAGCGTGATTCCATCGGCGATGCGTTCGCGCAGCTCGCGATAATCCCAGTTCTTCACCCGCATCAGAACCAATGCGCGCAGCACCTGCGGCGCGGTGAGGCCACGGCGACCATGGTCCGGCCGTTTGAGGCCGCACACCAGATCACGCCGTACCCGCTCGACCAGCGCCGGCTGCTTATCGAGAAAATCGCAGATCGCCTGCAGCGACGGCTCAAGCCGCACGCCCTGCCGCAGCAGTTCGAGATCGGCAAAGCTCATCTGCCGCGCCCTCGCCCGCGCCACGGCTCAGCCGAGAAGCGCCGGCCGCAGGCCAGCCGCCGCGCTGCCCATCCAGCAGCGCACGGCATTGGTAGGCTCGGTGCGCCGGCGAATCATCTCTCAAATGAGAGACGTCGCGCCTCCCGCCCGCAAGCAAAACTTGCCGCTGAAACGCGCTGGAAACGCCGATTCCGCCGTACTATTCTGCCTCTCGCGACAGAAACTAGCTAGGTTGCTACCCGTTCGCCGGCACCGCCTCCATCAGGAGCGCAAGCGCTTTTGCGAGGCTTTCGGCGCCAGGTCCTTCGCCCTTGGAGTGTCCCATGCGCACGACGACGAGATCGTGCGAGGGGATGATCAGCGTCCTCTGGCCGCCGGCGCCTGACATGTAATACGCCTCCTTCGGTACCGGAAACATGCCGGTGCCGTTGATCCAGAAGAAGCCGCCGTAGACCGGACGCCCGTCTGCTTCCCACGCAGGTGCGACCGTGCTCACAAATTTGACATAGCCCTCGGGGAGAATCCGTTCGTCGTTCCACACGCCGTCCTGCAGATAAAGGTTACCGAGACGCGCCCAGTCGCGACCGGATCCCAATACATAGCCCTGACCGAGAAAATTCCCGAATGGATCGGTTTCGATGACCATGG